>JAKMGP010000218.1 GCA_022424905.1 Akkermansiaceae bacterium | reverse complement strand
GAACGCGGTAGGTGAGGTCGACATCCCCAGTCGTAATCAGCCTGGGCGAGACGGAGGCGGTCACGATGATGTTCTCGTTTTCGGCCGGTTGTTTTGGAGTATGTGAAACGTTGATGATTTCAGGGCCAGGGTTGGCAGAGCCACTGAGGTTTTCCGAACCCGGGGTGGGTGATGCGAGATACCCGGCAAGAAGTGGGCCAGTGGGAGGGGCGGTGGCGGTAAGTTCAGCGTCTATGAGAAGGTCACTGCTGCCGGCGCTGCGGTTGAGACTATGGAGGGCCAGAACATTGATTCCATTTTGGAGATCGGTGATGAAAGAGGAGATATCGATCTCGTCAATATTGGCATTTTCGTTGGCGTTGGCGGTAGCCCTGCTCTCCCAAGTTGGGCTATCGGGAGCATTACGAGAAGTGATAAGCTTACCGTTAAGGTAGGCGACATAACCGTCGTCATAGCGCGCGCGGAAAGTGAGGGTGCTGATTTGAGTAGTGTCTTCGATCTCGAAAGGAATCCGGACATAAGCGGTCGTGCCGTTCCCAGAGAGTTGGCTCCCAATATTGATATCGATGAAGGGAAAATAATCCCTGCTATTGTCAAAACCGACGCCTGTTCCGGTTTCGGGGCGAATCCAACCTTGGGTGTCAAAAACGGGGAAGGTCCATGAGAGTCCAAGGGTTCCGTCTTGTGGAATGAGAACTGAGGCGTTCGAGTTTTCGAGGAGGTCGGTTGATTCGCTGCCTTCAGCGAACGTACCGTAGGAGACATCTCCGAATTGGGAGGGGAATTGGGGAGAATATTCGCTTTTGATAGTGGTGCCGTTTGGCTCCACGAGCGCTAAGTATTCGCCGCCGGTGGTGAGCTTGAAGTTGGTGTGGAGAAATCCATCGGGATCGACATAGTTGTCGGTGTCTCGGCCGGAGGCAAAGATGATCAGGTAGGAATTTTGGATTAGGGATGTGCCGGCAGGAAATTCCCATTTGTTGAGATTGTTTACGGAATCGGTGAGTGACCAACCGGAGAGGTCGACTGGTTCGGGGCCGGCATTGTAAAGCTCGATCCAGTCAGAGGATTCGCCGTTGCCATCATTGAGGGTGTCGCCGTTGCTGGCCATGAATTCGTTGATGCGAAGGCCAGAATTTGGAATGGCGTTTCCGACAAGGGCGTTGAGATTCACAATCGTAATGGGATTGATAGCATCATTGCTGGAGATGCGAAGTTGGGCGGAGAAGGAGCCTTCGCCATCAGCAGGGTCGAATTGAAGGGTGACAGTATCGCTGCCAAGGGGAGCGATCGAGGTAGGTGCGGAGATGATTTTGAAGCTGTCGGCGTTACTCCCGGTAAGTTCGGTTCCAGAGATGCTGAGGCTTTGTCCTCCACCAAGATTTTTGATCGTAACTGAATTGGTTTCCGGGCCGGCGCCGATCTCGAAGTTGCCGAAGTCAAAGAAGCCCGGGGCCGAGATACGGGGGTCGTGAATGAAGCCACTCAAAGCAACTGAGGTTGCTGGTTGGGTGGCATCGTTTGTCTCGAAATCCAGTGAGGCATTCACGGCGCCGGTGATCCCGGTGGGATTGAAGGAAAACTGGATCACTCCGCTGCTGGAAGGGATAATGCTTCCTGGTAAAGAGAGGACCAAAAATGAGGAGGAATTTGGGCCACTAAACGATAGGTTGGATAGAGTGAGGTTTTGAGTGGCGCCGAGATTGGAAACTTCGAGGTTGAAGGTCTGGATGGAGCCATCAAGGTCGAGATTGAACGAGTTGTCGACTTTCAAGAGTGGGTCAGTAGGAGGAACGGTGTCTTCGAAAGCAATCTCACCAAGCCCCACGCGGTCTCCCCCCGGAGTGCCACCTTGTCCGTTTCGCCAGTTGTCGGTGAAGATCAGTTCCACATAGCGGGCGGTGACGTTTTGACTGAACGAATTTGAGTCGCGGGTGGTGGCGCTGAAGGCAGCCTGAAAAGAAGGGGAGTAGGTGATTGAGTTTCCGAAGCCTCCGGTGCCTTCCGTGCTCGTGGCGAAACGGAGGCTGAATTCACGTCCGCCATTTGTGTTGGAATTGGCATACCCCCAGGTGCTGATCTCGCTGAGACCGCGGTCGGCGCCAAGATCGATGATGAGAACGGGGTCGGCCACTCCATTGGCGAAGTAGTCGCCTCCCCCATTGGGGGCATTCGTGACCCAAGTACTGGTAGAACCTCCCCCTATGCTATTGTGGGGTTCTGTGGCTTCAAATCCCGAACCAGGTCCCTGGATTAGGTTGTTGACCAAATAAAGGTCACGGCCGGAGGTGGAACTGGAGATTGAGGAAATCGGGTGGAAATCAGTGGCGGAAAGTCCAAGTGAAAGAAAAACGAGAAGAATCGAAGTGCTGAAAAGCTTCATAGATTGAAGATGAAATTTTATTAAAGATGGACGGAATTGGTGTGCTTGCAAGAAAGCCCCGACCGGATGTCTGATCTGATCAGGGCTGACGGAGGAAAATATGTTTTGTCAGTTAGGGCTGCACGATGCGGTAGAGAACATTTTTTTCACCTCCTCAGCGGAAATCCCCCTCCTCCTGAGGGAGGCGATGGCTTGGGCGTCGTTTCTTTTGGCAAGTCGTTCACCTGATTGATCAGTCACGAGTTCATGATGGAGATACTTCGGTTCTGGAAGCCCCAAAAGGCTTTGTAAAATCCGATGGACGTGAGTGGAGGGAAGAAGGTCTTCACCCCGCGTGACATGGGTGATTTCTTGGGCTGCGTCATCGACTACGACAGCAAGATGGTAGGAGGTTCCGATATCCTTGCGTGCTAAGATGACGTCTCCAAGAAGTTCAGGGACGACTTTGATGTCTCCGTGAATCTTGTCTTGGAAGCTGAGTGGACCGAGCAATGAGGCAGCTTTTTTTGAGTCAAGCCGCCAGGCGGGGTCGCGGTCGCGAGGAGCGTTTTTAAGCCCGCGACACGTCCCTGGGTAAAGAGGCCCTTCGGGACCTTGTGGAGCTTGAGCCAGATGGGCCAATTCTTCTTCGACCTTCCGTCGTGTGCAGTAGCAGGGATAAACGACGCTCATTTCCTTAAGCTGTTCCAAAGCCTTCTCATAGTGTTTTAATCGGTCCTTTTGTCTCCATGGTTCTCCGTCCCAAGATAAGCCGAGCCATTCTAGATCTTTAAGGATCTCGTCGTAGTATTCCGGGCGCACGCGGGTGTGATCGATGTCCTCGAAGCGGACCAAAAAACGGGACTCTTCCTTATTTGCAAGATCATAAGCCACCTTGGCCGCGTAGGCATGGCCGAGGTGGAGTTTTCCAGTTGGACTGGGGGCAAAGCGGGTGGTGATCATCGTGTCGCTAAAAAAGTAATAGTCCGATTAGGGGGTGGCGTCTACCTAACGAGCGGAAGTGACGAAAAAGGTGCGTATTCTCGGTGTAGGTCTCACAATTTTCCAACAGGGTTTCAAACAGGTTAAGATCTTTGTGATGAACTTGAAAAGGAATACTAGCCTCTTGATCCCGCTCCTGCTCTGCTGGAGACATGAGCGAGGAAATTTCTATGCGCCCGATTGGTTGGGTCGAGAGTTGTTTCGGTGAGAAGTTTGGCACGCCTCGGCAGAGCGGGATTGTTCCTGAGGCGCGTGGACGCGTTGTATTTTCCGACGAGGTTCCCTCGGACGCGAGTCGAGGGCTTGAAGAGTTTAGCCATATCTGGATTGTCTTTCTTTTTGATCAAGTAAAAGAAGATGAGGTCCGCTGGTTCGTTCGACCTCCGAGACTAGGTGGCAATCACAAGAAGGGCGTCCTTGCCACCCGTTCACCTTTTCGGCCCAATCGAATCGGGCTTTCTTTAGTCGCTCTGGAATCAGTCTCCAAAGGGGCCTTGGAGGTAAGTGGGTTGGATCTCGTCGAAGGCACCCCGGTGCTCGATATTAAGCCTTATTTGCCTTATGCTGAATCCTTACGCGAGGCTGAAGGAGGATTTGCCAAAGAAGCTCCCGAGTCGCTTGCGGTCGAGTTTTGTGATGAGGCGAAAGCGGGACTTAGTGAAGAGACGATGGCCTTAATTGCGAGGGTTTTGGCGATTGATCCGAGGCCAGCTTTTCATAATGACGAGGAACGAATTTACGGATGCCAACTGGCAGGAGTAAATGTCAAATGGCAGGTGAAAGGCGGTCGGGTTTTGGTCCTTTCGCAAGAGAGCCTTTCCAGTAGTCAAAACATCGTTTAATGAGAACTATGGAATATGACTTCGAGAGCGAGCAACCGATCGACTTTCAAAGCGACCTTTTTTTTATGAGTCAGGCTTTGCGAGAGGCAAGTAGAGCTTATGAGGTTGGCGAGGTTCCAATTGGAGCAGTTGTCGTTCGTGATGGCGAAGTTATCGCAAGAGCGTGGAACCAGGTCGAGACGCTCAAGGATGCCACTGCTCATGCCGAGATGTTGGCCCTGACTTCTGCGCAAACAGCCTATGGTGATTGGCGGCTTGAGGGGGCGACTTTATACGTGACCAAGGAGCCTTGTCCGATGTGTGCCGGAGCGATTGTTCATTGTCGACCGGATCGTGTCGTTTATGGGGCAATGGATCCAAAGGGAGGAGCCGCTGGGGGTTGGATTAATTTACTCCAAAGCAATCCACCTTTGAATCACCACTGTGAGATCACAATGGGAGTCATGGAGGAAGAGTGTGTTGCGATGTTGAAGAGTTTTTTTAGGGAAGCGCGCGAAAAAAAGGCCCGGCTCAAGGATGAGCGCGGGCCTGAAAAATAAAGGGTGGCCTATTCGCCGTTGCCGAAAGGAATCTCAATCTCTCCTTCCGTGGTGAAACCACCAAAGAGGCCGCCGAATACTCCACCTGATTTTAATTTGAGGTCCTTACGATATTGATCCATTTGGTTGTCGTTGAGAACCGGACGCATCGCCTCAACTTTAGCGTCGATCCGTGCGTCCATTTTTGCCTGTGCCTGTGCCATCATGGCCCGAGGGTCCTGCTCAATTTCTCCGCTTTCGATATCGTCGGTGCTGGGAATCATCGCCGTAGCAATTCCCAAGGTATCAGAGTCCAATTCTATTCCAAATCCCTCGGTGATCATCGAAACAAGGCCTGTTGCTGGAGTTTCATTTCCAACCGAAGTTTCGGCATTCTTGTAAAGAATGTCATAGGCCGCATCTTTTTGTTCTTGGGAAAGATCAAGGTTACTTAATTTGGCGAGTTCCTTGAGTGCCTGTGCTTCGACTTTGTTAGCGATCTCACGTTTCTTAACGCCTTCAAGCTCTTCCTGCTGTTCCGGGGTGAGGATTTCGGCAAGTGCTTCATCGATTACGTCTGTGTTAAATAATTCACTCATATTGGATGGATCGAAATCTCCTTCCATCATTTCACCAAAGCGATTCATCCTATCTGCAGCGGCCTTTTTGAGGCTCGCTTCCTGTTCTGGAGTAAGCTTCAGCTGGGCGACGAGTTTGGAAATACGGGCATCAAGCTTGGCTTGTTGGCGATTTTTGAACATTTGTTGCATTCGGCTACCCATATCGCTGCTGTCATCTTCAAAATCAAATGGGACGGCGTCGATGGGTGGGGCAACTTCTTCTGGGGTGACGATGGAGCGTTTGCTGGCTTCGCGTTTCTCATTCTCGGAAGCTGTAATCTGGCTTTTTGAAGGGGTCTTCTTTTCTTCGACTGCGGGCTTAGCAGGGTTTGCGGTATCTGCCTTTGGGTCGGCCTTGGCAAGCCAGGCGATGGAAGCACCAATTGCGATACAACTTGCGGCGAGGAGGATATTAAATTTCATAACGTTCGGGTTTTTTTCTTCATACAAGCCTTATGAGCTTGGTGTTGATTTGGTTACAACTGGTGTGATGATTTCTCTGAAGTGCTACTACAACGTCAGGAGAAAGTGGATTTGTTCTAATTCCTTGTAGAAATCGTCTGAGGAGAGTTTCATGATCAGCCGTCGATTGTTCCCGAGCTGATGAGGGTCATTTCCCAGTGCCCGGAAGGTAGCGGTAATAGACCTCAAGCATCAAGGTGGCGAGGGCGGTATTATAAACGGTTCCGGCCGAATGCTTATTGCCTGGAGGGTTGGGCCATGAGCCATCCTGATTTTGATTTGCAACCATTTGGTCGCGGAACATCTTGTTATAGCTCTTCCAGAAGGCACCACCTTCGTTGATGGCTGCCTGTGAAACGTAGTAATGTTCGTAAAAGTTGGCGTTCTTTTTGAAGTTAAAGCGGGAGTTTTTTGCGATGTGGCCAATCCCCTGGCGGGCATCAAAATCCCTTCGTCCATGGTGTTGTTGGAGGCAAAGCACTCCGGCCCCCGTTAGGGGCAAATTCCCCTCGTCCTTTCGGTTAGGATCGTATCCAATTCCGCCGCTAGGTAACTGGGCGTCAATCAGGGACTGCAGGCCACGGCTGACGGTATCCTCGAGCTTGGGCAATTTTAATCCAATCGATTTTGCTGCTTTTAGCGCCTGCAGGTGCCACGCCGTGATTGAGGTGTCATAACGTCTGCCGCCGCCATAACGGTAATCCCAGCTCCCCACGGTATTTTGAGAATTGATGATCCATTGAACAGCTTCTTGCACGACTTTTTTAAGATTAGGAACTTGATACCCAAAGGATCGGCTGAAGAGGTAGCTTTCGCATAGGGCATAAGTGGCGATGGCGTGTTCGTAACACCAGGGGCCTTTTCGATCGTCAAAAATCCGGCCTCTATTTTTCATGGCGCGATCGATGAGGTAGACGGTGGCATTAAAAACAACCTCTCCAAATTCCTCGGATATCGGAGTCTCACAATGGCCAAGGTAGGCCAAGAGGGCTAACCCGGTGATTCCACAGCGATGTTCTTCGCCCCAAAAGCCCTCTTCATGTTGATTTTTTTTCAGGTAGCGAAGTGCGTTGATGACTGCGGTTTCACATTGTGGTGAACCGCCGGTGGTTGCCAGACGGGCAAGACGGTCATCAGTGTTACAACGTTTGCCCGCTCCCCCAGGAACGGTTCCAAAATCTCCTCCGCCAAACCCTTTTTCGGAGTCATTACCAAAGCCCTCGTCGATCCCAAAGCTTTGATCGAGAGTGGGCTCTACCATCGTGGGCGCCGCAATGGGAGAGATCGTAATGGCAGAGATGATTTTCGAGGGTGCCCCTCCGCCCGGTGGGGTTGGGCGGCGCGCAATTTGAATCTGCGCTTTTTTTTGCGAAGCATCGTCATCGATTTCATCCGAAGGCGGTGCGATATAGGTCACTTGTTGGGGGACTTCCTTTTCGAGGATGCTGAGGTTGACGAGGTATAGGAGGATCCCAATCAAGAACATCAAAAGGAGGGCAATAATGACACTACTAATCGAGGTCACACGACGTTGCGCCGCGATCCAAGCGAGCACTTCTTTCGATGACTTGACGTGACGATCCATTAGTTAAAGGAGAGTCTGCCGTAAATTGAGGGGACTTCCAAAGTCCTTTTTTCGAGGCAAGCTTTCTTCAGCTTTTGGCTGCCGATAAACAGCAGAGGTTTTTTTAATTTCCAGGGAATGGATCCGCGTTGAAGCGAATTTCGACCTCGTCCATTGGAGCTAGGAGAGGAGCCACTGCGCGCTCGGGAACAAAGCGGACCATGCTCATCGCGATCGCGCTGCTTGCTGTCACGAGAATGAGGCTGGAAAGAATCGCTGAGCCCCGACGGCCCCCGCTCGAAAGAAAGATGATGCGTTCCCGGAGAGGAACATGACCGGCCATCGCAAGAGAGAGAGGGGGTGCGGCGGCGGATTGGGCAACGTCGCAAAGTGCGTTGGCGTAAATATTAGGGTCGGTTCCTTTCTCAACTAAGTGGGCATCACAAGCGTATTCGCATTGTGACAGGAAAGTGCGACGTAACCACCAGACTGATGGGTTGAACCAGTGGAGAACACAGACAATGTGTGCGAGTGTCGCCATCCATAGGTCGCGACGTTGGACGTGTCCGAGTTCGTGAAGAAGTGCCATCCTGAGGGTTTGCGGAGACCACTCAGCCGAGCTTTCTGGAAGGTAAATACGTGGGCGAATCAACCCCGAAACAACTGGCGAGGTGAGGCGAGGATGAATGCGCAAATCGACACGCCTTGAGATCGAAAGTTCGCACAAGGTTTCTTGAAACGCAGTAAGATCATTAGCGAGTCTTGATTCGCGATTCCAACGTTGCATCGAGAGAACATCGAGAAGACCACGTAACCCGAAAAATAAAAATCCTAAGGTCCAAGCGGATGTGAGGATCGAAGGGCTTAGCGAGGTCGATGTGCCAAGGCTTCCTCCAACCGAAACTGAGTATTTTGGAAGAAAGTTAAGGAGCGGAAGAATAAGGAGCAGCGCGAGAATAGCCACGGTGACTCGAGGATCAGTGGCAGGGTTCCGGCGCACGAAAACCCACATCGCGAAGGCCGCGAGGAGAGAGAAGACGAGCGAAGGAACAATCATGGCGTAGGGCTACTTGATAAGCTTCCGAATCTCGGCGATTTCTTTTTCGCTTAACTGTTGGTCGCTCGGATCGAGGAGGGCCGCGACGAGGTTTTCTGGTCTCCCTTTGAAAAAAGTACCGAGGAGGTTTTTGAGGGCAGTGCGTTTCGCTTTGTTTTCGTTAATGACCGGACTGTAAAGATAGCGGCGCCCTTCCTTGGAGTGTTTGACCATATCTTTATTCTCGAGTGTCGCTAAGAGAGCTCGGACAGCTGAGTAAGAGGGAGGGTCGGGTAATTCATCTTGCACATCTTGCGCAGTGGCTTCTCCCAGACGGTATAGGATATCAAGAAGCTGTCGCTCACGGCGTGAGAGTTCACCTTTTTCCAGACGGTTCATGGTGGGATACTATCGTGTGCTAAAAAAACCGCAACATAAATGTTGGAAAATTAGCATTGATGTTCTTGTGTTGATGACAGTTGAATTTGGTGGCGTGAGAAGTTACTCATCGGAGTGATCTCGCTTGGTGGTGGTAATTCGTTTGGGGAAGAGATGCGGATGGTTTTCTCAGAGACTGGTCTGCTCTCGAAGTCTCCTGACTTTGAATACCGTGCGGAGCAGCAGCAAATGGCTGGCGAAGTTGCCGAAGCGCTCGAGGGTGAGCGTTCTTTGGTGGTCGAAGCAGGAACCGGAGTCGGCAAGTCGTTGGCCTATTTGATCCCGGCGGTGGAGTATGCCATTCGCGAAGGGAAGAAGGCAGTCATTTCAACCCACACCATCAATCTACAAGAGCAGTTAATCGGGAAAGATTTGCCAATAGTGCGTAAACTTTTGGCAGAGCCTTTTGAGGCAGCTCTCTTAAAAGGTCGGGGGAATTATCTATGCCCGATGAGGTTGCGCCGGGCCATGGATAATGGTGGAGATCTTTTTACTTCGAGCGAGCAAGAGGAACTCATGGAGATCTGGAAATGGGCGGAGTCGACCCGTGATGGAACTAAGAGTGATCTGGATTTTGAACCGTCGCTCAAAGTGTGGTTGCAGGTTTGTAGCGAATCGCACATTTGCACTCAGCGGACATGCGGACCACGCGGAAATTGTTTTTTTCAAGAGGCCCGGAAGTTTGCTCAAAGCGCCCGCGTCCTTGTCGTAAATCACAGCTTGTTTTTTTCGCTCCTCAATCCTGAGGAAGAGATGTTGGAAAACGAATCGGGATTCTTGGTTCCTAATGATTTCGTGATTTTTGATGAGGCTCACACATTAGAAGCAGTAGCTGCAAAATCTCTTGGCCTGCGGTTGAGCCAAGCAGGATTACGATTTGATTTACAGCGGCTCTATCATCCGAAAACTGGGAAGGGTTTGCTGAAATATGCGCAAGCGTCCGAGGCGATGGATTGTGCTAAAAATGTTCTCGATGAAGCTGATGAGTTTTTCGAAAACATCGGGGCCGCGGTTACCTTCGGCGACTGGGGGAGGGAGTGTCGAGTGAGGCAACCAGAGTTGGTGGAGAATACTTTGGCGGGTCCACTTCGGGAATGTTGGGCCGCGATTGAGGAGGTTGCAGAGGGAACGGAAGACGATACGCGCAAAGGCGAGTTGATGGAAGGCGCGCGTCGACTTCGTGAGATGCACGGCGGCTTGAAGATGTTCCTCGACCAGGAAGATGGTGGTAGCGTCTATTGGGTGGAAAAATCGGGTTACGAGGGAACTTCGTTTACCTTGAATGCGGCTCCGGTGAATGTGGCGGATCGTTTGCGCCCGCTTTTGTTTGGTCCGGATAAGACCTGTATCACGACAAGCGCAACTCTGGGGACGGGCGATGACCAGTTAAGTTACTTTCGTGAACGTATTGGCGCGCAGCATGTCCCGGCAGTAAAAATCGGGAGCCCGTTTGACTATCAAAAGCAAATGGCCATTTATGTCATGAAATCAATGCCAGATCCGCGCGACGATGACTACGAAAAGATGTTAATTCACTGGATCGAGCGTGTTGTAAAAAAGACCGAGGGCCGTGCTTTCGTTCTCTTCACCAGTCATCGTCTTTTACGATCAGTGGCGGAAAGTATGGAGGATTTTTTTGACGACAATGGCTGGACTCTTCTTGCGCAGGGAATGGGTATGCCGAGGCAGAAAATGGTCGAGGAATTCCGTAATGATGTGCACAGCGTTCTTTTCGGAACTGAAAGTTTTTGGGCGGGGGTCGATGTGCCTGGCGAGGCTTTGAGTAATGTCATTATTACCCGGCTTCCTTTCGCGGTGCCAGATCATCCGCTCACGGCGGCCCGGTTGGAAGAAATTGAAGCGGAAGGTGGAAATCCTTTCATGCAGTATTCCGTTCCCGAAGCTGTTATTAAACTTCGTCAGGGCGTGGGCCGATTGATCCGAACAAAAAAAGATGAAGGAATGGTTGTGATCCTTGATAATCGGGTTGTCACCAAGCGCTACGGAAAATCTTTCCTTGCGGCTCTTCCTCCAGCTCCAGTGAAGATTGTGCCGTGATCAGATCATCAGATCGCGAGCGTAGCCTTGAGCAATCCGGCGGGCCACTGGTTTGGGGCAGTCGGATTGTTACCCAGAAAGCCATAGTTTAGAAGAGAACCGGCTTCAGCCATTAGGGGACGAGCGGCGGCACCGAGTGGTCCCATGCCCATGACTGATAAGGCGCGTCCGGATAGTCTTTCGAAAATTTCGAGATGCTTTTTGATGTCATTTGAGGACTGCACCATCAATGCGAATTTGTGAAGGTCTGCGCGCGTGTTTATTTTTTCGTCTAGTGATGCCGGTTCAGGAGTTCCTTCGAAATCATGGAGAGAGCCGATTACGGGAATGCCGATTTCTTTGGCATCGTCAATGACCGAGCTAAGGCCTTCAAAATCACAGAGTTCGATGTCGATGATGGCGGCATATGGGAGGAATGCTCGATAAGCTTGCGCTCTTTCTTCTTTTGACCAGCTACTTTGACCACCTTCCTCGGGCCCTCTCGCTGTTATTAAAACCGGGAGTGGGCAGTTTTTGGCAAATTGATGCACCTTTTCGCCGGTCCCTAGGGAATCTAGACGCAATTCGACTACGTCGCAGTCTGTTGGTTTAATTGACAAGGCGGAAGGGTCGGCGATGGCACCCACAACAAGTCGTTTTCGATCCGACAAATGTTGTTTGATGCGGCCTTGGTGCTTCATAAAAGAAGATTGGGGTGACGACGTCAGATTTGTCAAAGAGCTTCGGGCAGAATCGTGAGGCACTGTCAACTGCTAAAAAAACAAGGGTTTGGCAGTTTTTTGCTAGCCGCCCCCCGTTCTGATTTCCTACCTTCCGAAAAACCTTCAGCAAATGATGATTCGTCCGAAATTTTTCGCAAATATTTTACCCCTTGTGTGTGGCCTTAGCCTGCCAATCAGCGCCTTTGGGCAACTCGAACTCTCAAAGGATGCGAAGTTCAAGGTCGACGACCCAAAGTTCACCGAATTGCAGTCTCCCGAAATACAGGATGGCAACGCTAAGAGCTTTAAACCCAAGGATTGGCTCGAGGTTGAGGTCAAATTGCAACCTGATCGCTTACGCAACGAGCCCAAGGACGGCTACCTTGATCAAATCAACGTGAATTGGCATGTCGTCGTTAAGGGGCAGGACCGCAAGAACTACAAAATCAGTAAGTCGGTTACTTATGTTAATATTCCGGTCGATGAGCCGGTCTACGTCTCAATTTATATTTCCCCAAATACTCTTAAGCGTATCACTGGGAGCAGCAAGGCAAGCAAATCTGACCTTGAAGCCATTGGTGGTGAAATCGAGTGGGGTGGCAAGATGGTCGGATTCTTCACTCATGGGCAGAAAGCTGGATGGTGGCGTGAGGCGCTGAAGGGCGTGGAAGCGACTTCAAAATTTCCTTTGCTCGACAAGACGCAAACTCCTTTTGCTGCTCTCTGGTATGATCGTTACGCCGAAGTTCAGCCGAAAAACTAATCCGCGGGGCATGCCACCAATTTTTTCCACACACCCACACACCCACTAAAACTATGGCTGATCAACAGTCGATTATCGCACTAAACATCGGTTCTCAGAGAATCTCAATGGGCGTCCTCGCCCCAACCAAGAAAGGTCTGATCCTCAAAAAG
>JAKMGP010000242.1 GCA_022424905.1 Akkermansiaceae bacterium | reverse complement strand
TTAGTGGCTGTCGATTGAGAGACTCGGACTAAAAGACTGTTACGGTAGCTCGCGATGTCGGTGGATCGAATGTCATTAAGATCTTCGCTTCGACGCTCTCCTAGCCAGTCCATAAAGTCCCTTAGATTAGTCTTATAGCTCTTAAGGGTCGCTTCACTAGTCTCACCAATCTTGGTCGCAAGAAACATTTCAGCGTAGTCCTCAACGCTCTTTGATGGGATTTCCTCACCTGTAATCTGTTGATGAAGATCAGTGATAACCTGGCGGACTTGCATTGCTGTTCTGAGACGCCGGCTGGTATCCTCAAACTGGTCAGCGATCTTCTGGGCTTCTCGTTTTAGGTTAGCTTTAGCCGGGAGCTTTGTGGAGCGATTGATGCGTTTGCCTTTTTCATCTTTCCAGCCTGCATGCCAGTATTGAGATCGTTCGCGTTTAAAAAGAAAAGCCATGGTTAAATAGGGGAGTGATACACATAGTGATACACCGCCTATGAAATCCGAGCAAGTCCCTAAATGTACAAAACACTGGTTTATAGTATGTTAAACACTTCCCCAAACTTCCTCAAACCCCGCTTTGCGTTCCGTGGGTTCGAATCCCACCCTGTCCGCCATATTTTTACGCCCTTCTTCTCAATGAGTTGGAGGGTTTTCCTTTTGTGAAGGTGGGGGCGAGCCGTCTCAAAGTCTGGAACCTAATTTCCGCTGGAAGTGTGCCACAGCGAAACCTTGTGCACAAATAGAGCTGAGACCACGATCTCGCTAGCATGGGGACGAGCAAGGTGTCGAATCTCTCAAACCATGTATGTCTTATCACTCCATTCCGCATCGTGCCTGTTCACGCAAGTGTCAGCCCTGACTCCGCTTTAGTCGCGCTGTCATGAAACTCTACTACGCGGGCAATTTCCATGTCCATGGTCTTGGATCCGAATTGGCTTATAAGCGAACATGTCGCATATTCCTGCGTCTTCTTTTCATGGGCGGCAATCCAATGGAGCGCACTTTGCTCCGCCGTCTCATCCTCCCATGGGTAAGTGATCCGTAGGGGTTTTATTCCGCAACGCCATGGCTTCGGATTAAGCCGTGCCCGGAAGCATTCCTGAATCTTGCACAGCCGCATATAGAGTGGATCCGCGCCAAGTGCTTCCATCGCACGGAACGTGCTCTCGGCAGTTGGGTCGGCGTGAGCATGGGTGAACAAGTATCGGAGTCCAGCAGATGTTCGATAGGCCCGAATGCCGCATTGCCGATCCATCCTGATCATTTCCTCGATCTTGGCAAGAGCCTCGGACTCCTGGCGTTCTCTAGGAGAGGGTTCTTTATTTCCCAAAATCCCTGCCAGTTTGTGTTTGAGCGTATCCCAAGCTGTTATCATGGGAAGATCTACGTCAACAAACATGACACTTGCCGTATTAAGGATCTGACAACCGTAGGCATTCAGAGTAACGGCGGCATAGGTCGTTGCATCTTCTCTCTTCCATTCCTCGATAATCTTCTCTCGCATCGGACGATCACCGTATAAATAGTGGTCCGGTCGTAGGCCGCTACGGATAATCTTTGCCACAGAAGCAGCTCGTTGCTCACCTCTTTTCTGTGCCTCCTCTATGCTTATGTCTGACCATCCCCAGCAGGCGAAGTCCTCCATTACCTTTCCCGCCGACCCCTTTGCCCAATATCTAGGAAGTTTCATAATATCAAATCAGGTTAACCTAATGTTCAGGGCGACTACCAGCATTTTCCATTTAGCGGGAGGGCTTTGAAGCCGCCTTTGGACCGGGTCGGATGGGGGAGAAAGGGGGTTGCATCCTCACGAAACCATAACTTCCTTCCTCATGAAAACGTCCTCCTTCATCGCCTGTAGTATGATCACCTCAGTCATTCTGCCAACCGCGGCAATCGCCCACCCACACGGCCCCATGCCGCGCGTTGCAAACGAAGCCCCGGCTGCAGAGGTCGATGAACCTGCCGGCGAGGTGCCTACCGTAGGAGCGCATGAAGCCCCCGCGGGTGAGATTCCAGTCGCCACGGAAATGCCAGTCGCTCCGAGTGACATGAAGCCACTCGATGCGGCAGCGCCCAAGAAGCAAAGAATGGTTCAGGTGCGTTTTGGCGACGCCACGCTCGATTTGCTCTGGGTAGAGCCGGGCACCTTCATGATGGGTAGCCCGAAAGATGAGCCGTTACGTCACCCTTTCGAAAATCAGCATCGGGTCAAGCTGACCCAGGGCTTCTATTTGGGACAGTACGAGGTGACCCAGGCCCAATACAAATGGGTGATGGGAGCCATCCCCAGTCGATACATCGAGGATGGATACAAGCAGGGCGAGGATATTCCAGTCGGCGGAGTGTCCTGGGAGGATGCGATTGCCTTCTGCAAAAAGCTGACCGCAATGGAAAGAAAGGCCGGTCGTTTACCCAAGGGTATGGGTTTCCAACTGCCGACTGAGGCTGAGTGGGAATACGCCTGCCGTGCCGGCACCACCACCGCCTATTCGTGGGGTAATGATGCCGATGTAAATAAAGCAAACTACGGTGGACCCAATGCGCGACCTTTTACAGGTATAGTTCAACCCGTTGGCCAATACCGACCTAATCCATGGGGCTTTCACGACATGCACGGGAATGTCTATGAATGGTGCAATGATCACGCTGGTGCGAATGACGGGGAAGGACCCTATCCCGAGGGGGACGCTATCGATCCTCAAGGGAAAAGGCCAGGAAGAGATTCACAGTCAAAGGTTCAACGTGGAGGGTGCTTTTGGAGTCATGCGGCTCAAATTCGCTCGGCCTACCGTCACTCCCACCCCGCTTACGACAGGATACACTTTAAGGGTTTTCGAGTTGCTCTAAAAGGCGTCGCCAGCGAGGTCTCCCTCCCGGCCACAGGGGCCGAAGCACCCGCGGGCGAGGTTCCAGTCGAATAAGCGCATCATGATGTCGATTCGGATCTGGCGGCTGCTGAAGTGGGGAAACTAAGTAGGTTCCCATATTAGGCTCAAAAAAATCTCTCCCCGTATTATATAGGACCCGCGCAAGTTCTTTCCCCGGCGGGGTGGGTGGTTGTTAAACTTTCGGAATAGGGAAACGCAGTTTAAGGTTTAATGACAGAAAAGTCTGACACTCTCTTCTCTTTAATTATACCGGGGTTACTTAACCCGATTCCGCAACAGGAGGTCGTTACATCTGTCGCTGCTTATTAAAACCATACCACCAGTATTTAAAGAGAAGACCTTCTACGTAAGGTAGGTGAGCCAACCCGTACTTTTCGCAACGCTTTACTCGACGACCTAACTCATGAGATTTAGACCCTCCAGGTATAGGATGTTGAACCTGTGGATTCTGCACAATAACGGTGTAGTTAAACTTTGATGGTTCACTTTCATCTGATACGTCACCAGCAAGCTCCATTAAATACTTCATCAGCTCTTTAGTGTGTTGAATCCGTGTTTGAACCAAATCCCATGTATGTAGAGGAGGTGCAGGTGTATTAACATCTTTCCAAAGACTTGCCTCAAAACACCTACGGTAGAGATCAGGAGCCTGATTGCTGCTTGCAATATCAAGTGTAGCTTCAAGTTCCCAGCCAAAATCAATATCACCCTTCTTTCTAACCACTAACTCATCATAGTATTTGAGACCCTCACCAGGAAGACCTTTTGGAACCTTACGATTTAAGAAATCACTAATGCCTTTATGGCTCCAATGTTTTAAGACACTACCATTAGGA
>JAKMGP010000174.1 GCA_022424905.1 Akkermansiaceae bacterium | reverse complement strand
ATCGGTGATGTCGATGGCCGAGTCAAAGGCGATGCCCGTCAGGGATCGGTTTTGGCTGGTGCTGGCGATGTCGATGGTGATGTCTGAATTGCCGCTGGAAATGTCGAAAACGTGGTAGACGACGCCGTTGCTGGTGTGGTCATGGTTGGTGGACCGGGAGCCGCTACCGTCATCGACCGAGACGCTGTATTCCGTGCCTTCGTTATCGCCGGAAGCGGTGAAGATTGTGAGCCGGAAGGTGTCGGAGTTGGAGCGGGTGATGGTGAAGCGTCTCGTTCCGCTCGAATTGGCAAGGACAGGAGCACTGGTGAGGGTATTTCCAGCGGTGGGGTCTTCCAGAGTTCCGAAGTTGCCATTGCCCGACCACATGCCGATGTTGGTATCGATGGTGGTCACGCCGACGCCTGCGGGGAGGTTGTAGACGTTGTTGGAATTGGCGGAGGAGATGTTGTAGTTGGTGGTGTAAACGGAGTCCGATTCTCCCATGCCGAAGATGACATAGCCGCTTGTGCCATACTCCTGATCGCCTTCGAGGTCCGCACCGGTACGCCAGTTGGCACGAGTGGTCGAATCAACGCCAATAGCGGTGACGGATGCCTTGAGAGTGACTGCGGATGCGAGGAGTGGGAGCGCGACAAGAGCGCCCTTTCGAATGAGGGTCATCATTTATAGGTGTGTGTTTGACAGCGGATGCCATGCCGTAGCATAGCACCGATCAATTCAATTTGCGACGGATCAGTCTACTCACGGACAACGCGATAGAACTTCCTCAATTCATTTGCGGCCGGAGTATCGACAATCACGGTGGTGATCGTTCCTGGCGAGGGGGTAGCATCGATTTCGGTTAGCAAGGGAGTCCAAGTGACCATGTTGAGGGAGGATTCCACGGTGTAACTTCTTCCTGGTTTGCTTGTCCAGGTCAGTTCGATGGTATCGATGTCGGTATGGCGAATGTCGGTGACTCTGAGTCCGCTCAAAGAAGACCCTGTGTGAATGAGTTGGAAGCCCCCCCAGTTTGCTTCATTTGAAGCGCCGGGATCAATTGAGCCCAGGATACTTCCGTTGGCGCCCACAGTGCCGGTGAATTCGAAGCCGTTGATATCGATGTTGGTTGGAGTTTCGTTTGTGAGATCTCCGTCTCCGTCGGTATCGACAGTCAGGAGCATGTCGCGGGCGAGGCCGCCGTAGGTGAAGAGGGTGAATTCGGATAATGGGGAAAGGCCGGAAAGTTCCCAAGCTGCGCTCAAATCGGCGTTGCCTGCATTGACGAACAAGTAGTCATCGGTCAGTGGGTCGTTCCCGGGAGTGTTGGACCAGCTTGAGATTGTTCCGGTGAATGAGAGGCTTACTCCGGTTTCGTCGCCATTGGAATCAAGCAAATCGAAGCTTGGCTCAGTGGCGGTGTTTGGATGGCCCGGAATATTGATGGCATTCCATACGTCGGTCATGATACCGGCGCGGACTTCGAATCCACTCATGAGAACGGGTTCGCTGGGGAATGCTGCTCCTTCATTGCTGCCCTGAAGATCGACGCTGATGAGGCCATATGGAACAGGGGGAAGGCTGGTGCTGTCGGTGGGATCCGAGCTGTTTGTCACTTCGAATTTATCATCATAGCCGTCGCCATCAGTGTCGTTGTCGGTTGGATCGGTTGAATAGGTGTCGACTTCTTCGCCATCTTCAAGGCCGTCAGAGTCGGTGTCAGCGACCATGGGGCGAGTGAGATTTTGCCACTCTTCCAGATTGGTCAATCCATCCGGCTCCTCGTCAGCATTGGGATCAACGACTCCAAGGCTACCAAAGTAGAACGTCTCCCAATTGTCGCCGATTTCGTTGGAGTTCGAGTCCGTTGGGTCAGTAATATCGACTACCCCACCGTCGAATGCGATTCCCATCAGGCTGCGGTTCTGAGTGGTGCTGGTAATGTTGATTTGGATGTCGCTGTCTCCTTCAGAAACATCGAAGACGTGATAGGCTAGTCCGTTTGCGACGTGGTCGTAGTTCGAGTTTACAGAGCCGGAACTATCATCAACAG
>JAKMGP010000148.1 GCA_022424905.1 Akkermansiaceae bacterium | reverse complement strand
AACCTGTTGGGGTTGCCGATACTGCATCAGCTCCAATTGATTCAGCATGCCCTGCCAAATCGGCAGACGCCCTCATACTGTTATGACCCACCTGCACGAAGGATTTCATCCGCCCCTTTGCCGCACCGACATAAGCTTCAGCTACTCCACGACGCTCCTCATCGGTCAAGGACATCCCTTCTCCAGTGCTTCCAGCTATGTAGATCCCTGTGATCCCTTTTGACGCAAGATAATCCACAACTCGGGGAACAACTCCCAAATCCAAATCGCCTTTTGCATTCATTGGCGTTACCACAGCGGCAACTAATCCCCTCATTCTTAACGGCTCCATCTTGAAAGGAATACAGAATATTTCTTCCTCACTCAAAAACCAAAACCAAAAACCTTGGTTTGCTCACCCGACCAGCCACCACAAGTCCAAAAAGCAGACTCCTCTTTTTGAACAAAAACTCTATCGCGCCTGTGGCTACAGGTCGACTTAGAGAATAATAATTGTCACAATCGCAGCTAAGAGGAGCCCCACTAAGATCACAATTCTCCGTTTAAGTGCAAATATATTACGGCACGTGGGGCAAATCACTTTTTCCCCACCTGATACCCAACCCTCAAGTCGTTCTGGAGACACTTCAGAACCATGGATAAAATTCCCGCACTTCTCACAATAGTCTTTCCCATGCTTTCGAAGTATTAATTCAACATCTTCAGAGTAATCACTCCTCTTTAACGGTTCGATATCACTTGTCATATAGGTAAAGGGTATCTTTCTCTAACAGCTCTCTTGATAGATTAAAAGTCATAAAGAGAAATAACCTAAAAAACAAATACTGTAAAAGAGCATGTTAAAACTATTGTTACCCTCCTTTGGGTAGGTTCCCAGAAACTACACTAACATAAACGCAAGCCTAAAAATAACACTCAGTTTGTGTATTTTACATGAAGTAATTGTGAAGATTTCGTGGTTTTATTATGTTTACACCTTTTGGGGAGGTCGGTCCTAGTTGCTTCGAAGAAGACATCCCCCAACACAGAATAAACCGTCCTAGCTCCAGCGAAAAAGTAGCAAGATCTGCGTCGTCTTTATCAATATCCGTCAGAGGCCATTCCAGGGCTACATCTCTTATCTAGGCGGGCCAAAAAAGCCTTCGAAGCCCATTCTGGTTGAACCTCAAAAGTTAGTCCGCATCACCTTATCTAACACATAGCCCGGTAATTTTCACCTGAAAGATAAACACCCAGATGGAATGCTAGCATTTAATTATTCATTTAATTAGCCCCTCACAAAAACGACACTCACTTTCGCTTAAAAATCAGCGGGAATAGAATTCTTTGCTGATCTTTAAGTCTTCTCTAACAAATTGAACTCCTAAGTGTCTCAACTTGACGGAGCCTAAATTCCAACCAAACCAGCAGACCCAATATTTACATTCCCATGATTCCATTTGCTCATTCAATCACGGCCGCCTCAACTCTTTTAATATCAGCCCTGAGCGGGCCTCTCTCTGCGAAAGAACGGCAACTCGAGGCAGACACCACCAAAGAACTTCAGATTCGTCATTCCATGTTGGGCTTTCGGGACACTCTTCTGTTTTACACATTTCCTGACCAGCAGGCCGTTCTTAGGCTCCATATCAGCAGTAAAGACAAAAATTTTCCCGTTACCGGGATAGTCTACCTTTTCCCGGCTAAAACTACCGATGAGGGAATCAAGAAATGGCTCAATAATCAACACTCCGATGGGCTCTTCCCTGAAATCCCAAGCCCAGATTTGATCCACGAGCTTCCTAAAGGCATCTGCAAGGCGGTTGCCACCAAAATCATCGGAGAGAAAAAGAATCCCCCCAATAATCAGATTTTTACCGACCAAGATGTAATGATCGCGGTCAAAGCTTACGAACTTCAAGATCAGTTCAGACTCGCCCCTTTTAAAGATCAAAGCGGTATCTTTGTCCCGAAGTAAGTGAGTGGTTTTTGAAACAGAAAAGAAGTGCCCTACTCCTGTTTACGGACTCGGAAAAAGATTTTCCCAGTCTTGGCGATAAAGTTCACTGCCTCACTTGAGATGACAATACTTGTCGAATCGCCCTGTGACTCAATACTATCATCAAGCTCATCCCAAAGACTGATATCTGTTTCGTCTAGATTATCTTTAGCAAGAACCGCATAACTCTGTCCGGCTCGTGAATTCCACGTCAGTGAAACATCACCATTGGCAGCGGTGGAAATTGCAGTGATCACAAAGGGTGCTCCTCCTGCGCCACGATAAGCTTTTAGGCCACCGTTTTCGACATCGTTGAATAGGACTTTAGTTCCATCCTCTTTAATAGAGAAGATCTCAATATTTGCACCACCTCCCCCATTGTTCCAGATGACTCTGATCGGATAGACTCCAGCCTCGATCACGTTGAAGACAAAGATGCTATCGGAAGCACCACGGGGCGCATCAAACTCACCTAAAAGTTCGCGACTTTCAGGCTGATCAAGTGGTCCAGCTTCCATCCGAAATCCATCGTCACTATTAACCCCAACGGTGTTGAAGCCTGCGGGAAATTCGACGAAAGTAACAATCTCAGCACTAGCTCCATCAGCTATAAAATTCAGGCCAGGAACTCCAGGCATTTGAAGATCATCAGGGAAATTTCCAGCAGAGTCACCTCCCAGTTGATTGAGGTTGATGACCGAAGGGATTTCGAACTCAAGGAGCGGCCCAGCGACGACCCCAGGACCAGTCGCAGGTCCAATCAAAGCTGGATCAGCAAAATTTTCGTCCGCAAATTCTCCCGCCAAGTTAAGCTCTGTATCTGCTAGGGATTCTTGGATAAAAGCCCCATTTTGAATCACTCTCCATATAAAGCCAGGATTTGAGGTATTGATCCCAGATGCCATAAGATCCGGTGTGAGAATCCCAAAAATAGGAGCCTTCACGATCCCACTTTCAGTCCCAACAATATTGCCCAAAGTATCAACCAATTCGATACGGAAGGTATGCTCTGAATTTGTCTCAAAGGGAGCATCGAGGGTGTGTGTGAAATCAGTAGCTCCCTGCTTTTTGGCACCGGCTACCAATTCAACTTCTTCGTCATCAATGAAGAGCTTCGTAGAGGCTGGGTCGACTTCACAACCTTCGAAATCATTGCCCCGGAAGGAAAAATTAGTAAGGCTCGTCACAGCAGGTCCAGTGATCGCCGAAACAAAACAAGGCTCACTCGGAGGAGCATAGCCATCGAGTGTTACGAGCGCAGTCTGTTCTGGGCTCTTTCCAAAGACAAGAGCGTGAGCCCCGAGTCCTCCCCAGCCTTTCTGTCCGGGAGTATCTTTATCACCATCATTAATTGCCATCCCGAGTCCGAACTGCACCCCACTTTCAAGCGAATCAAGCTCCATGGATTCTTTCGGCAGTTTAATTTCATAAATCGTCCGCTTAGCATCAACGTCACGAGAAACAAAAGCGGTCGTGCCACCCACCCCTGCTTCTTCAAGCATCACTTGACCGCCCAAGTCATCCTCAACGCCACCGAGTGCATAATTATAAAGTGCGATTTGCGTGTCCTGCTTGTCGTTAGCAATCATGAGCTGAACCGAGTCGCCATTCCACGCACTGTTAGCGGAGTTTTCGTGATATTCATCCGTAACTAAAAATGCGAAATAAACGTTGTCATCATCGTAGGAAATCTGGACTGCTGAAGTCTGATCATCCGGTCCACTCCAGCTCCCCCCGGCATGGACTTCAAACAGCGAAAGGTTCCCGCCATCTTTACGACTTCCAGATCCCTTTGGAATTGCAAAACGAGGATCAGAAAGGACAGGAACGCCCTGCCAATCATCAAGTTTCCCGTCGATCACAATCTCCCCCGGAGCGGTTTTTGCTGAGTGAAACTCTTTTCCTGCTTCAATATCATTTGCCGTAGCTAGCGTAATGAGGGCTGTTTGCTCTGGACTCTTACCAAAGACGATGGCGTGAGCCCCGAGCCCCCCCCATCCTTTTTGTCCAGGAGTATCTTTGTCGCCATCATTAATTGCCATCCCAAGCCCAAATTGAGTCCCTCCAATGA
>JAKMGP010000110.1 GCA_022424905.1 Akkermansiaceae bacterium | reverse complement strand
GTAATGCGGTGGGCGAAGTGACTCAGATTGATCCACGTCCTCAACTTAGCTCTCAGGCTTGGAACAACGGGCTGACGGCCGGAGCACCATCCTCAACGAACTATCGAGGAGCCTTTGGTAGCGAGAATTGGGCCGCAGGTTGGACCTACGCAGATTCGAATGGTTTCTTTGCTGATGCCTTCGTTGGTGAGATTTTCGACCTCCGTGTAATTTCAACCTCCTTCGACGGAGTCACTTATACAATCAACTTCTTAGCCGAGCCTGGCGCTAGTTACAAGGTTACCCAGTCATCTACGCTGCAAGGTGATTTCATAGACGTTACTGATGCGACTCTTACTGCTGATTCAGCGAGCGCTTCGATTTCTTTCGAACCTTCCCAAGGAGTCTCTAAGCTCTTCTTCCGTATCGAAAGAAACTAGGTAAAAGTATTACATTTTCGCAGGTAATCCAAATCAAGAGCCGCTTCCCACTTTGGGGGGCGGCTCTTTTCTTTTTGAATTTGAGCCTATTGGACCTCAAAAGTGACAAACGTGTCACCGTAGGGTTTTTTTCGCAACCCCTCCCATTTGATTTCATACTAAACAGATTATGAAGTTGCGCTTTTTTTTAGTATTCCTTGTCTTAGCAATACCCCTAAACGCCCAGATTGGAGGAGTTGAAGCCAACAAAGCTCTCCGTGCTACGGTGCAAAAATGGATTTCTGTTATGAAGGAAATCCAATTGAAAAAGAAGGAATGGCAGGACAAGAAAGTAATCCTGCAAAATTCTAACGAAGCGCTTCAAGCTGAGGCGACCCAACTTGAAGCTGAAATTCTCTCAGCTGTTGAGAGGCAAAAAAAACTCGATACGCAGTCTGAGAATAGTCTTGCTCAAAAAAAGACTTACGATGATGCACGCCTTGCTCTGCGAAATGGCTTAGATCAACTTGATGAAAAAGTGTCGGCGGTCATTCCGCTTCTTCCCGAGCAATTAGTCAACGAGGGGAAAATCCAGAAAGCAATTACGGATCATCAAGGATTTGTAGGGCGTAATGATAAGGATAAGATTGCTTTGAATGCTCGCTTAACCCCAATGATCACGATTCTTCTTGAGGCTGAGAAGTTCAATCAGGTCGTTACACCGTTTGAAGGATTAATTGCTGATCTAGGGGATAAAAAAGTAATTCTTGATGGGATTTATTTTGGGCTGGCAATGGGCTTTGCTTCTGATCTCGAAGGTAATGTTGCCTATCATTTAAAACCGGGTCCAGAGGGTTGGGATAAACAAAAAATTTCTGATTCCGAGACAGTCATAAAGATACGTGAGTTAATCGATGTAGGCAAAGGGGACAGTGATTTGCGCTTGATCGATCTCCCAATTGAAATTGCAAAATAAATATCAGATGAAACCTATCTTCTTCTTTATTATTCTAATTGGTTCGATTCTTGCAGAAACCGCGCAAGAAAAGGCAGTTCAAGATCTACGACTTGCTCAACAAAAATTACGTTCTTTGCAGCTGGAAATCACCGATGAAGCGGGCGATCTCATAAAAAAAGTTGAGACGATTGATGACAAAGTTCTCAATCAAAATAAAACACTATCAGATCTTCTGAAAGCTGAAGAAAACGTAGCTGGTGAACAACGCCAGCTCAAAAATGAGCTAGCACGTCGAAAAGGAGAGTTTGAATATACTCTTTCTTCCCTGAGGAGTTTTGGGAGTGGAATGAAAGACCGAATCCATCCAGCTGAAAAACAGGACTTTGGTGATAAGTTAAAAAAACGGTTGGAGTTAGCAAATACAGCAGGTGATAATCTGGTCGCTGAAATTGAAAGGCGCCTTTTTCTGCTCCATCTTTCGGCGGATCGCCTTCAAGCAGTTTCAGGTGGGCAACGCTTTGACGGGAGCGCCATTACTGAAGGGAATGTAATTGAAGAGGGAAAGTTCGCTATAGCTGGCCCCTTGGGTTATTTTGCTTCGAACGATAATGAGGTGCTGGGATTCACATCGATCACTACAGCGGAAGGAGTGGATTACCCAAATCTCGCCCTGCTCAAAGAAGGTGGTGAATCTATTTCAGAGTTAGTGAATTCCGGTTCTTCAAGTGTTCCCGTAGATGCTTCGATGGGGAAAGCTATTCAAGTTGCTCGCGTGAAGAAATCATTTTCCGACTATATTCAGGGTGGTGGTGTGGTTGGATATGGTATTTTGGCCCTCGGTCTACTCGCTATCCTAATTGCAATTTGGAAAGTGATCGAGATCAGCCACTTTCCAATTCCTAATCGGACAAAGCTTAACTATATTCTTGATGATCTTTTATCCGGAGATTCTGAAAATGCTCATTCAAAGGCGCAGGAGTTTCAAGGTTTAGGAGGGAAGATGGTAGCGGCTGGGGTGACTTATTTTTATGACAAGCGGCGAATTCTCGAGGATGCTCTTCTTGAAAAGCTGGGAATGATTCAACCACGTTTGGAGCGTTATCTTCCTTTCCTTGCATTGGTTGCCGCGGCTGCTCCGATGATGGGGCTGCTTGGAACAGTTTTGGGTATCATGAAAACTTTCGCGATGATGTCCATTGGTGGATCGGGTGATTCAAAATCGTTTTCTGCTGGTATTAGTGAGGCCCTGATCACAACTGCCATGGGACTCATTGTTGCAATTCCCGTTATCATTATTCATGGGATGCTAAAGAGTCTGGCTAAATCAAAATTCGGTCAGGCTGAAGGCGTTGCTCTTTCTATGCTAAATGGCACGACTGAGCTTGAGGACGCAGCTGGGAAAAAACCCTCACGCGAGGAGCCAGAAGACCTCGATCTTGACGAAGCAGAGCTAATTTAGTCCCGATGTTAATTCTCCTTAATTTACAGGAAGTTGTCGATATCTTTACCGATGGAGGTACTGTCATGATGGCTCTTGGTGTAGTTGCATTCCTTCTTTATACAACTGCTACGGCTTCATTATATTTTGTTTTTCGTGGTAATTTAAATCAGAAACAAGGAGGCCAATGGACTGATTGGATTCATGATCCCGAGACTGCTGAAGGTCGAGTAGGTGAGGTCATTCGTTACGCGATTCATGGTAAAAAACTCTCGATAAAACGAGTTCAGCGCCGTTTTGACGAGATGCGTGAAATCTTGATTGCTTCGATTGATCGGAGGCTCATCATCATAACTACACTAGTCGCTGCAGCTCCGATGACTGGGCTTCTTGGGACGGTAGGTGGGATGTTGGATATGTTTGATGGCCTTGCTGCAGGTGGGGGTAAACAGAGCATGGGTTTGATTGCCGCCGGAATGAAAAAAGCCCTTTTCACTACGCTTACTGGTCTTGTGATCGCTCTTCCTGGCATGTTTATGTCTTTGTTGATTCGCGAAAGGCGTAATAGAATCAACGGTGTTTTGGCCCAGCTCCAAAGCTCGATTATCATAACAAAATTCCGTAAGGTATGAGTCTAATGCGTCGCAGTGGCTCTTCTTTTAGTGAGAGCGATGAACCCAAGCCTGATCTTTCTCCAATGATTGATTGCGTTTTCATTTTGTTGATTTTTTTTATCGTCACGACGGTTTTTCAGAAGCCGCCTGGTGTTGAGGTGACTCGGGCGCAGGCGAGTCAGGGTGTGCGCCTTGAAAAAAATTCAATTTTGATTGCTGTGACCGCCGAAAATAAGGTTTTCCACGGTGGACAAGAGGTCGGTGTGGGAGGAGTGCAAAACGTAGTGCGTCCGATGCTTTTGGAGGACGAAGAACTTCCGGTCATTATACAAGCTGACACCAATGCTTTCAGAGGAGTTGTTTCAGACGTCGAAAAGCAGTGCCTTCTTGCTGGAGTGAAAAGGACAAAACTAACCGCAGCTACCCAATAGAATGCCACTCACCAAAGATAGATTTCAAATCGAGGATAGCGATCCCGAGCCGGATTTGTCGCCGATGATTGATTGCGTCTTCATCCTGCTCATTTTCTTCATAGTGACTGCGACATTTGTTGAAGAAGATGGATTTGCAGTAAACAGACCCGAGGATTCCGAAAGTTCAGCGCAAGCTAATGACGATCAAACCTTACTTCTTTTGATCCGTAAAGATAGTCGAATCGTCTATGGTGATCGAGTTGTTCCACTGAGCGCTATTCCTGGAATTGTCGAATCCCAAATTCAACGTGAACAACGCAGTCCAATTATTATCCAAAGTCACCCGCAGTCCCGCAATGGGGTGACATATGAGGTGCAGAATGCATGCCTTGAGGGCGGTGCTAATCCCAAAAGAATCACTCTGACGGACTCATGAAACCGCGTCATGTTTACCGGCCTCCTCGGAAAAATCGCTTTCTCAGTACGGCCATTATCTTTCTGGGAGGGGGGGTTCTTACTTTCATGGTATTTTATTTTATACCTTTGATGCAGAGGCTCGAAAAGGGAATGGGGTCTCCACAGCCAGAGCTCATTGCTGCGGTTGCTCCTGAACAGCCAGAAGAGTATATTGAGCCCGAGCTAGAGGAGGAAATTGAAGAAGAGATTGAAGAACCTGAGATTACGGATGCCAACGATGAAATCGAGGTGGACCCTATCAATTTGGCAGACCTTCAGCTTGGCACGGGTGGAAGGGTTCTTTTAAATGTCTCTCCTTCAGTTTCTTTAGGTGGGGGTGGTGGTATGGAGTCTTCCGGGGTCGATTCAGACCCAGTAATAAGTTCTAAAGCTCCTCTGAGCGTCCCAAATTCGGCAAAAAGGGCACTTTCGCGGCAAGGGGCTGTGCGCATTGTCGTTTCTGGACTTGTTGATGAAAATGGGAGACTCTTAGAGATAAAAATTTCTAAGGGCTCGGGGATTGTAGCACTTGATGAGGCTGCGCTTAGGGCAGTGAGACGTTATAAATTTAAGGCTGCTGTTAAAAATGGTCGCCGAGCCAAGGCTCGTATCAAAATCCCGTTTGAAATTAGAGTTGGGTGACGGTTTTGTCACGATAACGAATCTTCAGATTTTTCATAAATAGCACAACATATTAAATCAATGATCCTACGCTCTTGCATCCTTTTTTTTCTGACTGAACTAGTGATTTTTTCGCAGGTGATAAAAGTGTCACCTGAGTGGTTCAAAACTCCAGATTTTGGGAAGAAATTTGTTGGGAGCTACGGATTTCTTCCTCGGGTTGAGCCAAAGGTTGATCAGGAGGAGGCTATGTTAATAGCAGAATTGTCAGAGATTCTAGCAGCTCAAAAATTCAAAGAGGCAGAGTCTCGGTTACTTGCCTTTGTAGAGGAAAGAAAAAACCCAGAGGATTCTAACGTTGAGGGCAAAGACGTCTCGGCTGCACTTATTTTCACTTTGGGTAATCTTTATTATCAAAATGGTCGGAATGAGGATGCGGAATTAGCCTACAAGACCGCCCTCAAGCGTTTTCCTGAGTATCGCCGCGCACATAAAAACTTAGCCCTGCTCTATGCTCGCTCTGATCGGATTGCTGAAGCGACTCCCCACCTAATCAAAGCGATGGCTCTAGGTGATAGTGATCATCTGAGCTATGGACTCCTTGGGCATGCGATGTTGGCTGATGATAAAGCCCTCGCTGCTGAAGCGGCTTTTCGCCAAGCTTACCTAATAAATCCCAAAGAGAGAGATTGGCAGGTAGGCTTAGTCCAGGCTCTTTTAGTGAAGGAGGATTGGTCGCAGGCTGCTCGTATGATGCAGTCCTTGATTGACGATAATCCTGATAATCCAACGATGTGGAAGCAGCAGGCTAACTGCTACATCCAGATGGGAGAAGTCATGAGGGCTGCTGAGAATTATGAGGTGCTTAAGCTCAAAGGAATTACCGATGAAATTTCTTTAAATACTTTAGGCGACATTTATTCAAATCAAGAGGAACCTTTATTGGCTCTTGGAGCATATCTAAGTGCGATTCGTATCAGTGAGATTGTCGACATCAATCGGGCTTTGAAATCTGCGGGTTACCTGCTTCAGCTTGAAGCACCGGAGGAGGCCGCGAAGTTGATTTCGACCTTACGGGCTCAAACGGAGGAGACATTGAGTGTAGATCAAAAAACTGCCATCTTTGTAGTTGAGTCTAAAATTGCAGAGTCAGAGGGACGTTTGGAAGATGCTGCGGAATTACTAAAAGAAGCTCTCAAGATCAGTCCCACCAGTGGTGAGAGTCGTTTAAGATTAGGAGAAATTTACGGGAAGCTTGCGGAGGAGGCAATAGAAGAGGATGAGGCTAAGGCGTTTCGAATTGAGGCTCGCGCAAATCTGTCACTCGTAATTGGTGATAGTGATCCTAGTGTAGGCTACAAGGCCAATCTACGACTTGCGAGTATGTTAGTGAAATCTCAAAATTACATAGATGCCCTGCCTCTGATTGAAGAAGCAATTCGTCTTAAGAAGGGGAGCAAAGAGTCGATCGAGCAATACAAGCGCCGTGTCGAACGTGCTGCAAAGCGTCAAAAGGAAAAGCAAGAACGCCTTGAGCAAAAGCGCCGCGAGTTGCGGGAAAGCTTAAAAAATTCTGAAGATGCAGACCAAAATAAGGTGGATGAAAAATCACTTAAAAAGAAGTCTGAAAATGTGAAGGAAGGGCTGGAACCCTCAGATCAACAAGATGAAAAATGAAAACTAGATGGGTCGTAATTTTTTGTGCTTTAGTCATGCTAATGAGAGCCAATGAGGCTCTGCAACTTCTTGACCAAGAAGCAGACTCTTCCCAGAGCGTTTTTGAGCAGGCGGCGCGTCTTCCAAGCTCTCAAAAAAGTCTCGAGTCCAATGCTCAAAACTTGGAGCCGCTGAATATTAATTATCCTTCCCGTTGGGGTAATGAAATAGCTCCGAAATTTTCTACCAAGTTATCTCCTGCTACGGTTTTTTCCCCCCGAGGGTTATTGGAATATCAGATCTACGATCGATCGCTGGGAAGGGCAAGAGATATAAGTCGGAGTCGCGTGGGATTTGCTGTCCAAAGCGAATCAGGAATTGAGATTTCAGTAGATTCAGCCTTATCGGATTCAGGTAAGTATGCTGGCATTGAGACCCTGCGAGCAAGTCTTCCTATTGGTGATAACTTGTTTTTTTCGGCGGGGAAGTATCCCCCACCTTTTTCGACTGAATATAGCCGTGATCCATCAGTTCGGTGGTTTCCAACTATGTCGCCACTGGCGGCCCAGATGGCGCCTGCCAGTAGTGTGGGTTTTATGGTTGAGGGCAGCGAGTCGAATGTTGACTGGAAACTTGGGTGGTTTGGTTCGGACGCCGATCGTAGTGTTCCATCTCTTGAGGGCGACGGATATATTTTGGCAAGTGTCGCAACGAGTCGCAATCGTGGTGGTGATGGTAATTATCCCCAGGCTAATTACCAGCGTTGGCATCTTGACTACATTTACAACATGGATGGAATGCAGAGTGAGAGTATTAGCCAAGGTTACCGGAACATTGTCTCTGCTGGGAGTGAATATAGTTCAGGGAGATTTGATTTCTATACTGAAGTTCTTGCAGCACGTAGCTCAGTTAACACAGCTTATGGCGTGACTGCTGCGGGTAGATACTGGCTTCTGCAGGATAAAATGAGCCTAGTTTCGCGTTATCAATATGCCCGGTCTCGTGATCCAGCTGGAATTGTTTCGTATTGGGGGATCCCTGATACTGGGTCGGATACCATTTTTCCAACTGCATTTCCACTATCGACAGAATCAAGACAGCTTAGCTCTGTTTATACTGGATTGAATCTACACTTTGACGATAACCATTTCGTTATCGGAACAGGGATAGAATATCGTTCGCTTTCTGAGATTGGAGAGGACGATTCGTCTTTAAGTTCTTGGGGATGGACTACCTTTGTGAGAGCTACTTTTTAAAGCCTATTTTTCGGGTAACTTTAGTATAAAATCAGAAAGAGGTTTTTGATTTTAGTTTCAAATGAAGGACTTGTAGACGACGTAGGCATCTTTGAAACTGAAGACTCTTCGCTAAGCAGACGGCGCTATTTCTTCAATAAGATCTTTAAAGTGTGGCACCACGATAACAAAAAGTGTTTCCACCTTAGCGATCGATCTGACCCTGATCGAGCCCCCATGGGCTTCCACAGCTTGTTTTACAATTGAGAGACCTAGTCCAATGCCCTTTTTGGGAATATCAGGTCGGTGTCTTTTAACACGATAGAAGCGCTCAAATATAAATGGAAGATCAGGTGGTGGTATCCCGATTCCGTTGTCGCAGACCCTGATCGTAAAGCTCTCGTCATTATTCAACTCTGCTGAGACGCGGATCTTAACAGCTGTATCAAGATTCTGATTTAAGGAATTCTCGATAAGCTTTAAAAGAATCTCGCTCCAGTAAAATTCATCTCCTTCAATTTCTATGTCTGGTATCTGTATGTCGACATCAGCCTGCTGTTTTTTAATTACAGTCTCAAGGCGTTCAAAGACATTTCGAGCACAAGATGCGATGTTGAATAGTCCTCGGTCTAAGGGGCTTTTTTCGCGGGATTCTAGTTTGGATATTGTAAGTAAGTCGTCGACGACACGGTTAATGCGGCCGACATTCCGCTCCATAGTTTCCAAGACGTTTTCCCTAAAATCTTTGTCATTTAGAGTAGTTGGCTCTCTAAGGTTTTCGAGGTAACCTGAAATGATCGATAAGGGGTTTTTTAGTTCTTGGACTACATCAGCCACAAAATCTTGCGGCTCTTTATCCAATACAGTTTTTCCATAGATCTCGGCCATAGCTACCCAAAAATTTTTTCTAACCCATAAATAATTATGATCTTGATTGTCCTTTGCTTATTTTCCCCCACTACACTTATTTTGAAATAAGTGTTAAAAGGAGATGCGGTAGCCAACCCCCCGAACTGTTTCAATAAGTTTACTTGAATCCCCTAGTTTTTGACGAAGTCGTTTCATATGGGTGTCCAGTGTGCGACTGTGAACGTCATCATTAAACCCCCAAACAATTTTAAGAAGATCATTACGACTCTGTGTTTGGCCTGATCTTTGGCACAGAAAAAGAAGAAGCTTGGATTCGATTACAGTTAGAGAAAGGGGCTCATCATTCAGATAGAATGAGAGATTGTTTTGATCGAAGCGAAAGGGTCCAAATTCAAATTCTTCCATGGAAGAGGTTGATCGGGTCAGCTTCAGAAGAGCCTCAACTTTCAGGATCAATTCCTTGGGACTAAAGGGCTTTGTCATGTAGTCAGAGGCGCCTAATTCAAGACCTTTGATTCGGTCATCAAGTTGGCCCTTTGCTGAAAGCATTAGCACTGGAATCTTGTAAGATCTCGGGTCTCGCTGCATTTCTTTCAGGACTTCATACCCATTCATTCCAGGTAACATTAGGTCGAGAGTAACTAAATCTGGTCGCTCTTTGAGGATTCTTCCTAGCCCTTCTCGCCCGTCGTGCTCTACCGCAACGTCATATCCTTTTCGTCGAAGATTGAATTCTACAAGGTGTCCAATGTCGACCTCATCCTCAAGGACCAAAACTTTTTCCATCGCTGGTATAAAAGCGCAAAAAGATTTCGTTTCTAGTCTTGAAATAGTTACAATTCCGACACTTCCACTATTTCTTTTATGGAGTAAGAATCACTTTAGAGTATGAGACTAAGTCATGATTATAAAGGATATCGCAAAGATTAGGATCAAGGCTTTTTCAGTGAAGACTTTAGCGCGAAAACTTTACATTTTGATTCTCAATTTGGTCTTAAGTTTTACGGCTGCTCTGGAGGCCCAGGAATCCGGTGATCAGATCTCGGTAATCTGCGCAAAGGAACAATTTTCTGTGACTCCGGCTTTACGGGCCGCCTTTTTTAGCCACGCAAAAGGACAGGCTCTAGAAAGATTGGAGGTTGCTGGTAAATCGCTACCCGCTGAATTTTTAAGGTGGGTTGATTCTGATCCCGATATCGCTACCGGTGTTTATGCGGCACACCACAAGCCTGAAAGTGTCCTTCTTTGGCTTTACTCTTTGAAGCT
>JAKMGP010000098.1 GCA_022424905.1 Akkermansiaceae bacterium | reverse complement strand
GCGCTTTTTCCGGCTAAACCCCGCCCGCGCGGCGTCGGAAACGTCGCACCCCGAACTTTAAGGGCATCCCATGAAAAAAGACATCCATCCCGATTACCATCCCGTAATCTTCCAAGACATGACCTCTGGTCACCGTTACATCACCCGATCCACCGCCAAGTCTGACAAGACCGAAGAGATCGATGGTGTTGAACATTTCGTAATTTCGATGGGCCTCACGGCCGATTCGCACCCCTTCTTCACTGGTCAGAGCACCTTTGTGGATACCGAGGGTCGCATCGACAAGTTCCAGAAGCGTTTCGGCACCGTGCGTCGGGCCAAGAAGCCCACCCGGGCCCAAGATTAGAAACCTTCATTTTTCTTCTCACACTTTCAAAAGGCGGCTCTTCACGGAGTCGTCTTTTTTTGTTTAACCTCCCCTCATGGATGAAGCTGTCGAGAAACTCCTTCCCGCCGTCGAGGAACAATTGAACTCGCCCGAAACCCCTTATGTGCGAGAGGCATTCGACCGCATCCTCACCGAGCCGGATATCGAGGAGGAAGAGGCCAAAGAGATGCTCGCCTTTTGTCTGGCTGATGAAATCGAGGCCATGATGGCCGATGAACGCGACTTTGATGGCAACCGCTACCAAATGCTTCTTGAACTCCTTCCGGTGATGCCAGAGGGAAAATAGGCTCATCGTTTCTGTCCCCCTGCATTTGGTTTTTTTCCTCCCTCACTTCGCTCTAAACCCATAAGCTCCTTGGCCTATTTGAGGACAAAAATGGGGAAATCCCTTTGAATCATTTGCACCTCTCGGTTCTCGCCGAGCACCAAGCAAGGAAGAATTTGACATACCAACAAGCCAAAGTCATTCGATGACCTCATAAATTGCTCTTTCTCCCGCGGAAATTCCATCCTATGCTACCAACCCATGGGCATCTTTGACAAACCACGGCTCAAGCGCGCTTCAAAGGGAAGAGACAACCTTCCTGACGATCTCTGGACCAAGTGCCCCGATTGTGGGGAATTACTGCACACCTTGGACCTCAAGCAGAACGACCTTGTTTGCACCAATTGTTCCCACCACTTCCTCATGGGCGCCTACGACCGCTTCAAGCTCATTGCCGACGAAGACACATTTGAGGAAACTGAAACTGATCTCATTTCTACGAACCCACTTGGCTTTTCCCACTATTCTCAAAAAACCGAACTCCTTCGAACCAAGACCGGACTCAAAGATGCTGTGGTCACTGGGAAAATGAAAATCGGAGGTAATCCCGTTATGGTAGCAGTGATGGATTTTAAGTTCTTTGCCGGCTCTATGGGTTCGGTAGTGGGCGAAAAAATCACGCGTGCCATCGAACAAGCCACGGCCGAAAAACGTGCCATCTTGATCTTTTCATCATCATCAGGAGCACGCATGCAGGAAGGTATGCTCTCCCTAATGCAGATGGCTAAAACCTGCGGAGCGCTCGCTCTTCATTCCGAGGCGAAGCTTCCCTACATTTCCATCTTCACTCATCCAACCACCGGTGGAGTGACTGCATCTTATGCAACGATTGGCGACATCAACATTGCCGAGCCTAAGTGTATGATCGGATTTGCCGGACCGCGTGTGGTCAAGGAAACGACTCACCAAGATCTGCCTCCCGGCTTCCAAACCGCTGAATTCATGCTCGATCACGGATTAATCGACGCTATCATACAGCGCCGCGATCTCCGCCGAAAATTGTCGCAGTATCTCGACTACACGATGCCTCAAAGCTAAGAGCTAAGGTCGTGCCAAAACGCGTGGATTACTCGTGTTACCATAACGGTCCACTGCACTCACTGCGATCGCATCGGGCAACCCTTTGAGGGTCACCTTTGTCCCACGGACGACCGTAATTAATCGCCATGTCCGCCCGATTCGGGCCTGAATCGCATATTGCGAGCAACCTGGCACCAACCGCCAAACAAGATCGAGATTCCCATTTGATCCTTTTGCTGAGACGTTCGGGGTTTGTGGAAGATTTCTGCTCGACCAGGGCATTGGAGGAACCAAAGCGGGCTCCTGATAAAAATTTCTCACGAGCTCGTTACTAATTCCTCCTTTGTTCGTCATTAGAGATTTCATACTCCAAAAAACGTGCCCCACATAATTCTTACCAACCGTCCGAGTAAGGGAAACTTGATTGGCAATCTCGCTAGCCCCGCGCCCAGGATCTTCACTTGAATTAATCCGAGCTGAGGCAATTCCAGGCCAAACCGGGCGAGTCCCCTGTGATCGCCACCAAGCGATTAGGCGACTAAAGCTCTGAGGGCCCTTAATTCGCCAATAAAGTTGAGGAGATAAATAATCGCACCAACCTTGCTGCAACCACTTACGTGAATCAGCCGCCAGATGATGATAAGCATCAATTGTTGCTGTAGTTCCCGCCGGAACTCCCGGACGCCAAATTCCAAATGGGCTAATCCCAACGCGAACCCACGGTTTCTTGGCCTTCACCTTGGAATACATGGCCTTCACAAATCCATCCGACGCCGCTCGACGAGCTGCTGGGGTCTTGCCATCCGGAAAGATCGGTTTCGCACGCCCTTGCGAATCAACGTCGGGATATGGATAAAAATAGTCGTCGATGTGAATGCCATCAACATCGTATCGATTGACCACATCCAAAATTACCGAGAGCGCTCGTTGCTGGGTAAAAGCATTAGAAGGATCCATCCATTTGTAATTTTTGAAGTCGCGAATCACCGAGGGGTGAGTCTTGATAACATGGTTCCTTGCGGTGGGAATCTTACTGTTAGGCAGCGCACGGAATGGATTAAACCAAGCATGAACCTCTATTCCTCGGGCATGTGCCTGCTGGATACAATATGCCAATGGATCATAACCCGGAGAGATCCCTTGAGTCCCACTGATCCAGTGACTCCAAGGCTCGAGTCGAGATTGATAGACGGCATCAGCATTAGGTCTTACCTGAAAAATAATCGCGTTCATTTTCATCGATGCCATTCGGTCCAGCATCGCTTTCATCTCAGCCTGCTGGGCACCCGCACCCATTCCTTTTCGCGAAGGCCAATCAATATTGTAAACACAAGCAACCCAAGCCGCCCGAAATTCTCGAGGAACCATTGGTGCGACTTCATTGACTGCCGAGTATTGCTGGGCTTGCGAAAGCCCAGAAAACAAAAGGCAGGAAATTATGATTCGAAAGGTCACCCCAAATCGTTGTCAGGCGACAGAATTTCTCAAGACAAAAGCAGAGTTGATATCAACTCAATATCCTTACCGCTTGATCTAGCTCGATAAGTCCGAACTCATTACATTCTTAATGAGCCAGCCCTGGTCGACATACTTTAATTCATGGGTAATGCACTCTAATCGATCCTCTGGCTCATGGGTGATATAGAGAATCTGGGTCAACTTCGTCGACGCAATCCGATCAATTACACCTAAAACTAGGGATCGATTCATCGGATCTAGTCCCTGACAAGGCTCATCGAGGACAAGCAGCGGAGGACGTTTCACCAATGCTCTAGCGACCAAAAGAAGGCGCTGCTGACCGTAGCTGAGAGATCGAAACGGCCGATCCGCCCACGGGGTCATCCCCACCAATCCAAGCCATTCCCCTGCTATACGCCAATGCTCTGGACTAACTTCTTGATAAAGACCAACGCTATCGAAGAACCCTGAGGCCACGATTTGTAGGGCACTAAAACTCACTCGGTGCTGTTGATGAAGTGATGGCGAAATGATTCCAACGTGGCGCTTAACGTCCCAAATAGATTCACCCAATCCACGGCGTGATCCCATCACGGTCACATCATTCGAATAGCATTGTGGATGATCACCAGTGACAAGATTCACGAGCGTCGATTTCCCACAACCATTGGGACCGGAAATCTTCCAATTCTGCCCCCTCTCAACCAACCAATCGAAATCCGAAATGATTTCCCTCCCTCCATGAACTACCGTCACTTGTTTCATAGAAACCAAAGCTCCCGAAGATGGACTAATTGGCCTCCCTTTAGGTAAAACCAGTTCTCTATCATTAAGCCCCATTAACTGCTGGAATGCTTCGTTTTTGAAGACTTCTTCAAGTGATCCATTTAAAATCACCGCTCCGTCCTCAATACAACAAACATCATCAACCAAGCCTTCTAGGTCACTCAAACGATTTACAACTAAAACCAGATCACGCCCTTCCAGCAAATCTCGCAAAGGTTGCCGAAAGGCCTGATCAAGGCCGTCGAAGGGTTCATCAAGCACGAGAAGCTTTGGATTTTTCACCAAAGCTCGTGCCAGCATGAGTCGCCGCCGCTCACCAGTCGATAAGGTCAAAAAACCCTGCTCAAGAATTTGCGAAAGCCCTAACCTCTCCGCAATCTCTTTCAGCTTTTTTGCGTCGAGACAAACTTCTTCGATCAACTCCCTTACCGAACGCCCAAAATCAATCCGATTCAAAAACTCACTGTCATCCTCCCGAATTTCACGCTCCAGAAGCTCGTTCTCGAGCTCGAACGAAACCAAAGTTGCCCCGTTTTCCTCAGCTAATTTGGAAGCAAGAGTTGTCTTTCCCGATCCGTTTCGGCCGACGATCCCCAGACTCTTACCCGGCCTAACTTCTACTTCACTCACCATCTTCAAAGCGTCCTTGATTAGCTTCCTTCCACACTTTCCAACACGCTATAAATCCGGGTGCAAAATCCTCCGGCACAGCCTCCACCCAGTCGTTGATTTGCAACATCGTGAACCACTCCCCATATTCAATCTCCACGCATGGAAACCGAATCTTCCCCTTCGCCAAAGTCGCGTAAAGTCTTACATGCTCCCACCCTGTATTGGCATGAGCCCCCAGCTTTCCCACCTCACGCACATCATCATTAGTGAGGCCAAGTTCCTCCTGCAATTCACGAGCTGCACAGTTTTCATATTCTTCCCCTGCGTCTACATGCCCAGCCGCGCTTGAATCCCACAAGCCCGGACACTTGTCTTTTAAACGAGAGCGCTTCTGTAAAAAAATCTCCCCCTTTTGATTCAGAACAAAAATGTGCACCGCACGATGCTTCAGTCCATCACGATGAATGATGTCCCGCCGCTCGCTTCCTACAACATTATCGTCCTCATCAACAACAGCCAACATTTCATCATCCCCCTGCCCTTCTTCTTTTTCAAAAAACGGGTCCACTTCTCGGGTCAAAGCCACCCAATCATCAAGACTCAACTCCTCGGCCCGTGCGGTCGGTGAAAACTTCAGCTTCTCACAAACCTTTCCCCAATCGACATCGTCGGGAAGATTTTTACGTAACTGTTTTCGACGTTGGGCAAAACCGCGCCTCACGAGTTCATCAAATAATCGCCGGTCGTGAACTGGCAACTCCGCCTGCCGTGGGACCAAAGTCATCACAGTTGAGTCGACCATGGGGCGTGGGATGAAACAACTGGGAGGGACGACTTTAACTGGCGCTCCCTGCCACTCGCACTGCATTCGAAGAGTTAAAACGCCATAATCTTTACAACGCGATCCAGCCAAGATCCGATCAATCATCTCCTTTTGCAACATGAGCACCGCTCGCTTGAATGGGGATGGGCCCTTTAGGAAATTCCGCAGAATCGCCCCTCCAGCTGAATAGGGCAAATTGCCAAGGAGCTTTACATTTTTGTAAGCAAAAAATGGCCGCACATCGATTCGAACCGCATCATGATTGATCACTTTAACCTCCGGACGATTAGCGAATTTTTTGATTAAATACTCTGCGAGCCTCCGATCATACTCCACTAGGATTACCCGTGCCACTTTCCCTACGACATGCTCCGTAAGAGCTCCAGTTCCAGGCCCCACTTCAACAATGGTATCCTCTGGTTCAAGATTTAACTGGGCCACAATCCACTCGGCGGTATTCTGATCGACGAGGAAATTTTGCCCCAACTTTTTGGAGGGAATTACGCCGGCCTCATCGAGGACCTCTTTCAATTCGCTTGCGGTCACGCTCCGTTTCAATTGCCGAGGCCACGATTGTCCACTAAAAAGGAACAGCTCTGTGACTCTCGCCACCGTCATCACCCTTCTTCGCCTCGCCCTAATTCCGGTCTTTGCCTGGATTGCGGTCAAATATGGGCAATCAGTTGATGCAGGTTCAGGAGAGGAATCACTGCGTTGGCTCGCGGTTGCCGTCTACACCTTAGCCTCGGCTCTCGACGGGCTCGACGGCTGGATCGCCCGAAATTTTAACCAGAAATCAATCACGGGCGCAATACTTGACCCGCTGACGGACAAGGCTCTCCTCATGACCGGCCTCATCACCGCCACCTTTGTGAATTGGGGAACTGATTGGCACCTCCCCATTTGGTTCATCGTTCTCGTGATCGTCCGGGATCTCGAAATCATCGGAGGAATCTTAATTCTCTATCGTATCAACAAGAAAGTTCCGATCGAACCCCATTGGACAGGAAAAGTTTGCACTGTGACTCAAATGATCGCACTGGGCTGGATCATGTTGAAATTCGACCATATCGACCTTATCTTCCCTACGATCATGGCAACATTTTTCAACATTTGGTCCGGATACGAATATTTCATGATGGGGTATCGCCAGCTTCCCGGGAAGTCGTGTTCCTAGTTCTTGAATTTTTTGCGGAAACAGCCAACTTACTGGGGTGTCGTTTTTAAAGCTGCAAAACCTCAGCACCCATTTCCCCGTCCGGGGCGGCGGCTTGATTTCTAGGCAAACGGAAACCATCAAAGCAGTCGACGGAGTTTCCCTTGAGATTGGGCAAGGTGAAATCCTTGGCTTGGTCGGCGAATCCGGGTGTGGAAAATCGACTCTCTCTCGGACCGTAATGCAACTTCAACCCGCCACTAGCGGAACAGTCACTCTCAATGGCGAAGAGCTCACCTCGCTTCCAAAAAAGGAAATAAGGAACAGACGCCTCGATTTTCAGATGATTTTTCAGGACCCTTATGCATCGCTAAATCCACGCATGACTGTCTTTTCCACTCTCGCCGAAGCACTTTGCCAGCGTCATCCCGAACTAAAAAAGGATAAAACCCTGACCTCGAAAGTGGTCGAGCTCATGACTACGGTTGGACTTGATCCGAGGTTCATGAAAAAATATCCGCACGAGTTCTCCGGTGGGCAAAGACAACGGATCGCAATCGCTCGTGCACTCGCGCCGGAGCCAAAATTGATTATCGCCGATGAGCCGGTTTCCGCTCTTGATGTTTCCATTCAGTCCCAGATTCTCAACCTCCTTCTTGACCTTCGCGACAAACTTGAACTCACCATGATTTTCATCTCACATGATCTATCAGTGGTTCACTACATTGCGGACAACATCGCCGTAATGTATTCTGGAAAAATAGTCGAATATGGTGAGGCCAACGAGGTCTTCTTAAACCCCAAGGATGAATACACCCGTAAACTTCTTTCCGCGATTCCTCAATTGAAGGAACAAGCATCTGCATAACATTACGATTCACATCATGGACCCCGGCATCTACAAAATTATCCACTTCGTGGGACTCATCGTCCTCTTTCTTGGGATTGGCTCCCTCATGACTTCCGACCCGAAGAAACCTGCATCTTTCCGTCTGCCTGCAATGATTCACGGGATCGGACTTCTCCTAATTTTAGTCAGTGGATTTGGGATGCAGGCCAAGTTGAAACTAGGCTTCCCCGTCTGGATGATTAGTAAACTCGTGATTCTCCTCGCGCTGGGGGGATCCATCGCCTTGATCAAACGTAAGGCTCTTCCTCCAGTCGCAATTTATTTTCTCGTCATTTTCCTTGGAAGCATTGCAGCCTACCTCGGCTTTTCAAACTCCATGGTTCTTCGCCCGTAGGCCAAAGCTATTTATCTGACTCTTCCACCTCTAAGGGAGGAGGAGGGGGCGGGGGTGACACCGTGTCTTCTCCACTTGAAGTCGGAAAAACTGCGCCACGCCAAATTTGCTTACCAAGGTTTCCCTCGACCTTATTTTCAATCTCCCTAACGACTTCGACTCCCATCTCAAAGACAAGTCCAACTTCTCCATTCTTGGTGATCTTATTCCCCTTAAGCGAAACTGCCTTACTCCCTTGATCAAAGAGGATTCCTCCAAGAAAATTCTCACGTACATGGCAGTTCACGATGTTAACTCCATTCGCCCCTGAGAAATAGAATCCCACTTCTCGATTCTTTTCGCTTCGGGTAGTCTGCACACTGATAGCCGCTAATGGTTCAATCGCAAAAAGCCCGTTTCGTCCATTGGCGGTTAAAATTGAGCTTTTTATCGAGCCACTTGCTCCGTCCCAAAAATCGATTCCATGATGCAGATTTTTTTCGCAGGTGACACTGGACAGATCGGCACTGGAGCCCTCACCCGTCACTGAAATTCCGTCCCAACCAGAATCAGAAATTTCGCATAACGACAAAGAGGCTTTACCACCATTCAAAATAGCAATGCCATGCCCACTAGCACGGATAACCAAGAGATCCTCGCCTTCGATAGATCCACCATCAACAGCCACGACTGGCGATCGCTCATCGTCATTCACTAAACTCGAGTGACGTAAGGTCAAAGATACCATGCGAACTTCACTTACGTCTGCGGGGACAGTAATAACCGCCCCAATCTCAGCAGGGCATTCAATAATGGTGTCCACCCGACCTTCCCCGATGATTTGCACTCCATTGGGCACTATCAGCGACTCGTGATAGATCCCCTTTGAAATAAAAACACGATCGTTTTTCTTGGCAACCTCTAGAGCTGCTGAAATCGTTTTATGATCCTCAGGGACTTTGACCATTTTTCCGTAGGACGCCATTTTCTTATAAAGCGCGCGGTTTTCTTCGGAAGGATCGAGTCGCACAGCTTTCTCGAGAAGAGCAATAACCTCTGGAGAATAGGTCCCCTCATCCAAGGATCTCACTTTCGCTACCAAACCCGCCGCCTTCTTCTTCCGCTCGATTTCCTCTTCCTGAGCCATCTTCAAAGTCACCTCAAGGGAGGGGATTCGATCAAATTTAGGATCAGCTTTTCTAAGCATCGCCAATTTGCTTTTTGCAATCTCCCAATCTTCCGAATCTACCGCCTTTTCAATCTCGCCAATGATTAACTCCCTGCGAACTTCGAGCTTACTCTTACGAATCGATTCCCGAATCGAGGAAACGATGGGGTGCCCAGGCTGCAAAATTTCAACTTCCTGACAAAAAATTTCAGCTTCCGGTAGCTGGCCAGCTTCCTGAGCTGACTGTGCATTCGAGATTAAGAAGGCAATTTGCTGGCCCTTTTCCTCGTTACGACCTTTTTCAATTTCTGCAAGAGACTCTTGGACCACCACCTCAGTCGCGCCAGCGTCCTTGAGAAGTTTGATGAAATTGCGGGCTTCATTCCACCGACGCTTCTCAATCGAGATCACAAAATCTTCCTGGAGACTTTCAAGATTCACCTCGTGTTTTGGTCGATTTCTTAATTCAGAAAACCCACCCCGGTAGGTGTAATACCCACCTCCACTTAGTAGCGCAAACATGAGAGCAAATATTACAAATCTCCCTTTCCATTTTTTAGAAACCTTTGCGGGAAGCGAAACCGCTCGCCGAACAGGAAAAATCTGCGGAACCTCCTTCTTGGCTAGCTCTGCTTCTACCACATTAATCAAACCCCGCAACTCGACAAGATCGCGTTCGAAGCTAGCCTTCGCCGCTGAACTTGTTGCACTTTTCGCCATCCAATACAGACGAATTTCAACTTTGCGCCACCTGGAAAGACCATCCTCAAGGCACTCGTCCTTTTCAAAACCAAGCTTCAGGCGCACGGCTTCAATAGACAATTCACGAGAGGAGGTGTCAGACACAGTGAGCAAGTTGCCTGATTTAAACAAATTGGCCAATCTTAAACCTACAGTCTACCAAAGCCCTAGCTTACCAAAATACAGGGCATAAACTCCCATGGTGGCATTCGCCACCCCATGCATCACAACGCATGCAAGAAGACTTTTGGTGTAGACGGCAACGGCATAAGTCAGCGATCCATAAACGATTGCGCCCGCATAATCTATGGGAGCATGCGCCAATACAAACACCAAAGTCACCACCACGAAGGAGATCTTGGCCGGCTTCCCAAAAGGCACCTTCCAATAGTCGCCGTCCATATCCAAAAGAAAACGCATCAAGAATCCTCGCCAGAAAATCTCTTCCACCAAAGCTACCACAATTACCGCCCGGACCATCCGGAGAATCAGAGAGGTCCAATAGGCTGCTGGGTTTTCAAAGACTCCTGGATCAAACCCTTCTCTTCGTGGGGCAAGACCAGTCAGTTTCTCAAAAAAACCATCAGGCTTTCCTGTCATTCCTAACCAATCATAAAGAGTCGTGGGAAGGAGCCAAAACCCGATTCCAATAAAACCCGCTAAGGCTCCAACCCAAATTTTCCTACTCCATTGAAACTCGTAGTGTTTCCAGAAAAACGCCAAAACCCCTAAACATGCAACGGTCTGGATGGGATAAAAAAGTTGATCCGGCCAGTGGCGATACCAAGGTGCACGATCATGCTCCCAAAGCATCGCGTCCCCCACAAATTGATAAATCAGATTGAAAATCATAAAGACCGCAAACGGCACGACATACGCCAAGGTCCGGTCTTCTCGCCAAATCTTCAATTGATCTTTCATGCCTCAGGACAGCGTTCCAATGTATCGCTCCATCGCATCCATCGCAGCTTTCAAATCGTCCATGCCAGTTGCGTAGCAACAACGCAGGAACCCTTCCCCCGATTCCCCAAATGCGTCACCCGGCACAGCTGCAACCTGCTCCGCCTCGAGGAGTCCCAGAGCGAAATCCTTACTCGATAATCCAAACTTGCGGATATCAGGAAATACGTAAAAGGCGCCGCCTGGACAATGGCAATCGATTCCCATTCCGTTAAGTCTACCCACCAAAAAGTCACGCCTTTGGTGATATTCATTCTTCATTGGGGCGTATAAATCGTGACCACCACTTAAAGCTTCAAGTGCAGCTGCTTGGCTCGTAATTGGCGCACATAGAATTCCATATTGATGAATTTTCATCATCGCCTCGATCAGCGGGGCAGGCGCACAGGCGTAACCGAGCCGAAATCCCGTCATCGCAAAAGCTTTGGAAAACCCATGAAGGAGAATCGTTCGGTCGCGCATGCCCGGTAAAGTAGCAATGCTCACATGCTCTTCTTCATCGTAACGAAGTTCGCTGTAAATCTCATCACTTAGGACGATAAGATCGTGCTTCACGCAAAGCTTGGCGATCCCCTCCAGATCTTCCTTGGAAGCAACCGCGCCCGTCGGATTCGTAGGGAAATTCAGCATCACAATCTTCGTCTTTGACGTGATTGCAGCAGCTAGAGCATTCGGTTTCAGAGAAAAACCATCTTCCTTCGTCGTCGCAACTGGCACCGCAACACCATACGCCATGACAATACTCGGAGAGTAAGATACGTAGCACGGTTCGTGATAAATCACTTCGTCACCGGGATTTAGAAGGGCTCGCAGTGCAAGATCCAGTGCCTCGGAAACCCCTACCGTAATGAGCACCTCAGATTGAGCGTCGTAAGACACATGAAAAAAATCATCCACATATTCCGAAATTTTTTCCCTTAAGCTGAGGAGGCCCAAATTAGAGGTGTAACTCGTCTCCCCTTTCTCCAGCGAGTAAATAGCTGCCTCCCGAATCGACCAAGGCGTCGCAAAGTCGGGCTCTCCAACCCCCAGAGAAATGACATCATCGCGCCCTATCACCAGCTCGAAAAAGTCCCGGATTCCCGAGCGAGGAATGGTTTGCAAGTGAGTTGCCAATTTCGAATCAATATCCATCGCAATTTTTGCTAGGGAGCAACTGGAAGACGAGATGCACCTGAGTTTTCACCGAAGTTGAACCCCTTCTCTTTGTATGATTTCAACCTGAAGTGAGTTGCCGTCGAAATGACGCCCTCGATCGTACTGAGCTTCTCGGAGACAAAGGCTGCCACCGATAAGAGATCCTTTCCTTCGACCATTACGAGCAAATCGTATCCACCACTAATCAGATAACAGCTAGTTATCTGCTCGAAGCGGGAAATCCGGCGAGCGAGACGATCAAATCCTCCCCCACGTTCTGGAGTGAGTCTAACTTCGATAAAAGCAGTCACATCATCATCACCATCGAGCGCAGGGTCGATCATAGCACGATAACCGCGGATCGTCCCATCCTCCTCCCAGGCCGCAATCTGAGACGCTACCGCCTCTTCCGAGGAGGATATCTGGGCTGCCAAATCAGCATCGGACTGGCGCGCGTTGCGCCTGAGAAGGTCAAGAAGTTGGTTCATATCAGTATTTCAAAAATTAGTCGCCAAAACACACGCCAACTGCCCGGGCAGCTTTAACAACTTCAGTGTCGGATTCAACGAGCCGGAGCTCTTCAACAGCCTCTTTAATAGGAACCGAACCAACGTGATAGCTGTGGTAACTTACCATTTGACCGAACTTACCTTCTCCGGCAAGTTGTGCAGCCATTACGCCAAAACGAATTCCCAAAATGCGGTCAAGTGGCGTCGGCGTTCCGCCCCGTTGGATGTGTCCCAAAGTCGTGCACCGAGTCTCTTTGCCAGTCAGCTCGCTAATTTTGTTGGCCACCTGCTCACCGATACCTCCCAGACGGACTTCACCTCCACGGTTGTCATCTACAGTTGCCAGATGTCCGTCGGGATTTTTGGCGCCCTCGGCCACGACCACCAGCGAACTTGTGTAACCCATTGCTTCGCGCCTCTTGAGGTGCTCTGCCACTTTTTCGTAAGTAAAGGCAATCTCAGGGAGCAGAATGACATTGGCCGCTCCAGCCATACCGCCCCACAAAGCGATCCAACCAGCGTGACGACCCATGACCTCCAGAACCATGACACGTTTGTGGCTTTGAGCCGTCGTGTGAAGTCGATCGAGGCCATCTACCACTGTGCTTACCGCACTATCAAAACCGAAGGTCATTGAGGTAGCCTTTAGATCGTTATCGATTGTTTTAGGCACCCCGATAATAGGCCAGCCTTGCTCGTAAAGTTGATTTGCAGTCGTCAATGATCCATCACCGCCGACTACCACGAGTGCTCCAATTTCGAGTTGATCCAGGGTCTTCTTAGCTCGATCAACAATTTCCTGAGGGACCCGGGCAATATCGCCCTCACCAATCTTTGCCGCAAAGTTCCCCTTATTAGTCGTACCAAGGATTGTGCCCCCCTGCTTGAGGATCCCCTCAGTATCCTTTGGATTAAGGAAGGTGAAATCCCCCGGAGGAAGAAGTCCTTCAAAGCCATCTCTAAAACCGATGGTTTCCCAGCCTTTAGAAGCCGCAGCACCAACAACTCCGTGAATGACGGCATTCAGCCCTGGGCAGTCGCCCCCGCAATTAAGAATTCCAATTCTCATAATTTAATGTGTGTGTGAAAGTTTTTTGAGTTATTGGGGCTTAGGAACAATGAGCAGCTCGCGTGCCTCCTGGACAGGTCGCCCTTGCAGCTGCCAGGTGTCATAGGCAGCCCACCCCTGATTGATCAAGGTTTGCGTGATTCCCCATCGATCCGGACTCCCAAGCGCAATGGTAATCAGACGACGTCCCGTCAGCTGAGTCCCTCCGGTGGGAAGTTTGCGGACGATGGGCTTTTTTTCCGAACTTGTTGCCGCACATGGCCCTGCTTGCGCCGTACTTCCGCCCTGAATTCCATTTACATTCCCCCGACCGATCATTGCGTGAGTATTGCGAACCTTAAAAGACCGCCTTTGATTCACTCGAAAAGATGAAATGATCCGGTCTGTCTGTTTTACATAGAACTGGAAACCTGGATTACGCATCGCGTAAATAGCTAAACGTGCCATATCGCGAGCAGTAGAAATACCCTGTGATCGATTTCCATCCATCCCATGTGGATTAACAAAGCGAGTCTGCTGCATCCCAAGCCCACGGGCAAGATTGTTCATTTCGGTCACAAAAGCCGCCTCGGGTGACAATCCCCCGGAACGGCTCTGAATCGAGCGTCCCGCATGGTCCGCCAAGGTGGCTGCAGCCACATTGTCGGAACCCAAAAGCATAGAATACATTGCCTCTCTCAACGAAATCCGATCTCCCGGAATAAGCCCCATTGGATTGAACCCACCGATTAACGAGGTCCCCTGAGGCACAATAGCAATCTCTGCCATGCTTGTTCCACTCAATTTGGCCCAATCCAAAACCACCATCGCGGTGGCCATTTTAGTCAAACTAGCTACCGGCCTTCTTTTGTCAGCATTCAGCTCCAGCACGATCTTCCCACTGTAAGATTCCACCGCAATGTAACTTTCCCGACCCTGGGTTATTCCAGTCAAGAAACATAAAACAGCGAGCAAACACTTCGAAAAGCTGGATATCTTGAAGCGAACCTTCATAACTACGGGACGAACCCTAGTGAAGTGCTGGATTAAGTCGAGATTTGGCAAAGGAATTTTTTCAAGGCTTCCACTCTGTCACAGACGAGAAGCCTTGAGGAAGCCGAGAGCAGAGAGTGACATTCCATGTTCTGGTTGGTTTCGCCCTTGGAGTTTTTTTCTGGAACGTAAAATTTCTCCTCAATTCTCTGTGATACTGGCAAAACAATTCCCCTAAGCTTTACTCTTCCAAGCGAACTCCAAATCCCTCAACTGCCCTCCCACATTGAGATTGAAAGATTTTTCGCTCCAACCGCCAATTTTCCATTGCCAAGCTTCGAGTTCTTCGGTGGAATGCTCTTCGTAATGAGAAAGCTCCTACTGATCACACTCACCATTGGCTTTGCCATTCCCGCACAAGCTGATATCCAAGCCCCTCCGGGAACCAAATACAGTTCTTCGCGTAAGCTCGGCCGGGCTGTCGCAAACATCCTCTACGGAGTCACCGAGATTCCCGAGCAAATGGTGCGGAAATCTGAAACAGAAGGCCGCAGGTCAGGATGGGCTCATGGGATCGTCGATGGCTCACGTCGTGCTCTCAATCGCATCGGCTACGGTGTATACGAACTTGTGACCTTCCACAGCCCAACCCACCACGGCACTTTCAAGCCACCTTACACTCGCTGTGGTAATGACGCCCGGATCGAAATGAATCCTCGCGATGGACTTTCTGAGTTCCCACCTGAGCTTGGTTTCGAAAGTTACTTCAGACACTCACGCTCCCAAAAGTGGTAGAAACCACTCTTCGCTAGTTTTCAAAAAGCCGCCTTCTTCGGAATGCGGCTTTTTTATCGCCACATTATGCTAGGTTATTAATCAATAAACAAAGATCAGGTGTATTCAATCGTAAGTTTGTTAGAACAACCCTGCGGAGCGTTAACAATTTACGATTCGTCGGCCATTCATTCAAAAACGAACATTTAAAGCTCCAGATTGACAAAACATTTCCCCGTTGCAGCTTCAAGCGACCCAAAACCATCGTCGATCATTAAAAATGGGAATTGCTATGGTCCAATTCATCAGCAATACCAAAGGGTCTCTTCAAAAAATTAGCCTCTAAACGTTTGCTCTTAGCAATTTTCCACACCATCTCCTTGATTAAAGATCATGCGCCTTTTCATTTTTCTTGCCACCCTCTTTCTTTCAGCTTTCTCGCTTACCGCCCGAACATGGAAAAGTGCTTCCAGTGATAAAACCTTCGACGCCTCCTACGTTTCCAATGATGGAAAACTAGTCACACTCAGAAAAGGCGGACGAATTCTGACCTTCTCAATTACCAAACTTCATGCGGATGACCAAGCATGGCTAAAGGCTAACCATCCACCCAAAGAAAAGAGAAGGGGCGTCAATAAAACTGCTACAGCAGCGCCCAAAGGGGCCGCTTTCGATACCCTCGAATTTGGTGACAGCCGCAAGGAGGTTGTTGAAAAACTGAGCACTAGCCCCAATGTTGTCTCATCCGTTCCAGCGGCCATGATCGCCCGCGTCGGGCTTAATGGCACCTTTAAGACAAAGCAAACCATCGGCGGCCTCCATTGTTACCTCTACTTCGACTGGGATGGTAACGCCAAACTCAAAGAAGTTACCCTTCGGACAAAAGGAAACTCACTCGATGCATATAGTGGAACACTCCGCAACAATTGGACCGAGCTAATCAAGCTTCTGACAATTCTCCATGGCGATGCTGTGCAAGGAGCTCCCTACCCCAATTCAGCAGATCTCCAAGACGGGCTCATTTTAGGATCTCACCTCTGGCGAACCGAGGATGAACATTCCGTCCTCCTCGGCACGGGACAAGATGGCAACCTATATTCTGTTGTTGTTCGTATTACAAACGAACGCATCAAGGCTAATCCCACCGGTTGATTTCTGAAACCTTTCTAGCGAGTGGCAAACTTCCATCGACCGAACGCAACCAACTTTCCCGCCGGAACCAATTGCGCTGCCGCTTTGCGTATTGTCGCGTCGAGATCGTGATCCGCTCCTCACATTCAGCGAGTGTCAGTTTCTTATTCAGATAGGCATCGATTTCGCGGACTCCTATCGCCTGCCGGATCGTTCCTGCCTCGAGAGGAAGCTCTTTGACCTCATTAATCGCTCCAGAATTCAGCATGATACGGGTTCTTAGAGCAATTCGCTCCGCCAGCATCTCGCGCGGCCAAGTCAAAACAATCCCTTTCAAACCCTCCAACAAAGTTGGATCCCCAAAGTTTTGACGAAGTTTGGAAGCTTTTCCTCCAGTCACAAGACAGATTTCGAGTGCGCGCGAAAGGTGCCTTCGATTCTGCGAATTTTGCCGCATCGCCTCATCTGGATCTAACTCTTTTAGACGTTCATAAATCTGATCCACAGGCCAATCTTCCAATTCCGCCCTAATCCCCTCATCTCCCGGTGGCGCCTTAGCTACTCCATGTGTGAGGAATTTAAGATACAATCCCGAACCACCTACGACGATCGCGGTCTTTCCACGACTTTCAATCTCTTCAATTACCGGTTTGGCCAAAGCCGCATACTTGGCGGCGTCCATCGATTCAGTGCTACCTACAACTCCAAACAGATAGTGCGGACAAGCCGCCTGCTCTTCATCAGAAGGCGCGGCACTTAGAATTTCAAGCCCGCGGTAAACTTGGAAGGCATCGCCATTCACAATTTCCCCATCCCAAGCCTCGGCAAGCGCTAGCGCAAGAGCCGTCTTGCCAGAAGCAGTTGGCCCGCAGAGAAAAAACCGTGAAGGAAGCACAGGGCGAGTTTGGGAAAAAAGCCCGTTCGGCAAACACCGAACGGGCTAAAATCTAGTTTTGAGCTGATTACTCCTCGTTCTCAGGAAGATTTGGCGGAGGATTTTCCTGCGGAGCTGGATCCCCATCGGCATCGACAGCACCCTTCGACTTGGCACCATTCACAATCAGAGTGCGTCCCATGAAGGGCTGATCATGAAGAACTTCAACCGCACGCTTAGCCTCATCAATCCGGGCCATCTCCACGAAACCATAACCCTTTGAGCGATGCGTATTTCGGTTGTAAACAATTTCAATTTTACGCACCGCGCCTACTCCTTTAAAAAGGTCTTCAAGATCGTGTTCGGCCGCATCATAGGAAAGGTTTCCAACATAAAGACGCTGCCCTTCGACTTGCGAGCTATCCGGGGTTGGCCTTGGCTTTTGACGGGCCCTCGCGGTTTTACCTCCTGAGGAGGAGCCTTTTGAACCCATCCGACCAGAGGCGTCGCGCACGTTCTCTTTAGGCTTGCGAGTATCTTGCCTAGCTCCTTTTTTAGAGGAGCGGTTGGTCTTCGGTTCCTTGTAGAGCCCAAAAAATTTCTTAATCTTCTCGAACAAAGTGAGAGGTTTAGGTTTAGAAGAACGGCGGCGCGACCCAGATCCGCCATTTCCACCATTGTTTCGGCGGCGCTGATTATTGCCACCTCCTTCACGATTTCCATCCCCCTGACCCTGCTGATTGCGGTTTCGATTTCGGTTCCGGTTCCGGTTCCGGTTCCGGTTGCGGTTGCGGTTGCGATTACCTGACTGATTACCCGAACCCTGTGAGGACTGTTCGGACGACGTGTTTCTATTTGATTCTGACATTGTTCAGATTGGGCACTAAGGCCCGATAAGTGTCGAAAAGCTTCGGTCCGTAAAATCAAGCGCACCGGAGTCACCAAATCGAACAAAACGGTGTTCGAAAATTGGCTGAGAAGGCCTCCGGTTTATAAAAGCTGATTTGAAAACGACCGAAAAGCGGACTCCCCGACGAGTTTTTGGCCAGAATTCCGAGCGACCCGGAAAGATTCTCACCAGAGCAAATATAGGTTTTCCTTAATTTTAGGCAAGCCGTAATCCCCCGTCTTCTCTGAACACTGGCCTCACCGAATTTAAAAATCTCCGGGAAAATGAAGAAGAGTGGTACTGGTAAATCCCTCAAAATTAACCTAATTTAATCTCCATGCTCCCAAAGCTAGTTCTGATCGGCCTCTCGGTCACCTTATGCGCCAGCGCACAGGAAACGACCGAGGCTCCCCTTCTAGTTAAGCCTAACCTTCCCCCATCAAACGCCCGCGTGGAAGAGGAGAAAAGAGCAGCAGCTTCAAACGGTTCGGTTTTCAACCAAGGATTAGCGCGAACAATGTCCATCGCAATCCCTGCTCCACGTGGACTGATTCTTGATCGCGAAGGACGTCCTCTTGCCCAGACCAAGATGGCTTATCATATTGCACTTGATTTCACGGCTTATAATGGACCTGTTGACCCAAAAGTTGCAGCCACTTGGGCACAAACAAAAATTGCTCAAGCAAACGCTCTCGTAAATGGCAATGAGGCCTACAGTGATGCGAAGCTCGCAACCTACTACAAGAACCGCCGTTGGCTTCCCCGGAGGATTTCAAAACTCATTAGCGAAAGCAAAGCTAAGAGCCTTGAGAGCAAGATGCCTAAAGGGCTTTCCCTACTCCCGGTTTACCAGAGATTTTACCCGGAGAAGGGCCTCGCTGCTCACCTGATCGGCTATGTTGGAGCTAAAACTGTTTTGCCCACCGGCCCAATCAACGACGGCGACCCCCTTTTTCAGTCTGTCATGGGAAAATCCGGCTTCGAACAGATTTTTGACAAAAAGCTCACTGGCGAACCAGGATTGAACAAAATGATCTTCGATAAGAACGGAGAAAAAATCCTCAATGAGCCCATCAAACGCCCACGCCCTGGTGGCAATGTCGTTACTACCCTAGACCTAGATTGGCAAAGATATGCAGAACAGGTTCTACGCGAGGACTGTAAACGAGGCGCTTTCGTAGTCATTGATATCCAATCTGGCGAAGTTCTAGTAATGGCATCCCGCCCTACTTTTGACCTCAACGAATTCATTCCTTACATTACAACTGAACGATATAAAGAACTTCAAAATAACCCCTCGGCGCCATTATTCGGACGTGCCTTCCAGTCAAGCTATCCTCCTGCCTCCACATTTAAACCAGTCGTCGCACTCGCAGCCATCAATAATGGCTCGATACATCCGGATCAGACCTTCGATTGCCCCTACAAAATCAAAATCGGCAGAAAGTGGTTCCACAACCACTCCGAAGGCTACGAGGGCTGGGTTGATGCCAAACGGGCTCTTGCGAAATCGATCAATCCTTGGTTTTACCAAGTTGGGATCCAAACTGGTCCCCAAGCCTTCCTTTCCGTTGCTCGACGACTTGGTTTCGGCTCGAAAACTGGACTTCCTCTAATCGGTGAAGCCACTGGCAATGCACCCACGGCTGATTATATCGTGAGAAAAATGGGACGTGCCACGACCAATGGGGACACAGCTAATCTTTCCATTGGTCAGGGACTTATGCTCGCTTCTCCGCTGCAAGTCGCCCAATCGATGGCAGCTATTGGCAATGGTAACGTTCTTATGGAGCTACAATTGGTCAGGCAGATCCAAGACTTCCACGGCCGGGTCATTGAAGCTCCTACCTTCAAAAAACGAAACGATCTCAACCTTTCACCTATCGCCCTTGAAACAACCCACGATGGCATGCGTGACGTAGTTCACGCCAGCTATGGAACCGGACAACGCGCTAATTTAGGCTTCACAACGATGTGCGGGAAGACTGGCACAGCGCAGTGGAAGGACGACCCAAAACAAGGTTTAGCATGGTTCTCTGGATTTTTTCCCTATGACAACCCCCGCTACGCATTCGCCGCCGTTTACGAAGGAGCGCCCGGGGAAATTGTTGGTGGAGGAAGAAAAGCTGCGCCAATGGTGAGCCGCTTTTTCCTCAACTTTCAAACTGAAATTGAAGAGAACTTGATGCCTGCAGCGCGGGCGATGATTATTAGCGAAGAGGATGGTCAACCAATTATCCCGGAAGATATGATCCCAAAGGCAATTGTCGTTGAAGATGAGGAAGCACTGTTGGGCGATCCCACTCATTCTTTAGCTACTCAGGGCAACAACGATATTCCAGTGGATATTCCTAGAGCTATCATCGTCGAGGATGAGGAAGCACTTTCGGGTAATCCAGCTATACCCGACCCCCCCCAAGGCCTGACCGAAACCCCTACAGATCTCCCAGAGGCAATTCCAGTCATTCCCGCAGATAACCCCATTCCCAAACCACCTCTTCCGACCGTTCCCAGTGAAGAAATTATCCCCGAAGCAATTCCGGTAAAGCCAGAGATCCCAAGTGACACTCCCCGCAAGCCACCTGAGACTCCAGCCGATCGCTAAATTACGGCTTTGACCTTTACCTTGGCCACATGACAAGGCACCTAGAGGAAGTGCCACGACCGGCACCCTTTTTCTAAACACTATTATGGACTTACAAGTAGCTACTCTCTGCGATTTCGCTGCCGAATACCAAGGCAAAATGGTCATCTCCGGAACCTTTGATGCCCTTGCCGCCAAAGCCACTCCAATTGTGCACCCTCAGTGCTCACTTGCTATGCGCTTCTGCTTCACCCCCGAGGACGATGGAAACCACGATTTGCAAATCTCAATCATCGACGAAGACGGCAAACCCGTCAACGAGAAGATGCCTATCAAGGGTGCCATGCCGGTGCAGATACCTGATAACGTGGCTTTTATGACTCGTCACCTTATCGTTGGATTTCAGGGCCTCACCTTTCCTCGTGCTGGTGTTTACTCGGTCGATATCCTTGTCGATGACGAACTTATTCAGCGTCTCCCCCTAAGGATTATTAAGGTAGACGAAAACCAACAAGGTCAGCCTCCACAGGGTTAGAAATGCCAGCTTTAGGATCCCTGCTCGAGTTCCGTTGTGCTCTCATCACGGGAGCCAGCTCCGGCCTAGGTCTCGAATATGCCCGCCAACTGGCTCCTTGCGCCGAGACTCTAATACTCGTCGCAAGGCGAGAACAACTTCTTGAGGAAATCGCCACCGACCTGGTGGCCAGTTTCCCCAATCTTCGGATCAAGATCTTTGCCTCCGATCTTGTTCGAGACACGGAGAGAGACCGTCTCATCAATTCTCTGTCACAAGCAGGTTTGTGTCCTGATTTACTCGTTAATAACGCTGGCATGGGAGACTACGGAGAATTTCGGTCGTCTGATTGGTCCAAGATCGAGCAAATGATCCGCCTTAATATGGAAGCGCTCACTCATCTTACTCATGCCCTTCTTCCAGGCCTCATAGAACGTAAGGGAGCGATCCTTAATATTAGCTCACTCGCAAGCGTCCTACCAATTCCCGACTTTGCGGTTTATTCCGCAACTAAAGCTTATGTGACCAGCTTTAGTGAAGCCCTCCGCCTCGAACTTTCCGATCAAGGCGTCCGTGTCCTTGCCGTTTGCCCTGGGCCAGTAAAGACTGGTTTCGGTGAGATCGCTCGCCGCGGAAGTTCTGACAAACTTCCCGTGCAGGAGTCCTTCTATGTTCCCGCCGATAAAGTTGTGAGGAATTCGCTAAGAGCGCTCCGTCTGAATCGCCCTCGAATCTACCCGGGGCTTAAGGTTGCCGCCGCTGCCGCTGTAATTGGGCTTCTCCCAATCGCCGCGATCCGGCTCCTCATGAGCTTCCGCCCTCGAAGGAGTGACTGATTTCTAGCGTAATCCTCCAGCAGCTTTACCATTTGTAGTGAGGACATGAATTTCATGAACCCCTCTAAAATTTGCCGCCTTAAATTGCCAAACCACCTCTTTTTTAGGATTAATTTCGATCGCATCAGGCATCGCATCTCCCCTGGACCCATACTGGCAGGCGACAATATTTCCATTTTCAAGGAACTGCCCGCCACAGGGGTCGGCGCACTGGGGGCTCGTAAAAATCCAGTCCACCCCACCTTCCTTATCGAAGATAACCGTCTTATTACCATTCGTCAGATTCGCCATGATCCTGCCATCTTCGAGAAGGATTGCCGTAAAGGGCCAATTCTTCTTCGGTCTCCCGCCGAGCTCCGGCAAATCAGTCTTAATCGTTCGCACAATCTTTCCATTCGGAGAATATTCCTTGATCGCAAATGCGAGTAGATGAGGAACAAGATAATTTCCGTTCGCTAACTTCCGAGCCATCCGGATCTGCATGTGGGTGTTGCTGGTTTCCGGCTTCACCGGGACTTCAACCACCATCTTCCCTTCGGGCGTAATTTCAAGAATTCTCGGTTTATCGCCCATCTCGGCAATCATGGTATTACCATTCCCCAATCGTTTGGCCGTACTAATTTCCTTATTGCCAGCTGCCAACTTATAATGAAATACCACCTTATAATCACGAGTGAATTCCTTCACCTCGTTTGCAAACGTCACTAATACATTTCCATTGGGAAGAACTTCACCATCACGCGACTTAGCATTGACCTCCCACGAAATTTCACATTTTTCGTCAATTATCGCAGTCTTAGTTCCAGTGATCAGAAAGGAATGCCGTATGCCAACATCACTAATCTGCTCACCAAAAGGAGCTGAGAAAACAGTTTGAACCAGACAAAAGAATGGGAGGGTGAAGATTCTCATCTCCATAGTCTAACTTCTGAAATTTACCTTGGCGAGTTCCTAAAACAGCGTTCCCTCCGACCGAACTTTCTGTCGGTAGGCTTCAATTAATTTGAGACTAATTGGTCCAGGTTTGCCATCGCCGATCTCACGTTCATCAAGCTTCACCATCGGAATAGTCTCGGCCGCCGTGCCCGTTAAAAACGATTCGTCAGCTGTGTAAACATCGTAGCGGGCCATCGACTTTTCTCGAATCGTAATGCCCAACTCGGCACAAAGCTCAAAAATCACCTGCCGCGTAATACCATCAAGACTGCCATCCGAAACCGGCGGGGTTATCACTTCGTCTTTTTTTACGATGAAGACGTTATCCCCAGTACACTCCGCTACGTATCCTTGCTCATTTAGCATCAAACCCTCTTTTGCTCCGGCCCTCAGAGCCTCTACCTTAGCCATAACGTTATTCAGGTAATTTAGCGATTTCACTTGCGGGCTTAAGCTCGCTGGCGTTGGCCGGCGAGTCGAACAAGTCACGACTTCAAGTCCATTCTCGTAGAGTTCAGCTGGATATAAGGTAATACCAGAAGCGATGATGAACATTGATGGAGTCGGGCAGAGATAAGGATTCAATCCAAGATCACCGATACCACGTGTCACGACTAAACGAATATAGCCATCTTTTAGACCATTAGCTCGGATTGTCTGGAGTGTCGCTTCACAAACCTCTTCAAGAGTCCAAGGCATCTTAAGGAGGAGGGCTCTTGCCGAGAGATACAGTCGTTCGATGTGCTCGATCAAACGAAAGACCCGACCGTTATAAAAACGAATACCTTCGAAGATTCCATCTCCATAAAGCAAACCGTGATCAAAGACCGATATCTTCGCATCCGCTTCGTCCACGATCTTCCCATCCAACCAAATTTTGCGACTCATAATTTTGCTTTTATTGATGCTTTGCGCATCCTGCCTTTCAGACACCGGCATGCAATCCTTATCAACTAAGAATTTAATTCTTCCATCTTGGCCAAAATAGCAGCTTTCGCCTCAATTGCATTTTGATCCTCAGGATGGTCTGCCAACACTTGTTCAAAGCACTCAAGGGCCGCCTCCAACTCCCCCATTTCGGCGAGGATCATTCCACACTCGTAACGAGCTAGAACCAAAGTCCCCTGGAGCTCAATTGCTTTTTTTAAGCTAGCAAGCGCCTCAACCTTATGCCCGCGCAGTCTTTGAATCCGGCCTTTAGCATACCAAGCCGAAGCATCATCTGGAGCCATTTCAACAGCCTTATTAGCAGCCTTTTCAGCATCGGAAGGATAGTTGCCTTGCATAAGCGCCAAAGCATAGCTGATATAGACTTCTGGACGGTTGGGTTCCAGCTCAAGGGCATCTTCATAACAGGTAATTGCCACGCCAAACTTATTCTGACCGATCGCATCGGCCGCCTTCATGATCAATTCATCCGCTTCACTTACCCCTAGCTCTTTTACTTTCGCTACAGCTTTTTCGGCCTTTTCAGTTTCTCCGAGGGCATTCAGGACCACACCATAAAGTTGCCAACTCTGAACATCGTTTGGATCCTCGGTGAGAGCAGATTCAATTGCGGTCCGGGCTGCGGGAATATCACCGGATTGAGCTGCGTTAATGGCGGCGTTGTAATACTTCAAATTCGGGGTGCTCATGAGCGAAGGGGTAGCAGATTCGACCCGTTTCGCGAAGGCCTTAGTCTTGCAAATCGCTGTCATCATAGCATCTTGAAAGAAGATGCCGGACGTCACCCGAGAATCACTCGTAAACACACTTGAGGAAATTGCCCTCTTGCTGGAGCTCAAAGGCGAAAATCCATTCAAGACAAGGGCTTATCGAAATGGTGCCGAAGTGGTGCAAAACTTTGATGGCGACATCGTTGAACGCGCTGCTAGAAACGATCTCAAAGGAATCAAAGGAATCGGTGATGCCCTTCAACAAAAACTAAATGAATTAGCATCGACTGGAAAGCTGGAATACTTCGAGAATCTCCGTGCCGAATTTCCCCCAACCCTTTTTGAGCTTTTTGAATTGCAAGGACTCGGGCCCAAGAAAATTAAAGCCCTTTATGACGAACTCGGAATATCTTCGATTCCCCAACTCAAGGAAGCTTGCCAAGGAGCGGAAATCGCCAATCTTTCAGGTTTCGGATCCAAAACTGTAGAAAAGATCCTCAGCGCTATCGAAAACCGAGCGAAATTCGCCGACCGCTTTCGACTCGGCGAAGTGGCACCTCTTGCAGAGACTTTACTCGAACGACTCCGTGAGCACCCTAAGGTCAGTCGCTCCGCCATTGCTGGCTCCTACCGTCGTGCCAAAGAAACTCTCCACGACCTCGACTTCTTAGTTGCCACTAAAGAACCTGCTGAGCTCACTAAATTCTTCAGTGACTTCCCTGAAGTTAACGAAGTCATTGTTCAAGGAGACACAAAGGCATCGGTTCGGCTAGACAACGGGCTTCAATGTGATCTCCGAGCTGTCAGTAATGACCATTTCCCTTTCGCTCTCCAGTATTTCACTGGTAGCAAAGAGCACAATGTCGCCCTTCGTTCACTGGCGTTGAAAAAAGGCCTATCCCTTAATGAATATGACTTCACTGGCGAAGGAGAGATCCCTAAAGTTGGGGAGGAAATTGATATCTACGAAGCTCTGGGCCTCGATTGGATCGCACCAGAGCTCAGAGAAAACCGGGGTGAAATCGAAGCCGCTTGCGACGCAAATCTCCCAGACCTTGTCAAACTCACCCAGCTCCGAGGGACATTTCATAACCACACTATTGCTTCCGACGGAAAAAACACTCTTGAGGAGATGGCCACTGCCGCGCAAGACCATGGCCTTCAATATTTAGGGATTGCCGACCACTCCAAGTCATCCTTCCAAGCCAACGGACTTAACGAAAAACGGCTTATTCAACAGATTGAAGAGATTAGAACAATCAACACCAAATTCGAAAATTTCGCTCTCCTTGCAGGTTCGGAGGTTGATATTCTCAAAGATGGTTCATTGGACTTCCATGATGATTTACTCGCCGAACTCGACTACTGCGTCGCCTCCATCCACAACGTTTTCAATCTCCCCGAAAAAGAAATGACCAGCCGTTTAATCAGGGCGATGGAGAATGATTACGTCACTATGCTTGGCCACGTCACTGGACGTCTTCTACTTAAGCGTGATCCTTATTCCGTAAACATGGAGAAAATCATCGACTGCGCAGCTGAGACAAAAACAATTATTGAACTCAACTGTAATCCTTGGCGTCTCGATATGGACTGGCGTTGGTGGCATCGCGCCCGTGACAAAAACATCCTAACCTCAATCAATCCCGATGCCCACTCAACCGGACAACTACAATTCCTAGCCTATGGAGTGCGACTCGCTCGCAAAGGATGGCTGCGCCGAAAGGATGTTCTGAACTGCCAATCACTTACCGAAATCCAAGCTTGGTTGAAATTACCCAAATCAATGCGATGAAACCCCTAACGTTTCAAGATCTTGGAGCTGATTTAGATTTTCAAGAGGTTTGGGATCTTCAGGAAGATCTTGTGCAACGTCGCCGGGATCAAGAAATCGGGGACACCATTCTGTTGCTCGAACATGCTCCTGTTTACACGATCGGCCGGACTCGCAACAAATCCAGCCTGAGAGTCCACAGACATCTCCCTCATCAAGTCGTTGAGATCAATCGTGGTGGACAAGGAACTTTCCATGGCCCAGGTCAACTTGTGTGCTATGCAATTCTCGATCTTACCCAACGAATAAAGGATCTTCACCTTCATCTTAGAAACTTGGAAGAGGCCATAATAATTTCTCTCGAAATTCTTGGCATCCCCGCGGTTCGGAAAGAAGGGCAAACCGGAGTGTGGGTGGAAGACCGGAAAATTGCTTCGCTGGGAGTCGGTGTCCGCTCATGGATCACCCTTCATGGGCTTGCCTTAAACGTTCAAAAAACATCACTCGCGCCATTTCAGGTGATCACCCCTTGCGGCATCGATGGCGTAGCCATGACCTGTATCGAAAGCGAACTAAATCGTGCTATTTCAACGGAGGAAATAAAAAAACTCATGACGGAGTCCCTCCAGAAGATTTTCCACTAATAGTCAGATCATGAACATCTTACCTCTCGCGAAATTTACGAAGTAATTCGTCGATACTGTCACTGTCATCGGCACCAGGTTTGGAAGAAAATTCATTTTCGTTAGCAGGACCCGAAGTCGAGCTCCTGCCAGTCTCCCCTCCCACCAACTTGGAAGAATCAGCAAGCCGAAAAGGACTTTCGAATGAAGTATGCAACGGTGGTGCGGGAGGAACACGAACAGAATCACTTTCCTGGCGAATCCGCTCAACTAAATACTTACGAGGAATCGTAATCCTTCGAACAACTCTGGGAGGATACTTATTCTTCACAATCGGATTGGCAAATGGAACATCAGGCCTTCCCGATTCCGTCAAGTCAGTCTCAACAACCTTCTCCGATAGAAATTCAGCAAAACCAATATCCTTGGTTTGGTATGAATTCCCATCGAGCGTCTCTCGCTGTTCCGCTACAAGTTTGTTTGATATCGTCTGCGAGTCTATAACATCGCGTGCAGCTCGCAATATAGCTCTAGGATATAAATCTCCATCATTTAAGTCGAGCTTTTGGCGAAGGCCCTTCACTTCACCAGCATAACGAACTCTCAAGAGCTCTGACACATGCCCCTCGTCAAGGGGCTGCAACCGAATTACCGAATCTTCGAACCGATCCTGCATACCAAGTGGAATCCTGCGGGAAAAAGTAGATTCCCAAACATCATCGTTCACTGAAAAAATCACCTTAATACGAGGCGCTGCCTGCCTTAGACCAATAAGTGCATTTGCAACACGCAGCGCCGCTTCACTATCGCAAAACAAGCCATCCATCTCATCAACAACCAGAACAATATTCTCGGTTATTGTCATTAATTTCAGAAAAGACGTAAGCGCTCCATGGCAGCTGATTCCCTCCCTAAATTGACCCCCTTGCCAACCAATCTCACTAAGAAACTCCTGATTCCTATTCCGTTCCTCAACAGGCGCCATAGCGAACTGTGATAAGGCAGAAAACCATTGTGACAAATCACTCGTCACTCCCCCACACCTTTGGCCAATGACCGATACAAACCGGGGCGAGAGAGTCAGAAATTGATTCCGGACCCACTGTGCAACGGCCGCTGAATCCTTATGAAAATCAAAAACTTGCTCTGGGCTTTCACGCAGACTACGCAGCGAGTCTGTTCGATTTGGGCTCGGAACCTCGCCTGATTCCACCAGCGGTATCAAGGCATTCGCCAAAATACGACGCACACTAAAATCTAATCTAGTAAGATTTACTTTACCCGGCAGCACAGAAGTAAACTGGTCCAGAAGCCGCACCAAAATATCTTTCTCACTGATTCTCGAATCGGCTGAAAGATCAATAGGAACCATCACAGAAACATCTCGCATTTCTTCGCGCAGCCGAGAAAGAAGCATTGTCTTCCCATATCCTGCCCGGGGAGCACGAAGAGAAACTAGAACACCCTCTTCGCCACTTATTAGCCCTTTCAATTGGTCAAACTTGTCCCCATGCAAATCTTTGACAAGCGGGCTCATCGGACCCTCAAATGATTCAAAGTTAGAAGTGAAAGGGTTATTCATCTCAGCACGCAGTATTAACTGCTAGAGGCAAATCCAAGAAGAAAAAACTAACCTATTCGACGTTAAGTGGTTTTAAAACATCTGGATCTAAGGGGACTTTTTCTTCGAGGGGGTTGAGAAGATTTTCCCAGATCTTATCCTTTGATCCGTTAATTGGATCGTCGACCTGAAGGGTCTTAGAATCCACACCAATCACCTGAAGAAAGGTATCGGTGGGCCGGTCAACTGTGCCACCGACGTCAAAGCTAAAAGTAACGACCCCGGTTGTATCCGAACCTACTAGATGAGGGCTGGACTTGAAGCGTTCCTGACTAGAAAGATAGAAACGATTTATGGAAATTTCAAAACGCCCGCTAATTCTCCCATCATTTGCAATAAGCAAGCTACCACTTAAGTAGACCTTTCCTTTCTCAGCGCATTGAAAATTCTCCAATGCTACACCTTCCGGCTTCACTCTCACCGTCCCAGTGATCTGCGAACTATTAATACCCTCGTGGAACTCCAGAATATCCAAATTATGATTTGGAAATAAAGAATGGAGGTTCACCAAAAATGGCAGTCGCTTTATCTTAGCAGCGCTTGCTTTTAGCCTAATTTCAACCTCATCAAAGTAATCGTTCCCAACCGTAAATTGAACCTTCCCGGATGATGAGACGACCGAACCACTAAAAAAGCGCGCTAGCCGCTTTCCTATTAATACTTCCATCGGAAATTGATTTGTTGAAACTTCGAGTTCCGATTTCTCCCCCGCTTCCATCAAGACCTCTCCACTCAATTTAAGTTCAGATGCCACAGAAACTCCACTCTTTGGAGGATGCTTAAGCGACAAAGCTTTTAAGCTCAAAACACCGTCTTTGAAACGCATCACCCCTTTGGAAACCGGGAAATCTTCCCAGCCATCAGCCCGAAAACTTCCCTCATCAAGAGTCACTTGAAAACCACCATCCCCAGCATAGGAGAAAATAGCATCTATCTCCCTAAAACCAATCGGAGCGTCTGATCCAAAAAAAACATCGAGTGAGTTACAGTAATATTCGTCAAAATCGAATGGGAAATCCTCTTCATCCAGAGGATCACTTCCATCTCCGGTGGTCGATGGCATAGCGAGCCTCAGCTGCCCCTTACTTCCCCCTATTTGCAACCCGCTGGGCCGAACTCCCAAATAATTCAAGAATCGGACATGCCCTTCGATATTATTCAGGGACAAATTTCGAACAAAGTTGCTTTGATCCCATGTGAAATCAGCCTCTTTCATAGAGACAGAAAACGGCATTCGCTTCAATCCCCTAAACTCAACCTCAGCGCCACTCCACTCGGAAGCTCTCTGTGCAAGTTTGTCACGATGACCTTTACTATTTTGCATCAAGATCAAAAACAAAACGGACAGGAATAAAACTAGGATGAGAGTAGCGCCAATAACAACCTTTACGAGGAGTCGCTTCTTCTCACGCTCGGGGTGATTTTCGCTTGTTTGCTCCGAGCGACGTCTCCGACGCTTCACTTTTCGAGCAATCGTGCCATCAGAGCGAGTCACCACCTCACCTCGGGCCTCCTTTGCACGCTCCTTATCACGAAGCGCCTTCATCATTTCATCGAGCGAGTACTGCTCTTTCTCCGGGCCCAACGGGTCGGAATCTAGGCTATTCTTTCCTTGGCTAGAACGGGGGGGGATGTTCGTGCTCATTAACGATCGCGGTAGGGTTTTCCTGCGGGATCAGTCAATTCGACATTTACAAAAATGATCACAGCGCGTTTCTCAACCGAAATCCCATTACTTTGAAAGATTCTTCCGACCAGAGGAAGTTCACCGAGAATCGGAATTTTATCGTGAATTTCTTTTCGAATTTCTTTGATAAGCCCACCCATTACTACGGTCTGCCCGTCTACGACCCGAACACTGGTGTTTCCGCGTGTTGTTTTGAAAAGCGGCTTGAGAATCGCATTCGCAGTGATCTCACCGAAAACGCTTCGGGTAGCCACCGTCTGGTTCACAAAGTCAATACTTGCGGTGTTACTCGAGCCAACAATGGGAGTTCCATAATTGACGAAACCTTCAAAGTCAGTAATCACCGGATTCACCGAAACTTCGATAATCTTACGATCTGGACCAACCTGAGGAAGAACCTCAAGGGTAACTCCCAGATTTCGAGTCGTGAAATTTGTTGGCGTAGCGGGAGTAACGATCCCTCCACCCGAAACTTGATTCGGAATCTGAGGAGGCTCAAAATCTTCGGGATAAGGAAATTCTATCACGGACTGAACAATCGCGTTCTGACCAGATCGAGTCACAACTTCCGGACGAACCATAACATCAACACCCTTCTTTTGGGAGAGCCCCCTCATTAAAATCTCGTGAGCGGAATTATCGATAATCCCGCGCAGGCTAATAATTCCAGACCCCCTTGTTCCTGAAGTATCCGGGGTGGACGGTAGACGAATATCCGCGCTTCCTCCTCCGGCGCCATCACTTGATAATACACCTGAAGCAGTCGGTGGCGACACTCTCTTTAGCAAAGCATCCAAACCTTCAGTAGTTCCAGCAAGCTGCCCGCTCCGATTTCCTGAGGTGACTGGACGCCCCCCAATCATGTCAGCAATTGGAGAGCCCGTTCCCGTCGTTCCTCCCGAGAGAATACCATTAGCTCCAACATTAAATTCGCCAAGCATCGTATCAAAATCAAGTTCATCGAGTTGATCTTGACCAATGTCTACAATTGTCGTCCGCACCGTCACGATCAAGGGCTCGTTTTTTGCAAGGTCAGCAACGATCGCCTCGATAAGCTGTATGTTCGCCACCGTATTCCGGACAATTAACATGTTAGTATTCGAATTGTATGCAGCGCTCGACCCGTCCGGGAAACTCACCCCAAAATCCTGGAGTTTTTCTTTTGCTGAAAGCTTCTTTGCAATCAGCCCCCCTTCTTGATCATTTGCGGCAAAGGGGTCCTCATTCTCTTCGACCTTACCGACCGCTCCACTTGTCAAAAAATCAGGTGAAACTCGAAATTCCCGGCGAACCAAAGTGGGGTCCGAAAATCCCGCGGCATTAATCACCACCGCAAAATCGTCCACCCGGAAACTAGTGCCGGAAGCTTCATTAATTAGCTTCAAAACTTCGGCCAAGGAGACATTACGAAGGGTCAGGTTGATCCGCGAAGCACGAATTTTTTGAATCTCCGGCATGGACTCGTCTCCCAACTGGATCAGAAAGGGAACTCCTTTTTGAGCTTCGTCCAATGTCATCTTGTCCGCTTGCACGGAAACGGCTCTCAAAAAATCGACAGCCTCATCGAGGGTTGCTCCGCTCAGGCGAACCTCAGGAACATTGATACTGTTCAACTTGGCTTGGATATTGGCCCTCTGGTCAATCGCCCCAAAATCATCCCCCCCGACGATCGGAGCCCCGGATTGGGAGGCAATCTTCTGCTCCCAACTCGCGTCCACCTTCTTTAACATCTCTGCCCGTGCCTGATCTCGGGCTGCTTCCGCATAACCTGACTTCGCAGCAATCACCCTCTCCTTTCCCCGACGAGCTGCCTTGTTATATTGGTCGATGCGTAGAATGTCTTCATAAGTCATGGAGGCTCGATCAAACTGCCCCAAATTATAATAACTCTGCCCCTCTTCGAGAAGACTTTGAACTCTCGCGACATTTTCACTATGCTCGGTAGTCAAGGCTGACTCATAGCGAATCGGATCATCCATCTTAGCCAAAAACGACTTAAGTTGGGGATTGTCTGGGTCAACGGTGAGGGCATCTCTGACCAAGGCCCGTGCATTCGTCACCCCGCCCTTCTTCATCAAATCCTGTGCTTGCACCAAGGAAGCCTGTGAAAATCGCTGGACGGCAGTCGCTCGTATGCCAACGATCGACTTAGCTCCTTTGGGAAGCTTCGAGAGCGCCTCCGCATATTTACTAATGGCCAATTTATAGTCATTTTCAAGATACGCATTATCGCCCTCCTCTAAAAGTGAGCCAGCATCACGAGCATCAGCGGATCTGGCTGCGGCCTCATTTGAAAGAACCGGATTTTGCGCAAGCGCAGGCGCTCCGCAGACTAGAAGTCCGAATAGTAGACTGCGCTGAAGTTTGAGTCGAAGGTTACTCATATTGTCGTTGAGCATGTATAGATCCGATTGGCAGCCCCGATAAGCCGAAAATCCGAAAATATTTGCCAAATTCGCACAATTTCCGCCTCTCCACCTCCACTTAGTAGATTTCCTCGACCTACTTGCTCCAAAAACCTCCAAAAACCTGCTGCCAGCTTCCTGATTACTTTTTCTCTACGCTTCGCAAAATAATATTTCCACTTCGCTGCTGATTCTGATCCTCACCGTATTAGCTTCGAAAATAAAAACTGGAATCATCAAAATTAGCGATCCTCACCTCTCTAGCTTCTTACAAACCTCATTACTGGAATATTTGAACTCCAGGCGCCAAGATCGGACAATTAGCCGGAATGACAATTTGGGGCAACCACCCCATGTTACCTTAACTCTAAGAAACAAAGAGAAACACCTTGATGGACAAGCCTAAAGCTCCAGAAAATTTTTTAAAGTAGCCCTTTGCCCATCCTACTAATCCCACTCCCTCAAGAAAGACACTTAACTTCTTTACCGTAAAACAAGGGTCATCTCAGCAAATTTGTAAGACCCCTCAAATTTGGAAAAGCTGCCTCTCCCCTCGATTTTAGCTCAATGTTAAAGTATCTCTTCATTCCCACCCTTTTGGCTACTGCCACTGGAGGCCCCATAGGCTTCAACAGCCATATCCGGCCTCTCCTATCAGACCATTGCTTTAGCTGCCATGGTTTCGACTCAAACTCACGAGAAGCAAATCTAAGACTCGACACATCTGAAGGAGCCTTTGCTAAGCGAAAATCGGGGTCGGCTATTCTTCCCGGCGATCCTGAAGGCTCACTCGTCTGGAAGCGCATCACTTCCGACGATCCAGATGACATCATGCCTCCGCCCGATCATCTATTGAAACTGGACGCTGAGGAGAAAAAACTAATTCATCACTGGATTAAAGAAGGAGCAAAGTACGAAGAACATTGGACTTTCATACCCGTAAAAAAACCAGACCTTCCTAACCTTTCCGCACACCCCCTCGATTCCTTGGTAAGGCAAAAACTGAAAACCCTCGAAGTGGACCTTTCCCCACGTGCCTCCAAAGAAACCCTAATTCGGCGACTTTCATTTGATCTCCGAGGCCTACCTCCCACCCCCGAAGAGGTTTCGACCTTTATGGAGGACAAATCCCCTGGTGCTTGGGAACAACTTATTGACAAATATCTTGCCGACCCGGCATTCGGAGAACGTTTTGCTTGGCCCTGGCTAGATGCGGCGCGCTACGCCGACTCAAACGGTTTCCAAGGCGACCGCGAGCGCACAATGTGGCCATGGCGAGATTGGGTTATCGATGCGATCAATCGTAATCTGCCCTACGATGACTTTACCATCTGGCAAATTGCCGGCGACCTACTTCCTAACGCCACCTTGGAACAAAAGCTTGCGACCGGTTTCCTAAGAAATCACGCCATTAACGGCGAGGGCGGTTCAATTCCTGAGGAAAATCGCGTCAACTACGTCTTTGATATGACGGAAACTGTCGGCACTGTTTGGATGGGTCTCACCTTTAATTGCTGCCGATGTCACGATCATAAATATGATCCGCTTAGCCAAAAAGAATACTATTCGCTCACAGCATTCTTTAATCAAACCCCGGTCAATGGCAGTGGTGGAGATCCGCAGACCAAACCTGTTCTCGAAGTCCCCAGTCAACAACAAATCGATAAAGTAAAAGCGCTTCAGAGTGAGATCGCCAAAATCCAGATAAAGCAAAAGGCCCTAGCCGCTAAACTTGCTCCCCAACGAAAATTGTGGGAAGAAGACCAACGCCAACAAAACTCGCAATGGACAAGCCTGAGAGCGAGTTCCATCATAGCGAGCGACCTGGGATTAAAGTTTGAACACCTCCCAGATCAATCGATCCTGAGCTCCGGGAGCAATCCCGAAAAAGCGACCTTGCAATTCACGGCACCACTTCCAATTGGAAAAATCTCTGCGCTTCGATTGGATGCTCTTCGCCATCCCTCGATGACCAAAGGCGGCATTGCTCGCTCGGATAGTGGTAACTTCGTCATGACTGGATTTGAAGCTCACCTCATTCGCAAAGGTAAGCCGATTCAGCTCCTTGATCTTGAACGACCCATCGCAACTTTTGAGCAGGGTTCCTACAAAATTGCTAACGCCCTAAAGGCCGGAAATACGACGGGGTGGGCCGTCTTCAATGGAACTTCGATTGATCGTGATCACGCAGCTTTATTCCATCTCAGTCAACCACTGACAGCTCGAGAAGGAGACCAACTCAAAATAACCCTTCGCCACTATTCTCAGCATGACCAACACTATATCGGTCGTTTTAAAATTTCTGTGACGGACATCGCAAAGCCTTCACTCGAGGAGGATGACCAAAGAATCATACAACTACTCACAATAGCACCCAGCCAACGTAGTCAGGAGCAAGATCAAAGACTGACCACGGCATTCCTTGCAACTCGCAGTGCATACCAAAACATGTCCACTGACATCACCTCCCTAGAAGCCCAAATTAGCACAATCAAGAAAGGAGCTCCGCGCGTCATGGTTATGGAAGATCGTAAGGATAGGAGAAAAACCCACATCCTAGCAGTAGGTTCTTATCAAGCGCCGGGAAAGGAAGTTGAAGCCACGACACCTGAGCTGCTGCCCCCACTGCCGGAAAAAGAAAGTCACGATCGCCTCGACCTGGCCCGTTGGTTGGTTTCGCCAGATCACCCTCTCACCTCAAGAGTCACAGTTAATCGGATCTGGCAGGAACTTTTCGGTATCGGCCTGATTAAATCACCAGAAGATCTTGGTGTGCAATCAGAGATTCCGATTCACCCCAAACTTCTCGACTGGTTATCCGCCGATTTCATACAATCTGGTTGGGATTTCAAGAAGCTCATCAAAACTATTGTGACCAGCGAAGTCTATCAACAATCCTCGAAGGTTGATTCCCTTGCTCTTGAAAGAGACCCCGAAAACAGGCTCCTTGCGCGGGCTCCCCGCTACCGCCTTCCTTCTTGGATGATACGAGATCAGGCTCTTTCGCTCTCCGGACGGCTTATCCGACAGATCGGAGGAACTCCAGTCAAGCCCTGGCAACCACAGGGCCTCTGGTCCGAGGTGACCTTTGGTAAAAAGAAGTATACTCCGGATACCGGCGACAATTTGAGAAGACGTACCCTTTACACTTTCTGGCGCCGAATCTCAGCACCACCCATGATTTTCGACAATGCTAAGCGCGAGAGCTGTGAAGTCGGTATCTACAATACAAACTCCCCCCTTCACGCCTTGGCAACTTTGAATGACCCACTCTATCTCGAAGCGGCACGTGGAATTGCCTACCGGGCCCACGAAATCGGCCCAGACTCTATCCTCAAAACCGCTTTCAAATTGATCACCGCTCGTGACCCAAGCAAAGGAGAACTCACCGTTGTCAGGCGCATGCATGAAGCGTCTCGCATTCATTACAAACAAAATCCGGCAGAAGCAACCGCACTACTCTCGATCGGAGAGCTTGCTATCACAGATCAAATCAAACCTCTTGAACAAGCCTCCCTCACTTCAACCATTCTCTCGCTTCTTAACACGGATGAAGCTCTCACCAAGGAATAGCCATGAATCCGATTTTTGAATCTCAACTCCTCTCGAATCGTCGCCACTTCTTCGGGAAAGCCGCAACAGGTCTGGGCATCCCAGCTCTCATTCACCTTCTAAATAATAACGCCTCAGCTTCAGAAGACCGCATCCTTGAGGCAGCTCAAGCAATTGCGCCAAAGGCAAAGCGTGTCGTTTATCTTTTCCAAAATGGGGCCCCAAGTCACCTAGAGCTATTTGATCACAAACCCAAACTCGCTAAACTCCACAGTGAAAAGGTTCCTGAATCCTACATGAAGGGAAAGCGCTTTTCGACCATGTCCGCCGCCGCGGAAAAGCGTCGATTATTGGCGCCTGTCGAACCTTTTAAGAAGCACGGTGAATCCGGTGCCACGGTCAGCGCATTTATGCCTCACACCGCCAAAATCGCCGATGATCTTTGCTTCATCAAGAGTATGCATACTCAGCAAGTAAATCATGCACCGGCAATCAACTTTTTCCTCTCCGGATTTCAACTCCCCTCACGGCCTACGCTAGGATCATGGCTTTCTTATGGTCTGGGATCGATGAACGAAAATCTTCCAACCTTTGTGGTTATGACCTCGGTATCAAAAGGGACGAGCTGTGGCCAAATATTCTACGACTCGTATTGGTCTTCCGGGTTTCTTCCTTCGCGCCACCAGGGCGTAAAGCTCCGTGCCGGAGGCAGCCCTGTTCTCTACCTTAATAACCCGACTGGAATTAGCCCTCAACTTCGACGCCAAATGCTCGATGGAATCGCAGATTTGAATCAGCGTAAATATGACACTGTCGGTGATCCCGAGATTCAAACTCGTATCTCCCAGTATGAAATGGCGTATCGCATGCAAACAAGCGTCCCGGAATTAGCCGATATTTCCGGTGAGTCAAAATCGACTCTCGATCTCTATGGCCCCCAAGTTCATGAACCTGGGAGTTTTGCACGCAATTGCCTGCTAACCCGGCGACTCCTCGAACGAGGGACCCGCTATGTTCAATTAATGCACGCTGGTTGGGACCAGCATAATTCTCTAACGACCGAACTTTATAACCAGTGCCGTGACACAGACCAACCCTCTGCAGCTCTCGTTCGAGATCTGAAGCAACGAGGACTTCTCGACGAAACTCTCGTAATTTGGGGAGGCGAATTTGGCCGCACGCCCTTCCTTCAGGGGAATTTTGACAACCGTTCTCGGTGGGGCCGAGATCATCACCCCTATGCCTTTACCATCTGGATGGCTGGCGGTGGAGTAAAGCCCGGGATCACCTATGGAGAATCAGACGATATTGGATTCAACGTAGCCAATAATCCTGTTCACGTGCACGATTTTCAGGCGACACTACTCCACCTCCTCGGAATCAATCACGAAAAGCTAACTTATCGATTTCAGGGGCGTCACTATCGACTGACAGATGTTGAAGGTCATGTCGTAAAGCCAATCCTAGCCTAAGCTGAACAAAAAAAGAGCCATGGGCAGCACCCTGGCTCTCTTGAGATATCGAGTAGACTCGCGACTTACTTCTCCGCCTGAACGGGCACTTCACTCGTCTCATCAGATGAGTCGTCAGCTGAAGCAGCTTCCTTGGCAGCCGGAGCATCTTGTCCCACAGGAATATCCTTGAAACTAGGAAGGCGACGAAGTGACGGAAGGGGGGCCTCACCAGAGCAGCAACCGCAGGAGCTAAGGCCAAGAGAAGCAACTGCAAATGAAGCAACTGCAAGAATTTTAACAAATTTCATATTTTTAGAATTGGAATTGAGGGCTGAGCACGACCACATCCACGAAGGATTACCATCGGCTTAAACCTTTCTTTAAGCTGACAAGATTACTTGTCAGGGATAACGATAGGAGTAGGAGCTGCTGGTGCTTCTGCTGGGAGAACACTGCAAGAAGTGAGGGAGAAGCCAGCAAGAGCTGCGATCAGGCCGAGGATGGTAGCAATTTTCATTGTTTTTTCTTTTTTTTATTTTGTTCTTTGCGCGGAAAAAAATCTAAAATTTTCCTGAAATCAGGTTCGGCTACTGAGTTGCAGCTACCGCTCCGAGCTGGCTTAAGGTTAATAACCTCACTAAGGCATGCAAGTAGTTAAGTGATCTTTTCTAACCTTTTTCGGAAAGCCCCCACAAAAATCACAACTAAAACTGGGATTGCATCACTCAAAAACCTCGATAGCTTCTCGGCTCTCTCATGAATAACAAGCCTCATGTAGCAATCGTCGGCGCAACCGGCGCAGTCGGCCGGGAAATGCTTACCTGCCTCGAAGAGCGTAACTTTCCCTTGTCTAAAATCACCTTGCTTGCCTCAGCTCGTTCTACAGGCAAACGTCTGGAGTTTCGGGAAAAGGAGCTCACGGTGGAAGAATTGACGCCGGAATCGTTCCACGGCATCGACATCGCTCTTTTTTCCGCTGGCGGCAATATTTCCAAGGAATTTGCGCCTATGGCAGCAAACGCTGGATGTATCGTGATCGATAACTCATCAGCCTTTCGGATGGATCCTGACGTCCCCCTAATCCTACCTGAGATCAATGGAAAAGAAGCTCTTAATCCCCCTCGGAAGATCATCGCAAATCCGAATTGCTCTACCATTATCACTTTAATGGGACTTGCCCCCCTGCATCAGGCCTTTGGTTTAAAGGGAATCATTGCCTCAACCTACCAAGCAGTCTCGGGAAGCGGAGCTCAGGGGATTATCGAATTGGAAGAGCAAATTAAGGCTCTCGTTGCTGGCAAGCCCGTGAAAACAAGTGTTTACCCTCACCAAATTGCCCACAACGTAATACCACACGTCGACGTCTTCCAAGAAACTGGCTACACCAAAGAGGAGCAAAAAATGCTCCATGAAAGCCGAAAGATTCTTGGGATCCCTGAACTCAAAGTCACCTGCACTTGTGTTCGCGTCCCTGTCGTCCGCTCTCACTCCATATCAATTACGGCCATTTTTGAGAAAGATCCTTCAGTTGAAAATGCCCGAAGAAGCTTTGAAGGCAGGAGTGGTATCCGATTAGTAGACGACCCCCAACAGGCCATCTACCCCGTTCCACTGGGGACAACGGGTAATGACGACTGCGAAGTTGGACGAATCCGGAAGGATCAGGTCTTGCCAAATGCCCTCGCCCTCTGGGTCGTTGGCGATCAGATTAAGAAAGGGGCCGCTTTGAACGCGGTTCAAATTGCCGAAATTTTATAATGATTTTTTGGGATTCGGATCTAACATAACAAGAGAGGTGGTCGACACCAACTTGGGTTCCTTCCCCTTACCAACTGTTAACCTTACGCATCATGGCCGAAGACGAATCGAATCCCACCGAATTTGTGGCTCCAACGCTCGAAGAGCTTGAGCCCCTCTTTCCGGCCTATGAGCTGGAGGCTTTTATTGCACAAGGAGGAATGGGGGCCGTTTATAAGGC
>JAKMGP010000094.1 GCA_022424905.1 Akkermansiaceae bacterium | reverse complement strand
TGTCAACGTCGTCGGTTGCCTTACCTATGTTAAGGGCCTGTAGGTAGGTGGGGCGATCCATGGTGTCTTTGACTCCGCCGCTAAGAAGTTCGTCCAAGAGGAGTTGGACATCACTCGTGGACAAAGAAATATCGGTCGGGAGGTTGTCGGGGTCGCTAAATGAAGCAACAATCTCGTTGATGCGCTCAGTTCTGGCGGTTTGATCAGATTTCCCTTTATAGATGAAGCCTGCGAGGATGATCCCCGCCGCGAGGGTGATAGCAATCATACCCTTTACTGCGTTGCTTACTCCTTGTTTTTTCATGGGCGCGACTGAACCGATCCCGACTCCTCCCGGCTGGGGCTGCCCCGGGATTCCTCTGGGTTGTGTCGCGGTGCCTAATGGTGCGGCAGTTGCCATGGCAGGAGGAGTTTGGGCTGCTGCACTGAGAGGGATCGTAATTTGAGGCGCAGGAGCCGGCTGCACGGGAGCTTGCGCAGCGGGCGCCACTTCTACCGGTGCGGGCTGAGCTGGTGCTTGCGCGACGGGAGCCAGTTGAACCGGAGCAGGCTCGATGGGAGCCGGTTGGACCGGAGCAGGCTCGATGGGAGCTGGTTGGGCCGGAGCAGGCTCGATGGCAGCCGATTTGGCCGGAGCAGGTGTTGCTGTCTCCAGTTGAATTGTAGCTGGCGTCACTGGCGCTGGCTCGAGAGCGGGCGGCTGCACCGGAGCTGGTGTTACTGGCGTGGGTTCAAGAGCGGGCGGTTGAACCGGAGCTGGCTCTGCGGGAGCGGGTTGATCTGGAGCCGGAGCTGCGTAAGCAGGAGCTGGCGTCACTTGCCCAAGATTAGGCTGAATTGGTGCGGGCTCGAGAGCGGGAGATTGCAAAGGAGCTGGTGTCAGTTGAACGGGAACAGGCTGGACCGGAGCAGGCTGGGCTGGTGCTGCCTCCTGTTCTGGGATGATTAGCCTAGGGCGTTTAGTTTGCGTCGGCTGGGGTGCAGTGGCGGGGTTCACTGGACCAACCGCTTCTTCGGGCTGGACATTACTTGCAGGAACTTCAGGTGTTCCGGATTCGGGATTGTTTTCGTTCATAAGGAATTGGTTGAGAGATTCTCTGGCGTCAGATGGGCGGTTGTCAATCGTTCGCGAAATATGCCACATAATCCAATTGCACAGCCAGATCGGTAAATCGGGTCGAATTTCAGAGATTTCGGTGACTTTGTGCTGAAGATGGGAGGCCATGACCTGCGGCGCGGACTCTCCATCAAAGGGATAGTTACCGGTTAAGCAGTAATAATAAACGCAGCCGATGGCGTACATATCGGTCCGCTGGTCAAGAGGCTGCCGCTCAAACTGTTCAGGTGCCATAAAGTGGATCGATCCGAAGACGGAATCATCGTGGGCAATAGTTTGGTGTGAAGGCTTGGCCGAAAATTTGGCGAGCCCAAAGTCTACGAGCTTGATATGGAAACGCCCGCTGGGTAACCAAGTGACCATCAGGTTTTTGGGTTTGATATCTCGGTGAACCAGATTTTGATCTTGCGCTGCGATCAGAGCTTCCTGGCACTGGAGGGCGAGTTCACGGAAATCGGTCAGCGTCAAGACACCGCGCTCTACCATTTCATCCACCGTTTTACCCGAAAGGAGTTCCATTACGACGTAAGGGCCGTCTTGGTCCACGCCAGTATCAAATATTGTGACGATGTTAGGGTGTTGAAGTGAGCAGAGTGAGGTTGCCTCTTGGAGCATGGCTTCCGTTGCTTCCTCAATTCCTTCACTACTCTCGCTTGAGAGGACTCGCTTTATCGCTACCTCACGATTGAGGTGTTTGTCGAAAGCGCGGTAAACAGCACCTACTCCACCTTCGCCAATCTTACTTCTGATCAGGTAGCGATCTTCGATTTGTTCGCCCTGTTCGCTGAGTCTTTCGGCTTTAATCTCCTGATCACCAAGATTCTCAGAATTGAAAATTTTGGCGTGATCGTCGGGGAGAATTTCCTCAGTCATAAACGCTCTAGAATTCTCCCCATTGGAGGCAGGTAAGCAAGTTCAGTTATACACAAATATGTCGCGGTTTGGGCATTTTAGACACATCTTCAGGTATGGGATCTTTTTTCGCTCTCGTTATTATTTTTTTGATTGCTCTGTTGGTCGTTAAAATCGGTTCCAGTGCGCTACAGTTGACAGGTATGTCCAAGCCGGTGGCTCGTTTTCAGGCAGCTTCTGCCTTCTTTGGGGTGGGTTTCACTACAAATGAGTCCGAACAAGTTGTAAGCCATCCGGTAAGACGGAAAATCATTCTTCATCTTATAGTGGCGGGGAATATCGGTTTAACTTCAGCTCTTGCTACACTTCTGGTGACTTTTATGGAGAGTGGAGAGAGGGGGCTGGGGATGACTTTTATGTGGTTGGGGATGATTGCGGCTGGGCTTCTTATCTTAGGGTTATTTTTAAACCTCAAAGTAATAAGGGAACCACTAGACGGCTTTATGAAAGTGACTTTGGAAAAAGCCGGGATGAACAAGATTGTCGACTATGATTATCTCTTAAACCTTCGGGACGGGTTTTGTGTCTATGATAGCGAGATCAATGGAAAACACCCTTGGATCGGAAAAGCTTTATGTCAGGTCAGGCCCGCGGACGCTGGGGTCATCGTACTTGGGATTTATCGTGATGATGGCCAATTTGTTGGAGCTCCGAAAAAAGATACCGTGATCCAACCAAGAGATGTTCTCATGGTTTACGGTCGCGATGACGATGTCACCAAGGCATTAACATCAGACTTTTAAGGAGACCACTGGTAGGAGAATTTAAAAAAATCTCGGTTGCCTGAAGTCTGAAATTTGATACCTCTTTTTTGGCGAAGGGAATAAAAACATTTTCATCGCACATCATGGTTCGCCGCCGCTGTAGCTCAGGGGTAGAGCAATTCACTCGTAATGAATAGGTCGACGGTTCAAATCCGTCCAGCGGCTCCATTTTATAAGGGTTTGAGAGGGGAGTGGGAACTAGTGTATCAATTAATTGTATCAAAAGACCGCCATTATTGCGCAAAAACTAAGGAAACTTGCTCCCCCTAAGAAGAAACCGCCTCCCCAAAAGGAAGGCGGTCTCAGCACACATTTTATGAAACACAATCTACAAGTCTTTCTTAACTCAGTTTTGATTTTTGGCTAATGATTAGAATTCATGATCTTGATTAGCGAAGTGAGTCGGGGACAAGGATAATACCAAGCAGTTTTAGTGGGATCGACGGGGCGAAGATGAATCACGATTTCGCCCCCTGTCTAAAAGCAGCTTCAAAGCCCTTCCGCCAAAAGCAATTTGTTAGCAGTTAGAAACTCTTATTCAGTGGTGGTTTTACTTTCGTCGGCTTCGTCTCCCGAATGTTCGTCTACTAGTATCTTCTGATTCTCTTCGGGATCGTTCACAACAGTTTCGTTGTTTCTTACTAGTCGTAAAACCCCGAATGCTGACACCATAGAGGTAGCTAGAATAAAGGCAGGTTTAAATTCTAAGCCCCTTCAATAACTCTACGTTGAAACTTCGACAATCAGGAAACTCAAAAACAAAATCAAGGGAATGATTATAAAAATCAATATTTTCCTGCGACGTGTTAGCAGCCTACATTTTCGGCACATCGGCTTCTCTTTCCCCCCTAGCCACCGCTCAAGCCTTTCAATACTAACCTCACGGCCAGAAATCGATAGTCCGCACATATCACAATAATCTTTACCACTTTTTCTAAGCAATAACTCTATCTCGTCAGGTCCGTGTTTTCCTTTGAGCTCCACTCCCATTTACCTGATAAGCGCAAAAAAAGTCGTGGATGTGTCAAAATTTTCGTTGCATATGGACTTTTTTTTAA
>JAKMGP010000047.1 GCA_022424905.1 Akkermansiaceae bacterium | reverse complement strand
AGCTCCTTTCAATTCCGGTTGGCGAAAATTTCCTCGGGCGTGTCGTCAATACTCTTGGTGAGCCGATTGACGGAAAAGGCGATGTTAGCGCTGCGGATCAATACCCCGTTGAAAAGATTGCGCCTGGTATCATTAAGCGGAAATCGGTCTCGGTTCCCTTACAAACTGGTATCGCAGCAATCGATGCAATGATTCCGATCGGCCGTGGCCAGCGTGAGCTCATCATTGGTGCCCGCTCCACTGGTAAAACAACCATCGCAATTGACACCATCATTTCACAGGCCAACCAAAACAAGGCTGCCGCTGAAGGTCGTATCAAAGACCACAAGCCAGTTTACTGTATTTATGTTGCGATTGGCCAGAAGCAGTCAAATATTGCTCGAACGGTGGCTACTCTCGAAGACGCTGGTGCGCTCGATAACACAACGATCGTCTCAGCCTCTGCTTCCGATTCCGCTACGAACCAGTTTCTGGCCCCTTACTCTGGATGTGCTCTTGCTGAGTATCTCATGGATCAAGGAAAGGACGTCCTCATCGTCTTTGATGATCTCTCCAAGCAGGCGGTCGCTTACCGCCAGGTGTCCCTGATTCTTCGACGCCCATCAGGTCGTGAAGCTTATCCTGGTGATGTTTTCTACCTTCACTCACGTCTCCTCGAGCGTTCCGCTCGTCTCTCCGATAAAGAAGGTGGTGGTTCTCTCACCGCGCTTCCAATCATCGAGACTCAAGCAGGTGATGTTTCGGCCTATATCCCAACCAACGTGATTTCCATTACGGATGGTCAGATTTTCCTTGAGACTGATCTTTTCTATCAGGGCATCCGACCTGCGATTTCTGTTGGTCTTTCAGTGTCCCGCGTGGGTTCTGCTGCTCAGACTAAGGCGATTAAGAAGGTGGCAGGAACGACCAAACTCGACTTGGCTCAGTTCCGCGAACTTCAGGCATTCGCCCAGTTTGGTTCCGATCTCGATGATGCCACCAAGGGCAAGATCAATCGTGGTCAGCGCATCGTGGAGCTCTTCAAGCAGAATCAATATTCGCCTCTTTCGATGGAGATGGAAGTCGCGGTTCTCTGGTCCATGCAGAATGGTCATTTCGACGATGTCGAAGTAGAACGCGTCCAGGAATGCCAAGCAGCTCTCGAGGAGTTCCTCACCACTCGCAAGGCTGACCTACTTCAGAAAATTGCAGATGAAAAAGCGCTCTCAGATGAAATTAACGATGGCCTTAAGACAGCCCTCGAAGATTTCAAGGGTTCTTGGAAATAAGCGTAAAGGGCTCTCTTCTGTAAACTGAACACTTCAATCTTCAACCTCTCAAATGGCTAACCTTCGTGACATCCGCCGCCGTATCAAATCGGTTAAGAGCACCTCGCAAATCACCAAAGCGATGGAGTTGGTTGCTGCTGCGAAGATGAAGAAAGCTCAAGACCAAGCACTTGCTGGGCGTGGCTATGCCGATAAGCTCAACAAGGTCCTGGTCAACCTCAAGGATAATACTAATGAGGATTCCCATCCTCTCCTTGCACAACGCGAAGGCGGCAAGGAACTCATGTTCGTGATCTCCACCCAGCGGGGGCTTTGTGGTGGTCTTAACACCAACCTCCTCAAAAAGGTTCGCGCGACCGCTGCTGACGGGGCCGAATATGTGACGGTGGGTAAGAAGCTTCGCCAGTCGATCGCAAAGAGTGGTGGCAAGATTGTCACTGATTGGGAAGTGGAAGATCCTGTTCCTTTCAATGATGCGAAGCCCATCGCAAAGTTTCTCACCGATCAATTTCTAAGTGGTGCGTATGACAAGATAACGGTTGCTTTCAATAATTTCGTTAGCACTCTCACTCAGACTCCTCACGTTAGTCAGCTCTTACCAATCCAAGCTGATTCTCTAGCTGAAAAGCAAGACTACGAGGGTGTTGGGAAAGGGCAAATCGGTGAAACTGATGTCGAAACTGCGATCAATACCCCGTATGAATTCGAGCCGAGTGCCGAGGGCGTCCTCGATAAACTCCTCCCCCTTTACATTAATTTCCAGATCTACCAAATGCTGGTTGAAGCACGTGCGTCCGAGCATTCTTCCCGAATGGTCGCGATGAAGGCGGCTACTGACAACGCCAATAAGATGGTTAAGGAATTGACCCTCGAATACAATAAGGCACGTCAGGCCGCGATTACTGCTGAACTCCTCGAAATCACGACTGCCATGAAGGCTATGGAGTGATCCATCATCTCAAATTTTCTAAACGAACTACATCAATCTCACAACTTTCCCACCATGAGTAACCAAGGAACCATCGTTCAGGTCATCGGCGCCGTCGTTGACGTTGACTTCTCGGCCGCCGACCAGCTGCCAGAAATCTACAATGCCCTCGAGGTGCACTACACACTCTTCGGAGAGGACACCAAGCTCGTCCTCGAAGTTCAGCAGCACCTCGGTGACGGCTGGGTTCGCGGAGTTGCGATGAGCACTACGGAAGGTCTCAAGCGGGGCTTAAGTGTCGCCGACACTGGCAAGCCGATTGCGGTTCCTGTCGGCAAACAGATTCTTGGTCGTATCTTTAATGTGACTGGTGATGTAGTGGATGAAAATTCATTGGATCTCGAAGACGAGAATAAGCGCTCTCCAATTCACCGCGCCGCTCCCACTCTCGAAGACCAGGCTTCTTCAGCTGAGGTTCTTCCGACTGGGATCAAGGTCATCGACCTGATCTGCCCGCTCCTCAAAGGTGGTAAGGGTGGTATGTTTGGTGGTGCTGGTGTGGGTAAGACCGTGGTCATCATGGAGCTCATCAACAACATCGCAAAGGCGCACGGCGGCTATTCTGTTTTCGCCGGTGTGGGTGAGCGAACTCGTGAGGGTAACGACCTCTACTGGGAGATGATTGAATCCGGTGTTATTTCCTGCGAAAAAGATTCAAATGGGCATCCCAAGATTGATGAGAATGGGAATCCAGTTCTTGCTGATGGATCCAAAGTGGCACTTTGCTACGGCCAGATGAACGAGCCTCCGGGCGCCCGTCTTCGTGTTGCGCTTTCTGCTCTCACGATGGCCGAGCACTTTCGTGACGAGGATAATTCCGACGTTCTCCTCTTCGTTGACAACATTTTCCGTTTCTCTCAGGCCGGTTCTGAGGTGTCGGCACTTCTTGGACGTACCCCTTCGGCGGTGGGTTATCAGCCGACTCTTGCCGAGGAAATGGCCGGGCTTCAGGAGCGAATTACTTCAACTAAGAAGGGATCAATTACTTCTATTCAAGCCGTTTACGTTCCTGCGGATGACTTGACTGACCCTGCTCCCGCAAACACCTTCGCTCACCTTGATGCAACAGTGGTGCTTGAGCGTTCTCTTGCTGAGCAGGCCCTTTTCCCTGCGGTGGATCCTCTGGCTTCCACCTCAGCAGCACTTTCTCCCGAGATTGTAGGCGAAGAGCACTACAAAGTTGCTCGTGGCGTCCAGCTTGTGCTTCAGCGATACAAAGATCTTCAGGATATCATTGCGATCCTTGGAATGGACGAACTTTCTGACGAGGACAAGCTCTCGGTTTTCCGCGCTCGTAAGATCCAACGTTTCTTGACTCAGCCCTTCCACGTCGCGGAGGTCTTCACCAACGTTCCCGGCGTCCTTTGCTCTATTGAAGACACCGTGAAGGGTTTCGCCGAGATTCTCGACGGAAAGCACGATGATGTTCCGGAGTCTAACTTCTACATGAAGGCGGGTATCGACTCAGTCGATAAAGGCTAAGGCGTTCTGTCTGGTTATTCCTCAACTTTAGAATCCTAAATCTCAAATCCATGTCTTTCCAACTCGACATCGTAACTCCGGAGAAAACTATTTTCTCTGATACTGTTGAGGATGTTTATCTTCCCGGAAGCGAAGGCGAGATGGGAGTTTTGGACAAGCACGCTGCTTTGGTAGCACCACTCTCCCCCGGAGAGCTTCGTTACAAAAAAGATGGTAAGATCGAAGAACTTGCTGTCGGCGAAGGATTTGTTGAAGTAGCTGACGATAAAGTCTCGGTCCTAATTGATTTAGCGATTGGCGAAGACGCGATTGATGAGTCACAAGTTGAGGAGGCTATGAAGCGGGCTCAGGAAGCGCTGGCTGGTGAGAATGTCGACCACGATGAAATGGCAGCGTTGCAGGTTGTCATTGCCAAATCAGAAGCAATGCTCAAGCTCAAACGCAAGCGCTTGTAACTTTTATCGTTGATTTCAAATTTTCGAAACGGCGACTGGAAACAGTCGTCGTTTTCTTTGGATGGCAGTTTAGAAAATAGAGGTAGGGCATATCATTCGGACTTCGAATAAGGCCTATGAGAGACGAGGCGCCTGGCGGACCAGCTTGCGGTCGGCAAGTTTTAGGAGTAGTTTTTATGTTCGTCGAAATTTTCAATTTCGTGTAAGGTCGTCACGAAATCAAAAAATTAGACTAATGAAACTGAAGACGATATTTCCATTTGCCGCTGTAATTTTACTCCCTTTCAGTATTGTTTCCTGTGGAGACAACGAGGAAGCACCCGCCGAGGAAGCACCTGCCGAGGAAGCACCTGCCGAGGAAGCTGCACCAGCGCCAGCCCCTGAGCCAGCGCCCGCACCAGCGCCAGCTCCTGAGCCAGCCGCCGAACCACAAGCATCAGCCAGCCATTCTGATCTCGGAGCCAAGGTCGCTAAGGCTATGACAGGTATCATGGAGGGCATGGGGTCAATTACCGACGTGAAGTCGGCCGAAGCTTTTGTAAAAACGATTGAAGGAGCCAATGCAACTTTGAAAGAAGTCCTTGCCGCGGCTGAGGCTCTTGCCCCCCCGACAGACGAAGAAAAGGAAGCAATGAAAGCAATCAAAGAAGGCTTTGAAGGTAAAGGCCAAGCAATCGGCCAAAAAATGTTTCAAATGATGGCTGAAAATCCTGATGCAGAAGCCATCGGAGCTGTTCTTATGGAGGCGCTGAATAATCCGCAAATGAAGGAAATGTCAGACAAGCTTGATGCGATTTACGGTCTTGAGGACGAGGCTGAGGAGCTTGAGATTGGTGAATAATTAATGGGATTTTCGAATTTGATTCGTTTCCTTTTAGACAACCCGGCTGATTTCAGTCGGGTTTTTTGTTTTTAAATCATACGAATAAGAAGAGAGGTATCGAAATTCGTTCAGATACGAACTGCATTGTGATAAGTGGAGCGATGATAAAAATCACAATGTTATCAGTAGGTTTGATCCTTTCGGGGTTTGCTTTGCCGGAAGCAGCTTTTGAGGCACAGGTAATCGATGATAAGATCACGGTCGGTTATGGGCTAGCGGTGGCGGATGTTGATGGAGATGGGAAGGTGGATATTTTGTTGGCGGACTCGGATCGGACGGTTGCGTATCGGGGTCCTAACTGGGAGATGCGCGAGCTTACCGGGAAACTGACAAAGAAAGATCATGTCTGCCTTTGTGCGAAGGATTTGGATGGCGACAACAAGGCGGAGATTGCGGTGGGCGCGGAATGGAATCCGGGCGATACCAAAACAAGTGGCGCTGTGTTCTCGCTCAATGGGTCTGCGGATTGTTTTGCGAAACGAGAGGTGACGGAATTACATCGTGAGCCGACGGTCCACCGGATGCATTGGGTCGGAGAACAAGGAGGAAAAAATTTCCTCGCGGTATTGCCATTGCATGGTCCCGGGAATGTGAGCGGAGAAGGTGAAGGGATTAATTTTTTAGGGTATCGCCCGGAGGAAGATTGGAAGACTTTTCTCATTCACAAGGGGTTTCATTTGGCACACAACTTTGATCCGGTTAAGTGGGATCGTTCGGGAAATGAGAGTATTCTGGTGGCATGTAAGGAAGGGGTGCATTTACTTTATCCGGGAGGAAAAAATCAGTGGACCGCGCGCCAGATGACCGAGAAAGGCGCGGGTGAGGTGCGGCTTGGCAAACTTCCAAATGGGAAGCGGTTCATTACCTCAATTGAGCCGATGCACGGGAACGAAGTGGTGATCAACCCTGAGGCTAAGAGTGGGCTTTGGTCACAAAATCGGGTTGTGATTGATGATGGTTTGAGGCAGGGACATGCCTTGGTCACAGGAGATTTTCTGGGCCTTGGCTATGATCAGGTGGTGGCAGGATGGCGTCAAAAAACGGGGGAAGACAAGAAGGTTGGGATACGTCTTTATGTGCCGTCAAACAAAGAAGGTAGCGAGTGGAAACAACATGCTGTGATTGACGATAATACGATGGCTTGCGAGGACATGAAGGCAGCCGATCTCGATGGTGATGGTGATCTTGATTTGGTCGCTGCGGGACGGGCGACGAAGAATGTTGTTATCTATTGGAACAAAACCATCGCAGGACCAAAATAATGACAAGCTGACCACCTGATCTTCGTAGTTCTAAACCGAATGATGAATCGTCGTAAGCTTCTTAGATCTTCGGCCTTTGCGGGCACTTATTCTCTTCTCTCTCCCTTCGCCAAAGCGGCAGGTTCCAATGGGGAACTTCGCGTAGTGGTGATCGGTGTTAAAGGCCGTGGCTCGAATCATATCAATGCGGTGATTTCTCACAAAAAGGCCCGTCTCGTCGGCTTGTGCGACATCGACTCCGATCAGCTTAAGCGTCGGGTGGTGGAGATGGAGAAGCGACATAAGATCACAGGTTTGAAAACCTATTCAGACTATCGGAAAGTGTGCGAAGACAAGAACGTTGATGCGGTTTGTATTGCAACGACAAACCATACCCACACCGTGATTGCATTGACTGCAGCCGCAAATGGAAAACATGCCTACACGGAGAAGCCAGTTTCCCACAATGTCTGGGAAGGTCAGAAGCTGGCTGATGGACAAGCGAAATATGGGACGGTCATTCAACACGGATTTCAGCGTCGGTCGGAGACCTGCTGGGCCGAGGCCTTTGCGTGGCTAAAGGAGGGGAACCTTGGTAAGTTAACCTTAGCTAGAGGTTTTTGTTACAAGCCGCGTAAGTCGATCGGGAAGGTTGGGGCTCCGGTCGAAGCACCGAAGACGGTAAACTACGATCTGTGGTCTGGGCCGCGAAAAGTGCTACCGATACGCCGCAAACAGTTTCATTACGATTGGCACTGGCAGTCACCGTATGGTAACGGAGATCTTGGCAATCAGGGCCCACATCAGCTTGATGTGTGCCGCTGGGCTCTGGGTGACCCAATGGATCTTCCTCCAGTAATTTTGAGTATCGGTGGTCGTTACGGATACGATGACGATGGCGATACCGCGAATACGCAAATCCTTTACGTGGATCAGAAGCCAGCCCCGATTTTATTCGAAGTGCGAGGCTTACCCAAAAAAGGTCTCAACTGGAAAAATGGTATGCCAAATTACCGCGGAGTGACGATTGGAAATGTCATTGAATATGAGGGAGGTTCTCTTCTTGGAGGACATGGAGCTAGCTGCAAGGTTGTCGATAAGGAGGGGAAAGTGGTTAAGGAATTTAAAGGTGGGCAGAATCATATCCACAACTTCTTTGAGGCTTGCCTGAATGGGAAACAGAACTCACTTCACAATGCTGAGAATGGCCATCATTCCGCTGCGCTTGCGCACATCGGGGCACATGCGTTGTCACTTGGGAGGGAACTTCCGGCAGAGCAAATTAAGGCGTCCTTGAAAGGGCGGGCGCAAGTTGCTGATGCGGTTGATCGCATGATGGCCCACTTTGAGGCTAATGGCATTGGTGCGACCAAGCCTGGGTTGGGGGCTCCTCTGACTACGGATGGCAAGAAGTTTACGGGCGAGTTTGGAGCTGCTGCGACTAAACTTGATCGTGAACATTATCGTGAAGGCCACACTCTGCCCAACGCTTGATGACGGCTAGATCTTTTCAGAGCGACGCTTACTATTTTCCCTATCAATTCCGTGGATATAAGATTCATGGGGAGAGTCCTGAGGACCGTAATTTCCTCTAGGGTGCCGCCTGATAAAGTGCTGCCAGCTCGGCTAGGCTTTTTCTTGTAAAGAGCTTCCAGCGAGTTTCACGGTAGCTGCCGTTTCGACAGTCTTGTGAAATCGCGATGAGAGATTCTTCCCGATGGGTTTTGGCGATCCAATCGAAGAACGCGGCGGTTTGTGAACCACCCTCTTTAAATTTCCTTTTGTCAGGATCTTTTGTGATGTCTCCACGAAGTCGAGCTTGTAAGCCGGTCGCTATCCAATCGGGTGAATTAGCCGGGTAGTTTTGAAGTTTTGGGATAAGTCGTTTGAGAACCCAATCTTTCACTTGGGCTTCGGTCAAATTCCCGGGCTCCCCTGATTTGATTTTAAAAGTGCGGGGGGTGTCAGGGTAGCTGGCGGTGCCAATGCGTTTAGCGAGCGGAAGCCAGTTTTCGAAAAAGACCTTCCTGGCGATTTCGACTTCGTCGCGGAAGGCGGGATTCTTACTGAAGTCTGCTTCAAATGTGAGCTCGATCTTTTTCTTGTTAAATCGTAGTTCAATCTCTCTCGTCTCTTGATGGATAGGAGCAAGTATCACAGGCGTTAGAAGAAGTTCGCTAAAAATTAGGGATTCGTCTTGCGGGGCTGTGGCGCGGACTCGAACAAAGCGCGTTCCCTGCGGAACCGGAAGGGTGGCGGAACCTTCGAATAATTTCTGAGGAAGGCCCCAAGTATTACCATCTTTCGAAAGTTCGAGGATACCGGATTCGAGAATACCAACGTCTATGCCTTTCTTTCCAGTGTTCACAGTCACCTCGCCGGTGGCTGGCCATGGGAATTCCGCGGTGAGATGGTCATTGTCTTTTAGGCCGCCAAGGGACCAAAAGAAACTATCGAGCTTTCCGTCAAAAATGAGCTCCGGACTGTATCCTTCACGGGCTTCGATTGATGAAGTTATAATGGTATCATA
>JAKMGP010000024.1 GCA_022424905.1 Akkermansiaceae bacterium | reverse complement strand
GGAAGAACGATTGCCTCGCCACCAAAGCCTATGGCCGTGAGACCAAATGCCTTGGCTCCGATATGCTTCAGCGAAGTTGGGAAATCGACAGCTAGCAAACGACTCCAATAAAAGGCATGAGGGCCTATTGTTTCTACTCCTTCAGGAATTGTAACCGAGCTAAGGCCCGAATTCTGGAAAGCCCCCTGAGTTGGCGAAGTACCCGTGATTGCCACTACCGAAAAGCCATCGAGCTCGGCAGGGATATCGAGATGACCTGTTTCGCCGGCTGGATAAGCAATAATTTCAGCCTGCCCGTCGGTGACCTCATAAGTGAACAACCCCGACTGGGCGGCATTTACAGCCCCTCCACGAAGAAGAAAAACAACTACGATCACATCGATCCATGGAAGGAATAGCTTTCTTTTCATAACGAGATGACACACAAGAAACTGTCTTCTTTAGAAGACCTTCAACGAAGCGCAGACACGCTGAGAGGCCCTTTCACTTCTAGCTTCATAGGGCTGAAGGGCATTTACGATTTCCAATCGTAAATGCAATCACATTCCATTAATTCATCTTGTTACTTGAGGATAGTTTAGGTATGCAAGGAGTGATTCATGGTCCGAAAAGTCATAGCTCTTGTCTTAGCCCTGCTCATCGGTAATCCGATGTGCTGTTGTGCAATGGCTACCTTATATGGCGCTGATCCCGACAAAGAACTAGAACAGCAGGATCATTCGTGTTGTTGCCCTTCGGTAGAGCAAGACGATCAGGAGGAAAAACCTGACTCATGCCCCTGCTTTCTAAGGAAGGTTAAATCTCTCACTCTCACCCAGACATCATTTCTCAAATTTACTGGTGACGATGAGATGGCCAAGGCGCTCCTACGAACCAGCTGTCACTTCACTCTCCCACATCTCTCACCGGTTGTTAATGACCTCAGCAAATGGCCTCCCGGCTCATTGCCGACACCTTCATTAAGGAGGCGAATTGCCCTCCAATGCTGCTATCTTCTTTGATTCATTGGGCTTGAAGCCAGCCTTCCGCGCCTCGCCAACCCCTCTCGTGCCTCGAGTTTTTCAACGAGGCCTCACCGCCATTCCTAATGACGTTTCTCAGCTCTAGCCATGAGCTGTGCCTTTCCTTCAAACAAATATAAATCAAAGACTTTAAATGCAACTCCTTAAAAAAATCTCCTTTCTTTCACTTCTTCCGCTGTCTGCATTCGGATGAGATGGATGAAAACTCACCGCGCCGCCAGTTGGCGGTGAATCAGTTGCCGATGGTTCTGCCTTTAGCTTTGCCTTCGATTATCGTTACCGAAAGAACGATGACCTTTTCTACCGATCCTCACTCGTTGAAAATCAAACTCACGTCTCCACCGAATTTTATCAATTTTCACTCACTGGTTCCTATCGGATAAATTCCCATTGGCTCTTGTCGACCCACATCCCTTTCACGGATGCCACTCGTCGCGAGCGAGATAGGCCTGATACTAACATAGATGGTCTGGGTGACATCACGATGTCCGCGATCTATTTACCGTGGGCTGACGCGAATTCGAGCTGGAGTCGGCTGAGTTTGAATGCGGGATTAGTCTTACCGACCGGGGAACCACGAGACAACCCGACCCTAGGAGGAGTAGCACCGAGTGTATTTCAACTAGGCACAGGCACAACCCAACTTGCCTTAGGTGCGAATTATTTTGGCACTTTCAATGACGGTTGGTCCTACTTTTCTGGAGCTAACATCACCTTCCCGCTAGACGAAAGCTCCAAGGGTTTTTGCCCTGCTAAGACATACACATTCCGAGTAGGGATAAGCCGCTCAATCACCGAGACTCTTAACGCAAGGCTTTCTTTAGACCTTTTCCACGGTGAAAAAGACGAATTCCGAGGAAATGAGATTGCAAACACAGGCTCCACTGTTCTGGGTCTCACCCCTGCACTCATCTACACAATCAATGACGATTTCAGTGCCTCCGCTTCATTCTTAGTTCCCGTGCATCGACGTGTTAATGAAACAGCCCTTACCGTAGGCCCTCTATGGTCGCTTGGTCTCAGCTGTAGCTTCTAACAAGAAATCGAAATGGATGCTCAAGAATTCGAAATAATCGCTGCAACATAATCATTCATCAGCGAGTATTTAAACAATGCGATCGACCGATTTCACGAAGCATGGCGCCTTACTTCTGACCTGTGTCTTCATCACTATTGTGAGATCTCCCCCGCTTGCAGAAGATCGGCCTGATTTCCAGAGCCCAACTGGAATGGGAGTAAGTTTGGAAGAAAATCTACCTCTGGAATGGGTCGGCTCTGAGTTCGAATCGTTTCTCTGGACCCCCCGCAACTCCCTTCTTCACCTTCCCCAAAAACCAAATTCCTAGCAATCAGTATGAAAACGAAACGAGAGAGATTGAGAAACGCAAGTATCACTGCCGTTAGCATTTTGGCCCTTAATTCCGTGAGCTTTGCGGAAATGACTATTGCTGGGAGTATTGCTAATACCTATCAAACTGAATACAAGAAATTGAAACCAGAAGTGGAACTTCTCGAATCCAAGCTTAAGGGCTTAGAGGATCTGGCCGAGTCAAATCCAGAGGCTGTCGATGCCCAATTTGTTTCTATCAAAACTGAAGCAGAGTTTAAATTAAAAGCGAATCAACCTCGTTTGAATTACTTGGCTCTTGCAAATTCCCATTTGGTCAAAGCAGACAAGGCCAGCGCAACGGTAAAAAATGGCGCAACCCTTAAGACTGTCTTTTCCACGTTAAATGTAGCCAGACTTTCTGCTGAGAATCAAGTTACTGAAAGCAAAACTAATCAAAATGCCGTCATCACCACTGCGATTTCTAAAAAGCCCACTCCAAAAGCAAAAGACATCCGTAAAGACGTTGAAGAATTATTATCGAGCCTTTCAGGTTATTTAAAAGACCATGAGTATAAAATGAACCGGTTGAGATCTTCAGTCGCTTCTGAGCTGGGTATAAAATTTGAGGATGGCGATAAGGATGATCCCGTCACTCAGCGCCAGGCCGATCTGGTTGCTTTGATTGCCTACGGTAACTATTTCAATCCAAAGGGTGAGGCAGGATTCTCGGCGAATATTTTTGGAGTGGACTACGGAGCAGTCAGAAAAGAAGGGTTCATCGTTGAATCAAACAAAATTAGTGAGAAAGGCCGAGCGGTCTTCCTTACACCTGTCAAATCAGTTTGGGGTGATTCCAAATTGAAGATCGGGAAATGGGGAAACAGCACAGTAAAAAGGATCACCCAAAAGGTGATCAACGAGGCCTCCATAGTTTATTCATTTGATGGTTCAAAAAATTGGGAGGAATTGACTCCAGATCGGAAAATAATTGGAGTTCTAAATGAAATCTCAGCCCTCATTAAACAGAATGAAAACCTAAAGAAATTAGATGAAACCGCCCTAGAGGCTTGGAGCCAAAAAGTTGCTGAATCTAAATATGTAGATGGGTCTATTCAGTCTTTGGACGGTCAAGCTTTGCAGGCAAAGATTTTACTGGCTCGTCAGAAATCATTAGTTGAAGGTATTGCTTCAGCGAACGAGTATTTCACCTCGCTAAAAACTATCTTGGATGCCAATGCCCAAGCGAAAGTAAACTTGTTTTCCTTAGCATCTAACGCCACCAAACTATCAGACGCGGCTCGCGCAATCGAGCGTGCTAAAATGCTGACTCGTAGATTGAAGTGAGGTAAATAATCACTCGTCTCATTATGGTGAATTCGCGATATTGGGTGAAATTTTAGCGCAAGAGGAATTGCTCTTTGCCCTCACCAAACGGAAGCAATTAAAACAAGAAGTGCAAGACCAAAGAGGAACGCCAGGCTGCGTTCAAAGCGGCCTGTGAACACCTCGCCGGCGGCCTCTCCAAAGCCTCGCCTTCCCATGTACGACTAGGACACTGTATAGGCTCACATGGACAACCATCCAGATGACTTCCCTGCCGAAAAGCTAAGAGAGGCAATGCGCCGCCAAATGCTCGTTTGGGAGAAGATTGGGCTAGAAGGCACGATGGGAGGAATCAAAGGGTTTAACGCGACATCATGGTCCTTTAATATGAAGAACCGTTTCCCGCGCGACTGGCGTGACAAGCAGGACATCGATTTCGATACGTCAGGAACCATTTCCATCGTGATCGGTGGCGAAGACGATGACGAATGATGAGTTCTGAACAGCTAAACCTTAAAACCTAGAAGGATGAATAGAAGAGGAAGGAGAATAAATTTTCCGGCTGTGGAATGGGGAACCTTTAATATTCTAGAATGAACGGTCTTGCTATCTAACACATATCAATTTAACGAGTTACTACGAAAAAATCATCATGAGATGTTTTTTAAAATTCATACTGCCCTTTATTTTTATGGCTTTGGGTGTCAGCTCAATTCACGCCGTAACAGATCCCCTAATAGGCTATGTGGACTCGGTCCCTACGGTGGCAGAAGAAATAAGCAGCGTTGATCAAAATGGCTTAACAATAAGAAAATTTCGTTATCACTCCCGCGACAACCAAAACTTAATCTTTGCGATATTAGTGACTCCTCGGGATGTGACCGGAAAATTACCAGCGGTCATGTTTTATCATGCAGGAGGGAGCAAAGCGGAGACTGAAGAATCAGCGGCCAAGTATTTTGCCACTAGAGGCTTTATTGGTATGGCTATATCAATTCCAAGTATTTGCAGCAATTGCCCCGAAACTATTGTCGGAGGAAATCCAAAAACAGATCGTGAGAAGTCGATACTTTACGTCGAAGGAGGACCAGAAAATAATGTATTGGCAGATGCAATGATAGCCGCGCTAGAGGGTTTCAACTTTTTAGCGGCGCATCCAAATGTTGATAGCGCTAACATGGGTGTGACCGGAACTTCTTGGGGTGGTTATACAACCACCATGATGGCAGGCTTATTAACTAATAAGGTAAAAGCAGCCTATTCTATTTATGGAAGTGGTTATTGGGATAGGGGTTCTTTCTGGTCTCGGTATTTTGGTAATCTTGGGCCAGAAGACTTGGAAACTTGGCTTACATATTATGATGCAGGACGACGAGCTAATACCATCACGGCGAGCTACTATATCGATGCTCCTACAAATGATACCTATTTTTGGCCTGAAGCCGTCCAGGGTACATTAGATGCGATACCATCGAATAAGAATCACTCCTTCAACCCGAATCGAAATCACAGCCAAGCCAATTCAAAGAGCAGGTATCAGTGGATGGTGCATTATTTAAAAGGTGGAGAGCTACCTGGGTTTGCTAGACCCACTCTTGTTTCGGCTCTAGATAACGACGGACAGCTTGACCTTACCGTTGATCTACAAATTCCCGCAGGAGTGAGTATAACCTCTGCTAACGTCTGGTATGCTGACCCTGATCTAGCTGTAACAGAGAGGCAATGGATCAGCCTCCCCACCCAAAAGGTTGATGACGGCACTTACACTGCGCAGTTAGCAAGCTCTCTGGTGCAAGATAAGGTGATGTATTTTATGAGGTTTGAAGATAATCTAGGAAATTACACTTCTACAGATATGGGGTATGCCGATGAAGTAATCGATCCCGTGTCCAGTAATCTTGGTAAGTATCCAGTTACGTTTAGTTCGGAACTAGGAGCATTTTATACTCTGGAGACTTCCGCTACGATGAAGTCGGGATCTTGGTCAGATGTTTCGACTTTTAAGGCGGTAGACTCAACCACAACTGTTCTTGCAAAGAGGGATAAGGATCTTAACAAGCAGTTTTGGCGGGTTAGACGAGACGATGACGAATGATGGG
>JAKMGP010000018.1 GCA_022424905.1 Akkermansiaceae bacterium | reverse complement strand
TCTCTAGGGGATTTGCTTGAGGTTAATGGGGACCCAACTTCGAAGATTGGGAGGTAGTCATCGTTTGTCTTATTAGCTCTCCTCCCACTTGGAGGGCCTGGCGGCGGGTGTCGTCAATTCACTGATTGGGGGGAATTCTCGGTTCTTTTGGGATAGGCCGGATGAAGAATTGTTGGTGCTGTGATGACACAAATCAGGCCCCTAGCACGCATAAGAAAGTAAGACCGATTTTCCTTCTGGGTCTTATAATTTCCATTGGAATTTGTAATAGATTAGGGAAGAGAAGGCTAATAATAATATGATGATGTGTGTGTGAAGGCCTGTCCTCTGTAATGGGGGGCGGGCTTTTACCTGCCTGCTTCATTTTAACAATTTGGCTCGAAACTCCGAGATATCTGAGACTGTTTAAGCGGTAAAAGGGAAATCCAGCAACCTGAATAAGAAAACCTGATTTGCGCAACTAAGTCTGGTTGCTCTTTGAGGATTCTTCCTAGCCCTTCCCGTCCGTCGTGCTCTACCTCTGCGTCATATCCATTTCTTCGGAGATTGAACGCCACTAGATTTCCAATGTCGACTTCATCCTCAAGAACCAAAATTTTCTCAATTGATCTGATAAAAGCGCAAAAAGATTTAGTTTCTAGTCTTGAAATAGTTACAATTGTGACACTTACGCTATTTCTTTTATGGAGTTAAGATTACTTTGGAGTATGAAAATAAGTCATGGGTATGAGACATATTCCAAAGATTAGAACTGATGCTTCTTTTATGGAGACTTCAGCGCGAAGACTTTTCATTTTGGTTTTTAATTTGGTCTTCAGTTTTACGGCTGCTCTGGAGGCCCAGGAATCCGGTGATCAGATCTCGGTAATCTGCGCAAAGGAACAATTTTCTGTGACTCCGGCCTTAAGGGGCGCCTTTTTCAGCCACGCAAAAGAACAGGCTCTAGAAAGATTGGAGGTTGCTGGTAAATCGCTACCCGCTGAATTTCTAAGGTGGGTTGATTCTGATCCCGATATCGCTACCGGTGTTTATGCGGCACACCACAAGCCTGAAAGTGTCCTTCTTTGGCTTTACTCTTTGAAGCTGGATCTCGGAAAAGAAAAGTTTGAGCAGTACCGGCAATTGGCTCTCGCTGCCGCCTTGGTGAGTGCCAAGGAAGGACTTGCTCCCAACATTAGGGCGCGGGAAGCAATGGAGTTGCAAATACCTGATGATCCACGTGTGCGAGTCGACACAAGGAATCCGGAGCGTGAGTTGGACGCCAACGATCACATCATCAATTTTCTCGATGAGCACATCCTCGAGGAGGAGGTCGTCGTTGATGCGAAGACTGGAAAGCTAAAGTACGACAAGCGCGGAATTGCGCTTCCGGCTCCAAAACCGGAGAAAGGCAGACCGGCATCCAAGACGAAGAAGATCAAACGCAAAGCTTACGCTGCAGATGTGATGGCAAGCAAGGAGCTACAGGAGAAGTTCAATCTTTATATGAAATCGAAGGGGCATGATGTGAAGATTGATTGCGGCGATCGTATCATTCACTGGCACAGCCGAGATGCCGTGCGTGGGGACCTCTATAAAAGGATCGACGCTGCTTATAAAATGTTTCGCACAGCCTATGAGGCAAAAGGATTGCTGCCAAAGGAACGCGACGCCTTCGCGACTCCAGCGGAGCGTTGTCTTTATACGATTCGAAATTTTGAGCATACCTTCCCCCCCCAGCTGCAAAAGGAGCGCAATTGGCCACCATTTCCTCTCACCGCTCCGTGGCCGCTTCTGACGATGCTTGCTGCTGACCAACAACCGTTGCGCGAGCGCGAAGAGCGGTGGATTGCATTCCGCGACCGGGGTGAATTTCACCGTTACGGCGAGTATATCCATGGCATCGCGCAGCAGTTTTCGATGCAGTCGGCGCGCCGGCTAAAACCCTACCCATTCACCTATGCCACGATCCAGATGATGCTCAAAGATGGCGGAGTTTGTGGAACGATGGGCTCTATTTCCGCCCGGGGGCATAACATTCTTGGCGTTCCCTCTTGTCAGGCAACCCAGCCCGGGCACTGTGCGGTGGTCTTCTTCCGCCACGGACCGGAGACCGGAATCTTTCGTTGTGAGGGAGGTCAATATGCGACTGGTGGTGATGAGAAAACTGGACCGTTCACTCCCTGGCCATTCGAGCGCGAGTTCAGGCGTAGCAAGCGGACTAGCGGCCACGAAATCGAGTTTCGAGGAATCAAGAAAATGGTCTACCACCAAAGCCTTGCGTGGGGGGCGAATTACAGTCTGCCCGCCTACCACGATGGAACGGTCGCTTACGCTATTTACCAGTTGTTGCCCGAGGAGCAGCGAAAGCAGAATGGGCGGAAGCTTCTCTCGAATGCGATCGCCCAGAATCCTTATCACCTTTTAGTGATCGATGCTGCGATTGCATCGTCAGAAACTCCGCAGGGGCAGGTTGAGCTTTGGAAGAATTTTAGGGAGGCTCTGAATCAAGCTAAGGGAAAGCCAGGCTGTCCGACCGATGGCTTGTATGTCACGACGGTGAGGAATAAAATCTTCGACCGTCTTGCCGGGCTTCCCACGCCTGAGAACTCCACGGAAGTCGAGCAGGTCCTTGGGTTCTTGAAGGCAGAAAAGTGCAATCGTGATGACCTTCTCAAGCGCTACCGCGGTGCCTTGATAGATGAGCGAGAGGGGGCTCCAAAGTAGTGATCTGAATCGAAGAGAAAAATTTCATAAGAAATTGATGGGCAGTTGGTTTAGTTCTTGCGCTCACCCTTTTTTCCGATAGGCCCTGGGAATGTCTTATACGGAAACAACAAGCTCTGGTTGGCTTGGCCGGATTGGCTCCTCAATTACAGGGGTTCTTTTCGGACTCGTTCTTTTAGTGGTGTCTCTTGTGATGCTGGTGTGGAATGAGCGTAATGCGGTTCAAGACCTTAAAACCAACAAGGAGATTGCAGAGAAGGTGATCAGCGTTTCGGCTGACTCGGTTGATTCGGCAAATGAGGGGGAATTGGTTCACTTGAATGGCCCGGCCAAGACCGACGATCTTGTAAAGAATCAACAATTTGCGATCGAGGAGAACGCGATCCGACTCAGTTGGAGTGCCGAAATTTATCAATGGGTTGAGAAAAAAGAATCCAAGAAGAGGAAAAAGCTAGGTGGTGGTGAGGAAACTGTCACAACTTATACTTACAAGAAAGAGTGGGTGGGCAAGCCCGTTGATTCTTCTAAATTCAAGGAATCTGGTCATGATAACGGAGGTGGCCGGAAGTATGGGAGTGGATCATCCCAGGCTAAGGCGGTGACACTAGGAGCTTTTAAGCTTTCCGATGAGCTCATTTCTCAGATGTCGTGGAAGACCCCCTACATTCTTCAGGAGCTGCCTGATGGTTGGAAGGATGATGGCCGCCTGAGTGGGGGAGTTTTTTACTCTGGGATGCCGGAAAGCCCAAAAATTAGAGATGAAAAGGTCTCTTTCTCACTTACTGGCCCTGATGACGTTAGCGTGATGGCGGTTCAGACGGGTGATAGTTTCTCTACCTACAAGTCAGAAACCGGGAAAACTAAGCTCTTACTTTACCAAGGTCTACTATCGGCCGAGGAGGTTGTTGAAGGTGAGGAAACTAAGGCGAAGCTTCTGCGTTGGGCGCTTCGAGGGGGCGGGATTGTCGTAATGTTTATTGGCTTCCTTCTTATCCTAAAACCCCTTTCGGTTTTGGCAGATGTCTTACCTTTTCTGGGCAATCTGGTGGGCGGGGTAAGCGCGTTTGTTGCCCTCCTCCTCTCAATTGCCATAAGTGCTATCATCATCGCAATGAGTTGGATTTTCTTTCGCCCCGTTCTCGGTATTGGATTACTCGCAGTAACGATTGCTTGTCTGTTTTTCATTAAAAAGAAGCTTTCGACTAAGAATCAAATATCAGCCTCGGTGCCTCCTCCTTTGAACTAGGGAAGTCTTCACTCTTGCCACTGGCAGCTGGGCGCGGCATTTTGTCGGGGCTCCGGTCGGTTCAGCTGATCCGCCGGTTGATCCGATTTGATAAAAACGATGAGCGAACAAGAAAGAGTCCGCATTTACGATACCACGCTTCGCGATGGTACTCAGGGCGAGGGGTTTTCACTGTCTGGCCTAGATAAGATCCGAATCGCTAAGCGGTTGGATGAATTCGGGGTGGATTATATTGAAGGTGGCTGGCCCGGGTCGAACCCTAAGGATATTGAGTTTTTCAAGGCAGCTTCTCAAGAAACGTGGAATCATGCTAAGATCGCGGCGTTTGGGTCCACTCGCAGGGCCGATTTGGCTGTCGAGGATGATCCTCAAGTCCAGCTTCTGATTGATGCCGGCACTCCGGTAATTACCATTTTCGGGAAAAGCTGGGAGCTTCAAGTGACCGAGGTGCTTCGTACGACGGCTGAGGAGAATCAGGCGATGATTCGAGACACCTGCCGTTATCTTAAAGAAGCGGGGCGTGAAGTCGTATACGATGC
>JAKMGP010000016.1 GCA_022424905.1 Akkermansiaceae bacterium | reverse complement strand
CGGGCGATCCCCGAGACGAGGCGCTTGCCAAGATGGTGTTTAAGGAAGGAAGCGGGCTTTCCAAGGCGAAGCTCGATGCTCAATTGGTCGAGGCAAGGAAGCTCGACGAACTCAGTGGTGGAATCTCCTTCGACAAGGTCAAGAAGATGGAAGACGGCCCTGAAAAGAAAGCTCTCGAAGCAAGAGTGAAAAAGCACAAAGACGCGCATGAAGCTTATAAGAGTAAAGTGACTTCGGCCTGTGTGGTTTCGGATCGGGTCTACATTAATTCGATCGCCGACGGCAGTAAGAAGTCGGGCAAACTTGGTGTCGGCTATGGAGGTGGTGGGAAGAAGTTGGGGCCTGAATTCGGTTTTGGTCTTTCGATGGCTAAGAAGGTTGAAGGGCCGATTTTGCTCATCAAAACCTCGTGGGGTGGCAAGTCGATTAACTACAATTTCCGCCCTCCTTCAGCCGGTCCCTACCAGTTAAATGATAAGGAGAAGGCCGGAGGAAAAGCCGACGAGATCAAAAAGAATGCCGGGCTCAACTACCGCATGATGAATGAGTCGATCCAAAACGTTCTCAGTAATCTCAAGGAGAATCACCCGGCCTATGATGCTGAGGCAGGTTACGAGATTGCCGGTTTTGTCTGGTTCCAGGGATACAACGATCAGTTTTCGGACGAGTTCCGTGATAACTACAAAGACAACATGATTTCCTTTATTAAAGATATTCGCAAAGAATATAAGGTGCCGAAAATGCCATTTGTGATTGGCGTCCTTGGAACAGGAAGAACGGCCGAGAAGGTGGGTGAAAATGCAGTTTCACTCGGTCAGCGGGAGGCGGCCAAGGCCCCCGAATTCAAGGGTAATGTCGTGTCGGTTGAGAGCTACAAGGACTACTCAAACTTCTCACATGAGATCTTCAGCAAGGGTTGGCCCAAGCATTACCACGAGTGGGACACTGTTGGCAGTGATCGACCGTATCACTATTTGGGAAGTGGAGCTTTCTTTGTGCGCCTTGGAGATTCCTTCGCTAATGCAATGGCTGATTTAATGGTAAAATAAATCCGAGACTCATGATATCCCGACCTTTTTTTATTCCAAAGATCTTCCTGATCTTTGGAAGTTTGGGAGTTATCAAAGCTGCTGAGAGACCGAACATCGTGATCGTTTTTACTGACGATCAAGGATACGGCGACCTCGCTTGTTACGGCAGTGAGAAGAATAGGACTCCGCGTCTTGACGAGCTGGCGAAGGAAGGGACGAAATTTAGTTCGTTTTATTCCCAGACGGTCTGCGGGCCTTCCCGTTCGGCGCTCTTGACTGGACGTCAGCCACTTCGGAGCAAAGGCTGGGGGATGCCGGCTTCTGAGATCACTTGGGCGGAACTGATTCGCAAGGTGGGCTATCAAACGGCCTGCATTGGTAAGTGGGACGTCTCCAATCGTAAGGCGATCATCGAACGCATGCCGAATGCCCAGGGGTTTGATTATTACTTTGGGGCGTTGGGAGCGAATGACAACGGAATGGTGAGGTTTCATGAGAACAACCAAGCGGCGGGATCGACCAAGGACATGGGCGAGCTCACCACTCTCTACACCGACAAGTCGATTGCCTGGCTCAAAGAGAAACGCGATCCCGAGAAGCCCTTCGCCCTCTATCTCGCCCACACCATGATGCACACTATCATCGATGCTTCGGATCGCTTTCGGGGAAAATCTAAGGGCGGACTTTATGGGGATGTTGTCGAAGAGTTTGATTTCGAAACCGGACGGCTTCTCGACACTCTCGATGAATTGGGCCTGAGCAAAAATACTCTCGTTATTTACACCAGTGACAACGGGCCGTGGAATCAGGACAATTACACCAAAAACAAAAAGGGCCATCCCAAGGACTCGATCTTCTGGGGCGATTCGGGGCCGCTACGGAATGGAAAGGGATCGTGTTACGAGGGCGGTTATCGATTGCCCTGCATCTTGCGCTGGCCGGGCAAAGTTCCCGCCGGACATGAGTCCGCAGCGATTTTTGCCTCTGTCGATTTCATGCCGACCTTCGCGAAGCTCTGTGGGTTTGAAATTCCAAACGACCGTCGCATTGATGGTATCGATCAAACCGACTTACTCCTCGGTAAGCGTAAGACGGGACGTGACTATTTCTACTTTAACAATGCCGGGGTGCGGAAAGGGAAGTGGAAGTATCTCAAAGCGAATGCCCATTTTCACGGCTATGCCGTGGAGAAGGATCGGGCGAAAGTGGAAGAGCTCTACGATCTCGAAGCGGATCTCGGGGAACGGAATAACCTCGCGGAGAAGCACCCGGAAAAAGTTGACGAACTCAAGGCGTTAATGTCGTCGATTGAGGGCAAGAATTCTGGGACTCCATCGAGCACACCCAACGGACGGGTAAAGAAGTGAGGTGAATTCAGTCGCCTACCCAGAAATGGGAAGCTCTGAGACGATTGAGTTGTTAATTTGGTGAACACTTTCCCGATAATTGAACGTAGTGTTCAACCTCGGCAGATCAATTGAGTGAAATCTTTGAAGTTCAGCCCACAATTTTCCAACACAACTTTTAAACAAAATTCCAACAAATCATGAAATCAACTCTACTCGCTCTCGTTCTTGGAATGGGGTTACTCCTTCCCGTATCCGAAGCCCGCACTTGGACCAGCTCCGATGGTGATCGAACATTTGAGGGGGAATTACATTCCTATGATGCTACGAGCGGGAAGGTCACGGTTGTTCTGAAGAATCGCAGGAAACTGACATTCAATCAGGACAAACTCTCAGAGGAGGATGTTGTGTGGCTCAAGAAGAATGGAAATCGTCCTCTCGGCGGAAACTCACTGAAAATCGGGGAGCTGCCCAAGGAGCTTCCGGATCCTGATGGGCAGGAGGCGGATATGAGTAAGCCTGTGCAGGTTTTCATCATGCTGGGACAGTCGAACATGCTTGGCTTTGGAAAAGCCGGTCAACTTAAAGGAATCGCTGCTGATAAATATCCATACCTTGTTGATGATGGAGGTGAGTGGAACGTTCGGAAAGATGTTCGCAATACATTTTTCTGTATGGCGAAATTACAACACAACGATTGGTTAACCGCTGAAAATGGAAATGGTGGTGGGAATTTTGGTCCAGAAATTGGGATCGGGAATTATTTGGGGGAAGTTATTGATGCTCCTGTCTTGCTGTTAAAATCATGTGTGGGCAATCGTGCTTTGGGGTGGGATCTCTTGCCGCCGAGTGCAGTAGGTACTGGAAGTGGCGGACAGTCGTATCAAGGGGACTCCGAAAGTTTGAATAGGAAAGTGAAAGAAAAAAGAGACGGTTGGTATGCAGGTCTCCAGTATGACCAGGACGTAGGTGCTGCTCAAGATGCTCTTAAGAATTTATCTACCTACTATCCTGGAGCCAAGGAATACGAGGTTGCGGGGTTCTTTTGGTGGCAGGGAAATGCTGAGAAAGGCAAGGGGAACGTGGAGACTTACGACAAAAATCTGGCCTTTCTCTTCAACGATCTGAAAAAAGATTTTAACGCACCAAATGCCAAGTTTGTTTGCGCCACTTTGGGTGAGCATGACAAGAGTGCAACCCTGTCTAAGAAGATGTTTGATTTCGCTGGTCTCCCGGAGTTCAAGGATGAAGCGGCGGTTTTTTATTCGAAGCCTGTCTCAAAAGGGGGCGGTAGCGGAGGTCATTACGGTGGCAATCCCGAGACCTACATGAATGTGGGTGAGGGTATGGGTAAAGCGATGGTGGATTTGCTAAGCAAGTGAGGCTCTGGGGGGCGATCCCAATTTCATCTTAAATTCTGAGCGCGCTTTCGATCCAACAAGCAAAAGAGTGCTAAAAGAGGAGAGCACTCTTAGAAGGGCTATTCTTTTGCTTCCGTTTCTGGGCCGCTAATTTAAGAGGTGCTTTTTCTCGAGATAAGAAAGATGCCCAATCCATTTGGATTGGGCATTTCAATTTAGAGTGATGTTTTAAGATTCGCTTTATTTCTTCTCAGCGCGCTGTTTTTTGAGCTGATCTACAGTCTGCTTAAGGTCTTGAAGTTCCCTTTTCATGGCTGCGATGAGCGCGCGTTCGTTAGCTTCTGCTTCACGAATCTTTTTGGCCTTTGCCTGTTCGGCCTTTTTGCGATCATTGTCGGCTTTGACTTTAAGAGTCGCAGTGACGGCTTTAAGTTGTGTTTCAATCTCAGTCACCTTGCCTTCAGCAGCACGAAGCGCTTGGGCTGCCTTTGATCGGGCTGCGTCAGCCGCTTTTTTCTTGGTATTCAGCTCCTTGATTTTTGCCATCGCATCTTTGACCGTTTTCGCTTCAGCCGCTTTTTTCTTAGCAGCGTTCGCAGCTGCTCGCTTCGTGCGCTCAGCTTTTTCACGAGCGATTGTTTCCTTAGATTTCCGTGGGGCTGGTTTAGCCTTTTTTTTGCTGGCCTCTTTAGATTTCTTTGGGGCGGGCTTAGCTGTCTCTTTGACTTTTTGAGGTGTCGGTTTCTTCTTGTCCTGGCTTGGTTCTGCCGTCGTGTAGCCAAGGAGGCATACTGTAAGTGCGAGAGTAGTTAATGTGATTTTCATTTATCTTATCAATTTAAGTGGGATTTTTTTACTGTTCCGAGATATCGGTTCTTTCAAGACATCGAAGGTGCTCTGAATTTGTAGAGAAATCTAGAATGTCTCCAAAGTTGACGGAATTTGGACCAGCTCAATCATGCCAGTCACGAAGTGAAATCGTTGATCAGTTTTTGCTGGATCGATAAAGGTGTGGTGGATGAGCGAGCTTAGGCAAAGGTGAAAGGGCGCCCGCTGTAATCAGTTCGACGAATTGTGCTTATTCGCAGCGGCAGGATATTTATCGTGGAGTCTATCCCAGTAATCGGACCAGTAGGTATCATAGTAATCAA
>JAKMGP010000328.1 GCA_022424905.1 Akkermansiaceae bacterium | reverse complement strand
CACGGGGGCGACTTCCGTAATCTCCTAGCGGCTCGGGACGGGAACAAGTTGCCGACCTATATGATTCGTGTTCGCACCGGAAACGAAGAGGAGGTTTATTATTTTAAGAGTGAAGAAGAAGTCCGCGCTTTCGCAATTGAGAACCGAGATCTCCGTTTGTTTGGAGAGGAAATCGAGGAAGAAGAGGAGGCTCAGTTCAAAGAGAAATTCGAAGGCAAGATGCGCCGCGCTGTACGCCGAGAACTTGGCGAAGCAATTGGGATTTCCAAGCTCCTAGAGAGACTCGGCGAATTCGGTGTGAAGAGCGAACCCTTCTTCTCTGAAGATCAGCCGATTTATGAACTGGTGGAAGGCGAGAATGATAATGAAGTGATTACTCCGGTCTTTAGCCTCTTTGAAATTCTAGCGCGCGTCCTCGAAATTGGTAAGAAGGGGATGCGAATCCAGCGATTTAAGGGACTTGGTGAGATGAATGCCAAGGAACTCTATGCCACCACCATGGATAAAGAAACCCGTCAGCTGCTTCGTGTTCAGTTTGATGCAGAAAATAAGATTGAGGCTGAAACGATGTTCGATGTCCTGATGGGCGATGTGGTCGAACCTCGGAAGCGATTCATTGAAGACAACGCACTCAATGTGCAAAACCTCGACGTTTAATAAAACCCGATAATTTTCATGTCTGACGACACCCAAGATCCCATTCCGGCTCGCGACTTTGTTGAATCAATTAATGTCGCCGACGAGATGTCGAAGTCTTTTTTAGACTATTCGATGTCCGTCATTATTTCCCGGGCTCTTCCCGATGCGCGGGACGGGCTTAAGCCATCGCAAAGACGCTTGCTTTATGCAATGCACCATGACCTTTCATTGTCCGCTTCTAAAGCTCACTTGAAGTGTGCTCGTATTGTAGGGGAAACGATGGGTAAGTATCACCCACATGGTGACGGCGCTATCTATCCGACCTTGGTAAATATGGCCCAGCCGTGGACGATGCGTGAAACGTTAGTCGATGGTCAGGGTAACTTTGGTTCGGTAGAAGGCGATGCGCCTGCTGCCATGCGATACACCGAGGCCCGGTTAACTCATATGGGGTCGGCGATGATGACCGATCTCGAAAAAGAGACGGTAGATCACCAGACGACTTATGATGAAAATAGTAAGGAGCCTGTTGTTCTTCCAGCGGCAATTCCCAATCTATTAGTCAATGGTGGCACTGGAATCGCGGTCGGAATGGCTACTAATATTCCAGCCCATAATATGGGAGAGGTAATTGATGGTGTCTGTGCGCGGATCGATAATCCCTACATCACGGTTGATGAAATCAAGGAATACATCAAGGGGCCCGATTTTGCCTCGGCGTGTGAGATTCGCGGATACAAGGGGATCGACAATTATTTTAGAACGGGACGCGGCAGCATCAAGATGCGGGGTGTCATGGAGGTCACGGAAAGTAAGACTGGGGCCAGTCAGATCATGATTCGGCAGGTGCCCCATGGGGTGAACCGTGCGACCCTTCAAGTGCGAATTGCCGAACTCGTTCGTGAAAAGGTATTGGTCGACATCTCTGGGATGCGTGATCTTTCGGCAGATGATACCTGCATTGAGATCACCTTGAAGCGCGATGCAAGACCGCAGGTTGTGGTGAATCAGCTTTTCAAATTGACTGCGATGGAGACTTCCTTCGGGGTTAATATGCTGGCAATTCACGAGCGGCGTCCCAAGCAGCTCGGTGTGCTCGACGCTCTCGATGCCTTTATTGAGCATCGCCGCGAGGTAGTGATTCGCCGGACTCGTTTCCTTTTGCGTAAGGCAGAGGAGAGGGCCGAGAACCTTGAAGCCTACCTCCTTGCGCTGGGTCATCTTGATGACTTTATCAAGATGATTCGTGATTCAAAAAATCGTGATGAGGCTCGTCAAAAAATTAAGGGATACCACTTTGATTTGCCGGTTGCAGAGGCTCTCGGTGTTTTGATTCGCAGCCAGCCAAGCATTGTCGGGGACAAATACATTTTCACGGACCGCCAGGTGAATGCAATTCTTGAACTGCGGCTTTATCAACTGACCGCGATGGAGCAGGATAAGATCAAGTCTGAATACGATGCTATTATTGAGGAGATCAAAGACCTTCTTGATATTCTTGCTCGTGAAGAACGAGTGCTTGCCATTATCAAGGATGAGCTAATCGAAATTAAGGAAAAGTATGCTACTCCGCGTCGCTGCCCGATTCTTCCCGACGAAGGAGAGATCGCCATTGAGGATTTGATTTCTAATGACGGTATGATTGTGACTCTGAGTAACCGCGGCTATATCAAGCGAACAGCGGCTAGCGAGTACCGAGTGCAGGCCCGTGGAGGAAAAGGAGTGAAGGGTATGGTGACCCAAAAAGCTTCGGACGAGGAGGAGAACGATTTCGTTGAACATCTCTTCACAGCTCAGGCCCATGACTACCTCATGTTCTTTACCAACACCGGTAGGGTTTATGTGGAGCGGGTTTATGGATTACCGGAAGGTTCTCGTGCTTCGAAAGGTCGAAGCATTAAGAACGTCCTTGATCTCCAACCGGAGGAGGCAATTGCGGCTGTTCTTCGACTTGAATATACTACTAATCAAGAAAGTGGCGATGATATCACCTTCCGCGAGGATGCTGGTAATGTCTTCTTCGCAACTCGCTCTGGTAAGGTTAAGAAGACAAGTCTCTTTGATTTCAAGAATTACCGGAAGGCTGGAACAATTGCGATCAAGTTGGATGAAGGTAATGAATTGATCGGAGTGCGCCTGACGTCGGGGAAGAACGATGTGATGCTTGTGACCCACCGTGGCATGAGTATCCGCTTTAACGAAGAACAGGCACGGACGATGGGCCGGAACTCCGCTGGTGTCCGTGGAATTAAACCACGTGAAGGAGACTTCGTCGTTGGTTTGGCGGTAGTGAATGATGATGCCCGTCTCTTGGTGGCTTCTGAAAATGGTCTCGGCAAACGAACTCCGTTTGGTGACTACATGGCCAAGAATCGCGGGGGCATTGGAATGCTCACGATGAAGTGCACCGAGAAAACTGGTCCGGTAGTCGGCAGCTTGTCGGTCGAGGAAGCTGACGAACTGATGTTGATGACCGATGGAGGTCAAAGTATCAGGATTAGAGTGTCTGACGTTCGAGAGACTGGCCGTAATGCTCAAGGCGTCAAATTGGTGACTCTGAATGAAGGTGAAAAACTTCAGGCGGTGGCCCGAGTGATGCCGGACGACGAATCGGATCAAGAATCCGAAGAAGATGAAACAGAGGTAGCCGAAGATTCGGGATCTGATTCATAGATCGAGAGATTGATGAAATTTCAGGGTGGAGGGGAATGATTCTCGCCACCCTTTTTCATGCCAAAAGGCAGCCGGATAGCCTCTCTTGCCGCTGCCTACCAATGATTGGAACTTGGATCTTGAGGATTTTATCACGTGGGTAGGCATCAATTAGGACTCACGAGTCTTTCTGATTTCACAGCGCGCTCGAACGAGGCTTAGATTATTTTGCGGTGATAAATCGCTGAAACCTTTCGCTGGAGGGGGGGGCTTAATTATGCTAACCTCACTGAAGTTATGAAACGTATTTTCCTCAGCGCGCTTGGTTTTTGTGCCCTGGCTTTTGCCGCCAGTGCTCAGGACAATCCTCCGAAACACATTCGCTTTCTTGCTTTGGGTGAGCTTCCTGTCTGGAAAGAAGAGTTAAAAGATGGAGTTCGAAAGGGTATCAAACCACCCGAGGGCTCAGTTCCTCCCGCAGCTACGGCCCTTCTTTCTGGGGATCAGGCGATTCCCTTTAAAATGACACTGCGGGCCTTTACGAATGTTCTCACGATGGCCCCGACTACTCCGAAGTTGGAAATCAGGAAGGGAAAGGATGCGGCAGCGATCCCTTGGCTTTCCACGCGGAAGCCAGCGGCCCCATTGAGTCTTGGTGTTCTTTTTCGCGATCCAGCTACAATGAGTTGGAATAACCCTAAAATGCTTCTTCTCAAGGACGACCCTTCGGCGCTCAAACCGGGTGAGATACGGTTTGTTAACGTTTCCGATAAAACGGTGCTGGTGAAATTGGGAACGAAAGCTTTTGGAATTGCACCAGGGAAAACAGCGACTCGGCCAATCAAGGAGGGGAGAACGCCAATTCTCGTCGGATATCTTGATGGAAAGACTCAAAAAGAAATTTGGGAAAACCAACTTAAAGTTTTAAGTAAGCAAAGGGTTCAGTGCTTTTTTTATAAGGCTCAAAATCCGAGAGCAACTGGAGCGGTGAGGTTTTACTTTGCACCAGAACCGGTGCCTAGAGTGCCAAGAAGTTCTTAAAGATTTTTAGAAGAGCATTTTTATGATGGATCAACCTGCTCGCGCTGGAGGTTGATCTATTTTTTTGATTGGATTTCCTTTAAAAGAAACCGCCTGCAGTCTTAGTTAGAGTGTATTTACTTTGTAAAAAACGTAGGTATTGGTGGGCTGAAACTACCTCGGAGATTGGAACCTGGAGCTAGAAAATCTGCTCGTTCTAAGTGATAAGGCCCTCTAATTCCGTTCACAGGCTATCTTTCTTGGGTGAGAGATTTAGTTTTTTTTCCTTGGATTAGCTAGGAAGTCATCATTTCTGAATCATTTCGGGCGAACCTTGACGGGGAGGGACTCGCCTGCATAATGCCGCCGTTTTCCCACCAAATAGGTTGGGAAAACGACCAACCC
>JAKMGP010000274.1 GCA_022424905.1 Akkermansiaceae bacterium | reverse complement strand
GTTGAAGGTCGCTCCGATAAAGATATTAGAGTCCTCCCAATTTGTTGGGGTGAGGACCCTTTTCTCGACGATGTGTTCGCGGAGGTCCTTCATGTCTGTCTTCTCGATCATGCGGTCAATAATTTGTTCCGCGTAAGCTTCTTTTTCGGCTTCCCAATCGTGACCATGACGAGTGTTCACGGTTGGAACGAGAAGGTAGAGTTGAGAGTGTCCGGGAGGAGCGACCGTGGGGTCGGTGACGCTGGAATTTCGGATGTAAATCGACATATCCTTCGAGATCGTCTTTCCCTCAAGGACCTCATTTAGATTGCAGTGATAATCTTCTGCAAAGATGATGTGGTGGTGTGGTTGCTCTTCATAGATTTTATCTATGCCAAGGTAGAGCATGAAGGTGGAGCACGAATATTTTTTCTTGAGGAGGTCTTCGCGGGACTTCTTTTTCTCCCCGAAGATACTACTACGTGCATACGCATAGTCTGCATTGACGACGAGCTGATCGCAGGACAGGACTTGACCATCGGTCAGTTCGACCTCGGCGGCGGTCTTGCCAACGTATTTAATCTCCTTCACCTCGGAGTTGAAACGGATTTCGCCTCCCTCCTCCTCTACTACACGAGCCATACTTTCGGAGATTTCAGAGAGCCCCCCTTGGGTGTGGTAGATGCCGTGTTCGTATTCGATGTAGGAGAGAATACTGAAGAGCCCGGGGCATTTCCAGGGTGACATGCCGAGGTATTTTGCTTGGAAGGTAAAAGCGAGTTTGAGCCGATCGTCGGTGAAGTAGTTTCCTAAGACATCCATCACCGATTTTGTGGTGGCGACGTGTGGCAGCGCTTTGAAAAGAGTCGGGTCAAGGTAGGAGGAAAGCTTCTGGTAGGGCTTTTGAAGGCACGGGAAAATCGTCCGTAATTTCTGGGCATGATCGTTCATGAAGCGGAGGAAATTTTCTTCCTCTTCGGGGAAAACTGAGCGGATATTAGCGGCCATTTTTTTGCGGTCGCAGCTGGTTTCAAGAGACACATCTCCCCAGGTAAGCCGAGTCATGGGATCGAGCTTTACGAAGTCAAGATAGTCATCGCTCTTGCGGCCCACCTCAGCGAAGATTTCGTCGAGAGTGAACTTTTGGTGAAGAAAAGTAGGGCCTGTGTCGAAGGAGTAGGGGCCAAGGTTGATCCGAGCACTTCGGCCACCTACGCGATCCTCTTTTTCTAGGAGGGTGACGTTATAGCCCCGATGGGCGAGAAGCATAGCTGCGGTAAGTCCGCCGGGGCCTGCTCCAATGATAATGATGTCTTTCTTCAAATGACTTGTTCTTATTCTGACGCAGCGTAAATCCGAAAAAGGGGATCACAAGTGAGAATTCAGACCAGAAATTGAACAACGTTGGTGACTGGTCGTACTCTTAAGCGATTTGTCTCAGAAGGTTGGCTTATGCATTGGGGTGATGACTCTCGATGGTGCAATGATCATTTCCGCTAGAGGGAGCGTATGAAAGTGCTCCAGATTTTTTAAAATTGTCGGAGGTCGTTCGGGGGACCTTCTAGAAATAAGAAGGTGGATTTATCGATGTGCAGAGGTCAGGCTTGCTCAAAGAGTTTAGCTGAGGAACTGAGAAAGCTAGAATCTCGCGAATGTGATGCCTGATCTTGAATTTGAAAAACGTTTTACCGAGCTTGGGATTGTGATCGGTGTGGATGAAGCTGGGCGTGGTCCTTTAGCGGGCCCGGTTTCGGTGGGGGCGGCGATTATTCCTCCTGATTTTAAACATCCTCAGATTAAAGACTCCAAGAAGCTTAGCGAAAAGAAGCGTGAGGCGCTATATGACGAGTTAAGCGAAAATCCGGATATCAAGTGGTCGGTTTGTCTTGTGGAGGCCAAGGAGGTTGACGAAGTGAATGTCCTGAAGGCGACCCATCTGGGGATGGCACGGGCGGTGAAGGGGCTTGGGGTAAAAGTAGGGATGTGCCTGATCGACGGGCTTCCTGTTCCGAATTTCCCTTACCCCCATCAGGGAATTGTGAAAGGCGACTCCAAGAGTCTTTCTATTGCAACCGCCAGTATTTTCGCCAAAGTGACACGTGATCGTATCATGCGGGAAGCGGCGGTTCGCTTTCCCGGTTACGGATTCGAAAAGCACAAAGGATATGGCACAAAAGTTCATCTTGAAGCCCTCCGGTCTCTGGGTCCGTGCGAAATCCACCGTCGCTCGTTCCAGCCGGTTGCTCAACTGTCCTTGCCGCTTGAGTAAGCTTTCGCCTCACCAAATTGGGGCCTTGGGCGAAAAAATTGCAGCGAAATACCTACAATCTCGTGGCTGGAAGGTCCTTTTTCGTAATTTTCGGGCCCCCAAGGGGGGCGAGGTTGATCTAGTTCTGCGGGGCGGTGATCATCTTGATCTTCTCGTTTTTGCGGAGGTGAAGACGAGAACTCGGCGTGATTATGGCCGTCCAATGCGTGCCGTGAATGCTGGAAAACGGGCTTTAATCACCCGTGGAGCCACGGAATGGCTGCGTTTGCTTGGGAAAGAGGTTCGCCCCGGCAAGAACCAGGATCTTCGGCGCGAGATCTCTTGGCGCTATGATGTGGTGGAAATCGTGCTCGAGGAGGGAGCAAAACCGGATATCAAATTAGTCGAGGCTGCGTTTTAATCCAAAATATGAGATTTTGAGTGGTAATTTATTGTGATTTAGCAGTTTTCGTCGATTTTAGCGCTCGTCCGCGTTACCGGTTGAAAATCAACGGCTGTTTTTATGAAAACAACCGACAACTTTTTGCCCCTTCGGCGCTTTTATAGATAGAACCTTCACCTCAACAAAATCATGAAAATTCAATCAAAAGGAAACAAAGGGATCTCACCGCGGATGGCTCGTGGATTTAGCCTCTTCGAGATGGTCATTGTGATGGGAATCATTGGGCTTATTTTAGGGGGAGCAATTTACAGCATGGGCAGGATCAAGGATTCGGCGGCAGTGAGCACCTCCCGACAAGACATGACCTCGTTTTCGTCGGCGCTGGAGGCCTACAAAAACATCGGGGGAAAGTATCCATCGACCAGTCAAGGACTCGAAGCTCTTCTGAAGCGGCCCCAAAGCTCACCCCGGCCTCGTGATTGGGTGCAGGCTCTGGATGATGAAGAAGCCCTTTTTGACCCCTGGGATACCAAATACAAATACGAGTATCCAGGCAGCAAGGACCCAAGCCGGCCTGAAATCATTTCAGCTGGTCCTGACAAACAGTTTGGTTCTGAGGACGATATGAGTAGCCAAAGGGAACCTCAGAACTAGGCTTCTTCAGCCCGCTTTTTTTTTATGATATCGCCGCCCAGAACGATCCCTCCGGGGAAGAGCCATCGTGGCTTTTCGCTTCTGGAATTGATCGTGGTGATGGCGATTACGAGTATCGTTTTTGGCGCCGCAGCCTTTATGATTTCTATCCCGAATATCGAAAAAGATATTCGGGAGGCTCATTCGGGAATTGAGAATTTAGCGCTTCGGGCTCGGGCCATGTCCCACAGCTACCAGCAGCCCTTTGTCATCGAATTGAGTCAGGGAGAGGCTCGTTTGATGCCGATGGCTCGCCCTGAGGATGAGCTTGTTCCCGAACCTCTGGAGCAGGTTGGAGAGCGGTCTGCTCTTAGATCTCTCGATACCATGTCGTGGCCGGTGGTTTACAAGATCGATCCTAAATACCGAATGGCGGTTCGTCGTTGGAATAGTAATGATTTTCAAATCGTCAGCGACAATGTGGTTGAGACATGGATTCATCAGCCGAATAGCCCTAGTGAGCCACTTGCCATTGAACTGGTGAGCGAAGCGGGGGATGCCTACTTATCCCGAGAATTTCACCCCCTTACAGCGAAGGCCACTGATTTTGAGATGGCCATCGGAAATCAGTGATGAAGATATTATCCTCCAGAGGCCGGGAAAACGGATTCATGATGGCTGAGGTGATTCTTGCTCTTGGAATCTTTACGATCGTTGCGACCTCTTATTCTAAGGCACTTGCAACGCTCTGGCGAACGACAGCCTATGTGAAAGAAAAGCAGGTAATCACCCAGATCATGGACAGCGCTCTCAATGAAGCGCTTTACCTCCAGCGGCTCGAGGAGGGCAGTACGGAGGTTTACATCGAAGAACGTGATCTTGACCTTGAGACGATCGTTGTTCCGCTTGAGGAGATGGAGACGATCGATGGTAATTTTCTACAAAACATGTGGCAGGTCACGGTGATCGCACGCTTTGAGCAAGACGGTCAATATCAGGAACGAGTTGTTCGTGGTTGGCGCTATCTCCCCCTTTATCGCTGATGAAAGTAGAATTCTGTCAGCTACCTGCGCGCAGCGAGAAGGGCTTTTCCCTTTTCGAGCTCGTGATTGCAATTGCCATCGCGGGATTTGTGCTCACTTCTATCTTCAAGATTGCCGATGGTTCGGTCCGCGCAAACTCCAAGATGATCGATATCCAGAACGAGGAAATCGAACGGGACGCATTTTTTTCTTTCCTGAGGAACCACTTCGATAGCCTGCCAGGGGATGCTATATTCAATCTCAGAAACACTAGTAACTCTGAGCCGTATACTTCCGAACTGACTTTCCAAAATACGCCCGTTTCATTCAACTGGGGTGGAATTCCTATTGCAGCCCAAGCGACGCGGTTGATCACTATTCCTACAATGACTGACGGCCTTGATATTGTTCTGGAGTATTACGATGTCCAAATTCTCGATAGCGATGAAGGACCTGCGGAACGTGGAATTGACCCCATTGCGACAGTTACGCTTTTGAGTGATGTGCGGCTCTTTGAGTGGACGGTTTTGGATGTCCGTAATTATGACAATACGGAGCGCGATGAGTGGCCTTATGAATGGGATGCTCCAAACCAAAGGCCATCCTACGTTGAGTTGACCGTTATCTTCGAAAATGGTGATCGTCGGGTGAAGCGGCTTTTTTGGATTCCCAAAAAATCAAATCCGCGGACGAGCATGAGTGCCTTACAAAACAGTGCCCGCAGTGCCCGCTCGAATAGCGGCGGGGCTGGCGGACAGCCTGGAAGTGTTCCTGGCAGAGGCGGAACAGGGCAGGGAGGAAACCGCCCACCTGGAACCGGATCTCGACCTGGTGGCGGAACTCAAAAACCCTCAACGGGAGGAGGCCCTGCATCGGGCGCAGCTCCCAAAATTAGTCGCTAATGAAGGTTTTAGATCATCATACTCAGCAGCGCGGAGCCACTTTGATTGCGGTTTTCTGGATTATTGCGGTGATGGGTCTTGCGCTGGTGGCTACGGTCAAGGTGAGTCGTTATCAATCAGAGGTCGCATCATCCCAAATCAATGGCATTGAAGCGCGGCAATATGCGGAGATGGGAATTAATGTTGCCGCTAATCCTTCGGTTGAGGAATGGGACACGAATTTGCTCCGTCAATCTTTTGAAAATGGAGCGGGTTTCAACGCTCAAATTCTTTCGGAGGGTGGTCGCTTTAACATTAATTTCATCCTCTTTTCGGAGGATAAGGCTCTCATTCGCCTCATCTTTGCAGAGTGGGGAATCGACTTCGATACCGCCAGTGAAATTGCAGATGCCCTCATCGATTGGATCGACTCCGATGATGACCTTGAACTTAATGGTGCGGAACGGGATTTCTACGAGGGCCAGGGGATTTTCGAGCAACCGTTCAACCGTCCTTTTTATACGCTAGAGGAAATGCGCTTGGTTCGCGGGATGCCTCTCGTGGAGGCCGCCAATCCGAACTGGCGGGACTGGTTCACGGTTTGGAGCAGCGGCGGACTCGATGTTAATGAGGCGCCGGCCGAATACATCGCGGTCGCGGCCGAGACTAATGTGGAGGCTGCAGTGAGCTTAGTCGAGATCGTCGATGGAGCTGATGGCATTCGTAACACCGAGGATGATCAGCCTATTGACGTCCCCTCGGCTCTTGCCAACCTGGGTATTAATGACCCCACAGGAGTGATTCAAGCGCGGCTCAATGCTAATGATCAGGTAACCCGAATCGAAAGCGTTGGCTATGCGGGTTCAGTTCGGCGTAAGCTCGTCCTCATCATCAACAACCGATCACAAAACCCTACTATTCTTGACCGAAAAGAAATCGCTATCCAATGAGTGCCAAAAAAGGAGACCTTAATTTAATGATTCCCGGCGCTGACGGTTGGGAAATCTGGACAGGGTCCGCGATGAGCGGATTCCAGCAGCATGCCTCGACTAATCACTTGCTCGCGCTTGACGTCACCGGGATCCCTTCCGGAGCGGTGGCGATGGCGATTCCAGTTCGTGAGGTCTTTGCAGTGCCTTTTCGTGCGCAGACTGATGATCTTTCCTTGCTTGGTGATCTTGCTGCAATGCAGCTCGAGAAGAGCGGAAATCGACCTGCTCTTGATGGTGGACAGCTAACAGATCATTTTGTCTATGCGACAGGACCGGAGGAGACTCACTTGACTGCGGTTGTCATGAATCCTCCTTCCGAAGGCAAACTTCCGCGTAAAAGTCCGGATCAATTTGATATCTCGCCACGCTGCCTACCTTTGCCCGAAGGGCGAGTTGTCGTGTGGGCTGAATTGGGCCGCTGGGTCTTTGGGGTTGGAAAACCAGGAGGAGCTCTTTATTTCCAATGCCTCTCAGGAGAGCGGCTCGACCTCCGAGCTGGTAACGAGATTGGTCTTGCTCTGACTCAGCTGAAACTCCAAGGGCTGCTCACAGATGTCCCTGAGGGGGTCGTCGTTTGGTCTCATGGATCAGCTTCTGATGCTCGACCCGAAGAGCTGGAAGCCTTATCGCGTGGCCTCGGGATTCCCACGAGTTCCTCACCAAGACCCAACCCAACCTGGCCAGAGCCGCCGAGCCGGCTTCTTCCAGCTGATGTCCGGGCTGAGCGGCTCGCGGTTCGGGGCAAACGAAACCGCAATCTCATGATTGCGGCTCTTGCGGTAGTTTATCTCGGGGTCGTTGCCTATCTTTTCTTCGATCTTAAGAAGACGAAGGCGGTCGCTGCAAAAGTCAAATTCAATGCTGATGACGTCAGCGCGGAGGCTAGTCTTCTGGACATGCATCGTTCTAAATGGGACGAGCTTCGTCCAGTAGTTGAGACCGACTACCATCCACTCGAACTTTTCTTGTCCGTTTATAAAGCACTTCCAAATACCGATGATGACCGTTATATCCGCTTTAAAAAGCTAACTTTCCTTAATCAGTTTAAGGAAATTGAGGATGAACTCAGAGTAGCTCGCGAAATCGTTCTGGAAGGTTTTGCAGACCTAGAAAACCAGCCACAAATTTCAAAATATGCTAAAAATCTAAAATCAAGTCCAGATCTTGACGATTTTGAATGGACTAATCCACCGGAAACCACAGACAAAAGAAGTGGTAAGCTGACTTTTACCTATGTGGGTGGCGCCACCGAGTAGATTTCCAATATGTCCGAACGCGAAAAAAAGCTCCTCCTCGTCTTGGGGGCCACATTCTTCCTCATTTTGAACTTTATCGGGTTCAACATGCTTTATCTTCCAGAGGTTCAGAAGGCTGATCGATCCAAGAACACTTCCGAGAGTAAATTAAAGGCCGCCAAGATGACTCTAGCGCTGCGTGAAAAATACGAGCCTGAGATGGCTTGGCTTGAGCGGAGCGGGACAATCAGAACAAGCCCACTTGAGGCCCAGTCCAAGCTTCAGGCCCTGCTTCGTAAGCAAGCTAGCGCTCGACGGCTTGAAATTCGTGATTCCCGGATCATTACTTTTCAGCCGGGTGAACACTTCGACCGAGTGAAGGTTCTCTTTAAAGTGACAGGCATGGAGCGCGACGTTCTTTCTTGGCTTACCACCATTCACCAAACTAACCAACGTCAGGTCATTACAAAAATGGAGGTTAAGCCTCAAAACAACGATCTCACTCGAATCGAGGTTGAGATTGAAATCGAAAAGTGGATCCTTCCGACCCCCGAAGAAGAATAAATCTTGGCCCCCTATTGAATTATGAAATTTACTCCATTTTTTCTACTGATGATCTTAGCGGGTGGCGTGGCCTTTGCTGCTCCTCCCACCTCTCATCGTCCGGATCGCTACAAGGATCTCTATCTCAATTCAGCGCTCACTGACCCTCCAGAAGTGATCACAAATGATCCGGAGCCAGAAAATCTTCCAGATTGGATTCTCGTTGCCGTCAGTAAGTATGTTGGGAAAACGGAGGTAGAGGTGATGAACATTAAGGATCGGACGCGGATTCGAATCCCAAGCCCTGAAGCCACCGAGATGGGTTTTGCGATCAAAGAGGTGAAGCAGTTCCGCAACTTTATCGAAGAGACTGTTGTCACTCTCAAAAAGGGGAAAGAGACCGGGGAGGTTCGGTTTGATCCGAAGTTTCTCGTTCTAAAAAAGGTAGCCGGGCCGACAACGAACAAGGCGAAGCCCCAGGCAAATAGTAAGACACCTCCTAGTAAGACGAACCGACCCCCGATTCCGGGTAAACCTTCAACAAGCAGCAGCTCGAAGTCCGATAAAAGAGGTCGTCCCTCAACTGGCAGCCGCGTGCCCCTGCCATCGACCTCCTCAAGTTCTACCAAGTCTTCCGGTTCTACCTCGAAACCAAGAGTTCGCTACGTTCCCCGAAAGTAAACAATCACTCGAATCTATTTTACCCAGTCCACTCTAGTTATGAAATTTGCTCTATCTCTTCTTCTCGGTCTTACCGCCGGAGTTCTAGCTCAAGAACCCACTCCTGCGCCACCTACCCCCGCACCACCTGCTCCTGGTGAGGAGTCCACCCCGCTCCCTCCGGTTCCGGAACCTGTTCCACCTGTTGCGGAGGTCCAGAATAGCGAAACGCCTGCAGTAATTCCGATTAAAGGTCGGAGGGTCGATCCTAATCAAATCATTGTTACTGCTAATGATTCGATCAACGAGGCAAACATTCTAGCGCTTAAGGCAGCTCAACTTTACGAGGATTTTAGCGGGAAGCGCGTCATTATGACTAATAATGTCGCCCAAAGTGAGGTTTCTTTCACGATGCGAGGTCCTTTGACTAATAAGGAAGCGGCAAGGTTTCTCCAACTGACTTTACTTGCTGAAGGGTTAGCTATGATTCCAATCCCGGAAGAGCCTGATATCGTTCGATTAGTGCCTTCAGGACCGATTACGAGTCCGAATCAGGTTCCAAAAGATTTCTATGATGATGAGTATAAGCTCCCGGTTGATGATCAGCTGGTGATGTTCCAGATGGTTTTTAAATACCTCAAGCCAGAGGAAGCTCTGAAGGTTCTCCAGTCTTCCTTGGGGCAGTTGAGCGCTTCTGGAACAATTGCAGCAGTCCCGAATGCTTCTTCGTTGATTATCACCGAAAATGCTTCGCTCATTCGCCAGATGATCAAGATTCAAAAGGCGATCGACGTGCCAACTTCGGTTGGGGAAAAGTGGGTCGAGGTTGTTTATGGTGATGTTGATGAGATTGCCGAGCGCATGAACGAGATCTATAACGAACAAGGTAGTAGCCGCCAGACAACTCGGACAACCCGCTCTACTTCTGCGCCACCCACTCCTGTCGCCGCTGGAGCATCAACGGCCGGCGAGGAAATCCCGATCCGTATTATCGGGGTTCGCCGCACAAGCCGGATCTTACTCTTTGGGCGTCCGGCCGATTTGGTGGCTGCTGAGGCTATGATCCATAGTTTCGACCAGCCCAGTAGTGGTAATACTCGCCAGACTTTCAGGCTCCGCTACCTGAGGGTTTCTGAATTCCTAAATATTGCGGAGAATGGGATTACAGCGACTCTTGGTGATGGCGCGTCGGGGCAAGGCGGCGGTCGGTCGTCTACCAACCAACGTAGCACAAGCAGCAATAATCTCAGTAACCGGAGTGGAACAAGCAATCGGACCACTGGACAGCAGGGGGGACAGGGCGGAGCCAATGGATCACGAACCAGCATTCAGGAGCAGAATATCCCGACTGAACCGGAGTCTCGACTCGTGGGAGGCCGCACTCTGCTTGTCGCAGACAATGTTGCTAATACGATCATTGTAAATGGTCCTCCGCACCACATCGAACTCGTTCGTGATCTTATAACGGATCTAGATTCGGAGGCCCAGCAAGTCGCTCTCTCAGCGGTAGTTGGTAGTTATGGTATCGGAGATGGTTTGAATTTTGGAGTCGACTTAGCGCAGGCTCTCAAGAATACCGGCTCGGACTTCTCCGCTGCAGGTTCAGCGAGCTTTGGAGGGGTTCCCTCAATCATTGATCCTACCACCCTCGGCGATCTTGGTGCTGTCTTGAGCGCGAATGGCGCTTCTGGAAATGGGGTCTCTCTATACGGGCTCCTTGGTGACGATTTTGGAGTTTTTGTGAATGCTCTCGAAACTGAAACCAAATTCCAGACTTTGGAGCGCACGGTGCTTACGACTCGAAATAACCGGGTAGCTCTTCTCACCTCTGGTCAGCGAATCGCTATTCCTTCCAGCACTTTCACTGGGGGTAACAATCAAGGTGGTATCAACACCAATGTTGAGTATCGAGACGTGCAGTTAGAGTTAGAGATTCAGCCCCTCATTAACTCGGATAATCAAGTGACTCTCGAAATTTCTCTGGTCAGAGATTCGGTGGGAACCCTGCGACAGGTCGGTGATCTCCGAGTGCCTGACATCAACACTGAATCGCTTTCCACTTCAGTCACAGTCCGAGACGGTTCTGCCGTTATTCTCGGGGGAATTATGACCACAACAAGTTCAGACGCTAGTGGCGGAATTCCGATTTTGAGTCGAATCCCCGGCATCGGCCGTATCTTTGGTAGTAATGATATCACTAGTAACGAATCAGAATTGATTATTATGATTCAGCCTCGAATTATGGTCAGCCAGGCTGAGGTTGATTTATTCCGCTCGGACTACAGTGGCATCAGCAAGAATACTCGTGAAGCCGAAGGTTTCTTGCCACCACGTCGTAGCATGCTTCCATCTCCGGATGAGACAAAATCTGAGGAGGTCGAAGAAAAATCTCCAAATAAGAATATTCCAGTTTCGGAGAAAACGGTTCCAAACGGCAACGAGGCTGAGGGTAAGAAGTGATCTCTGAGCTAAAGAGCTTTGTCGACTAACTTTCAAATGCCCCATTTGCTTCGGCAGTGGGGCTTTTTTATCCCCTAGGGTGGAAGTTTTTGTGGACGGCTTTGAGACGCTTCTGATCTACGTGAGTGTAAATTTGGGTCGTTGAGATGTCAGCGTGGCCGAGGAGTTCTTGAATGACACGGAGGTCTGCTCCGTTTTCAAGGAGGTGAGTTGCAAAGGAGTGACGGAGTAGGTGAGGATAGATGTTTTGATCGATTCCGGCGTGCTTCGCTCTTTCTTTAACGATCTGGCGAACGCGATCAGGAGAGAGTGGACCTCCGCGAATTGAAAGAAAAACGTGTGAAGACGTTTTACGCGTGACGAGATTGGGGCGCTCGCTGGCGAGGTAGCGCTTTAAAGCAGCAAGAGCTTTTCCGCCAACTGGGACGATCCTGGTTTTATTGCCTTTGCCGGTAATACGCAGAAAATGGTCCTCGAGATCTAGAAATTCGAGTCTGGCGCTACACATTTCTGAAAGGCGCAGCCCTGAAGCATAGAAAAGTTCAAGCATTGCAAGGTCACGTTTACCGAGCTTTTTCCCGGAATCGATCGACGCAAGTAGTTGTGCAACCGTCTCGGCATTCAGTGTTTCGGGCAGTTTGGCTGCTGTCTTGGGTGGCAGGAGGGGTTCTGCCGGATCAATTTCAATGTGGTTCCGCTTTTGGAGGAAACGGAAAAATATTTTCAAATGAACAAGTGCGATGCGTAAAGATGAGGCATCGAGTTCGGCCCTGCGAAGGTGGCTGAGAAAAGATGAAAGTTCATCAGTTCCGATGTCCCGCCAGCTCCCTTGCTCCTGCTTTGCAGTCCACTCAAGAAGCTTATCTAGGGTTTGGCGGACAGAGAGTTGGTAGGCTGTTGAAAGTCCCCTCTCAGTGGCGAGATAGAGGATAAATCCATCAACCTGAAATTCCATAATAATCAGGAAGCGAGACAACCAGGACAGTTCTGCACGTAATGTCCGGGAACGATTTCTGCGAGCTGCGGGGCCTCCTTGATGAGGCAGCGATTATTGTCTCCCAGAGTATTGCGAGGTTGAAAAGAACATGCCGACGGAGGAGCGCTAAGGTTTGGGGGAAGGCCGGGTATCGTATAAAGAGTGTCACCTTTCTCATGCATTGCTGGAATGCTTTTGAGCAAAGCACGGGTGTAAGCATGACGCGGATCAGCGAAGAGGTCACTGGCAGTTGCTGATTCTACGATGCGGCCGGCATACATCACGTTTACTTTGTCACACACTTGGGAAACAACCCCCAAGTCGTGGGTTACGAGAACTACGGCAGTACCCAGGGTCTCTTGGCGGTCTTTGATTAGATCTAGAACCTGCTTTTGGACCGTCACATCTAGAGCAGTTGTTGGCTCGTCGGCAATGAGAACCTCAGGGCGGGTAATCAAGGCCATCGCAATCATGACGCGTTGGCGCATGCCGCCAGAAAATTCGTGTGGGTAGGACTTAATTCGTTTTGCAGCATCTGGAATGCCGACTTCCTCAAGAGCTTCGATAGCACGATGAAGCGCGGGTCTTCCCCTCATCCCCTCGTGTAATTCAAGTGGTTCGGTAAGCTGGGTGGCAATCCTGAGAGCCGGGTTAAGGCAAGTCATGGGATCCTGGAAAATCATTGAAATTTTCTTTCCTCGAATCTTGCGGAGAGTTTTTTCTTTTGCCTTAAGGAGGTCAGTCCCTTCGAATATGGCGGTTCCAGAGTGGATCTTCCCTGGAGGTTGGGGGATCAGTCCGAGTAAAGAATAGCAGGTCACTGATTTCCCCGAGCCTGATTCGCCAACGATCCCTAGAGTCTCGCCTTTTTCGAGAGCGAAAGAAACATCTTCGACCGCGTGAACGATTCCGTTCCGGGTATGAAAGCGGGTGGTGAGATTTCTGACGTCGAGCAATGCCATTTCGTTAACTGCAGAATGCCTCGCCTGATGGTGAAGCGGAAGGAAAAAGGAAAGAGTGTGGAGACAGTTTCCTGAGGTGAAACTCTTCGCTCGATAAGAGCGTTCGTCCTCAAAGAGGGCAAATTATTTTGAAATCATACCAAGTTTTCGTATTCAATACGACAAAGGGGTCGTGAAGAGAATGGAGATAAAAACTTACGATCGTTCGAATCGATCTTTTTTACTCCGTGATCGAAAGGAGAGAGGGATGGGTAGTCCATCAGTGGGGTGTCTGTCCTTAATCTGATTAATCAGGTAATTTTGGAAGGATTCTACGATGAGGTGTTTATCGTTCACGAAGAGGACATACTCGGGAACTGGAATCGCCTGGTAGCGGTCGTTGACGGCCGTCGTGGCGTAAAAGAGTTTCATCCGCTTACGGTGGCGCTTGTGCTCGGGTGGTGGGTTTTTGATAAAGGAGTCTTGGAGCAGTCGGTTAAGAGGACCGGTTCCAATAATATCCTGTGCATTGTCGCGAATGCGGGTGATGGTCTTGAAGATGTGCTGGATGGCGTGCCCTTTCATGGCTGATACACAGACGAAGGGTGCGTAATCTAGGAAGAAAAGTTCGCTGCGAAGATGGTCTTCTGCCGCTTCTATGCGTGCTGCTTTTTGTCCTTCGGGATGGAAGAGGTCAAATTTGTTGGCAATGATGAGACAGGGTTTTTTCTCCTGCTGGATTAAGCGTGCGATCTTTCGATCTTGTGCAGCAACCCCGGCTGCGAGATCAACCACAAGAAGGCAAATGTCGGCTCTTCGGATGGAGCGTTCGCTTCTCATAGCCGAAAAAACCTCAATGGAATCTTCCATGCTAGAACGTTTTCTAAGTCCTGCGGTGTCGATAAGATTGTGTTTTTCATTTGCCCAGACGTAAGGAATATCGACAGCATCGCGAGTGGTTCCGGCGACTTCGGAGACGATGGTTCGGTCGTCTTTAAGAATCGCGTTAATGAGAGAAGACTTACCGGCATTTGGTTTTCCGACGACTGCGATTTTGAGGCCATCCTTCAGATCATCGAGGTCGGTTTCCTCTTGTTCACGCGCTTCAAGTTTTGATAGCTCTTCGTCGATAGTTGCGGTGAGAATGTCCATGCCTCGGCCATGTTCGGCTGACGTGGGGATACCAGATCCAAACCCAAGTCTGGCAAAATCGCTGGACGTATTATCATGGTCCGCGCTATCGGCTTTGTTCATCACGAGGATGACGTTGGGATTAGATTTACGTAGGAGTTGCGCCACCTCTTCGTCGATGGGGTTAATGCCAGCGCGTGCGTCCACGACGAAGACGATGAGGTCGGACGAATCCATTGCGATACGGGCCTCGAAAGTGACCGCATTTGAGAATCCATCTTCGTTAACCGCACAGATGCCACCGGTATCAACTAGTTCACAAGACGTCTCGGTTGCTTGGCACGGCGCTGCGATTCGATCGCGGGTCACACCTGGTTGATCGTGAACAATTGCGATGCGTCGCCCGGCCAAACGATTGAAAAGCGCAGATTTCCCGACGTTCGGGCGTCCGACGATTGCGACCTGAAATGGGCTGGTGGGCATACGACGACCCTATGGCAGATCTTGAGGGATTGACAAGCGACGAGCGAGTTCAGCTGGTTGGAGCTTGGAAGCGAAAGTTATTTTTCGGTCCCTTCGGGTTATTTTAATCTCGATTTCGCCGTTAAAGTGAAATCACAGGCTCCCTTATACTGAACCTTAGCGATGAGTTTTGAGCATGACAAACTGGCGAAGTCTATTTGGACTGTTCAAGCATCCGAATAAGTGAAACTTCGGCTTTTTTGCGAATTTCCTCAGGGAGCTCGACTTTTGGTTCAAGCTTATCGAGGGAATCATGCAGTTTTTCTAAAGTATTCATTTTCATGTAGCGGCAATCCGCGCACGCGCAATGGTCGGTGGGGCCGGCGATGAGGTTTTTATCGGGAACCTCTTTTTGGAGGCGGTGAAGCATTCCTGATTCGGTAACAACAATAATATTATAAGCGGGCGTGTTGTTGCAGAAGTGAATCATCTTTTCCGTAGAACAAACTTCGTCGGCAAGGAGTCGCACTGCTTTGGGGCACTCGGGGTGGGCGACGACTACCGCGTCCGGGTAATCGTCCTTGATTCTTTGGATGGACTGTTGAGTGAACTCAACGTGGACGTAGCAATTACCTTTCCATAAATCCATTTGGCGACCAGTTTGTTCGATGACCCACTGGCCGAGGTTTTCATCTGGGACAAAAAGGATGGGTCGATCTTTTGGAGCTTGAGTGACAATGTTTGGAGCATTCCCCGAGGTGCAGATGACGTCGCAAAGGGCCTTTACGCCAGCAGAGCAATTGATGTAAGCGATAACGTAGTAATTCTTATCCTCATTTTCCTTCAGGAAGGCTTCGAGTTTGTCGGCGGGACAGGCCTGTTCTAGGGAGCATCCGGCATCTTTATCGGGAAGAATAACTGTTTTTTCGGGGTTCAGAATTTTGGCGGTTTCCGCCATGAAATGAACACCGCAGAATGCTATAACATCGGCTTCGGTTTCCTGAGCTTTGTAAGCAAGTCCGAGTGAATCACCGACGTAGTCAGCGATATCTTGGATAGGACCGATCTGATAATTGTGAGCGAGAATGACAGCGTTTTTTTCCTTTTTGAGACGGAGAATGTCTTCTTTGAGATCAAGGACAGGCGCGGTGGTGGGCATAACTAGATTTTCCGAGATTGGTCTGTTCAAGGCCAGAACTAAAAACCGCCCATCTGAATCTGGCCCGTGTGTTTGGCTCCGTCCGCAACGGTGAGGCGACCGACTTTGATGTTGCCAGTTAGGGTGGCTTTCTTCTCAAGGGCGAGGAGCCCACGGCAGGCGAGATGGCCGGTGACGAGCCCGTCGATTGTGCACTCTTCCATGACGATTGAGTTGATAAATTCTATTTTTGCCCGCTTCTCTACAAAAAGACGTTTGCAGGTAATTTTGCCGGTAATTTTACCGTTGCGCCTCAAAATCAAGTCGCCTGAGCATTCTGCGTCACCGGTAAAATCACCTTCGACAATGAGATTTTTGCATTGAATTGGGGCGCTATGAACAATTCCTTTTTTGTAAATATGCACGTCTCCGCGGGTTTGAATGCAGCTGCTAATTGCGTCTTTGATTTCCCGATTTTCCATCGAGATCAACCGCCCACAGCTCCGGCATTGGGAAGAATTGGCACGAACATTAGCGGGGTGAGTTTCACCACATTCAAAACAAGCGATTTCACGGGTTTCGACTTTAGTGTGAGTGGGAACGCTTTTTTCTTCTTCGGCCCCTTGATATCTGGAGGGAGATTCATCATCTTGGCCAGAAGGTGATGGATCGGGAGAGTTAAGAACTGTGTTCCTCGTTTCCTTTGGTTCTGATGATTCCGGTAGCTCTGGAGTGGTGGATGGAAGCGCTTCCGGGTCGATTTTGGTCGTTCGAGAGGAAGAGGACTCTTCTGGAGTGGTGTCTGATGCTTCTTTCCTGGCCTTGTATTCTATCTCTACCTTCGGCTGCGGAGGCCGATGGGCGAAAGGATCGGGTGGGGCTTGGGGGCGGGCTTTGATTTCACCGTCTTTTTCGAAGGTCAAATAAGCATCGCACCCCTTACAATATGAAGAAACTGCCAGTTGGGATTCCTGCTGGCAATGCTGACAAAGAGGGCAAGTGACCTTGCGGGGCCTGTTGCTCTTGTCTTTGAAAAAACCGAAGGCCAAGGAATTAGTGGAGTGATAACGCTAGGAGGCTTTACCTTGGGCTTTGTTATCCTGAGGCTTGTTATCCTGAGGCTTGTTATCCTGAGGCTTGTTCGACTGGTGATCTCTATTTTTCTTGTCCCCACTCTGACTAATTGGAGCGCTCTTCTTGGGAGCGGAGGAAGGGTTGCCGACTTCGGATTTACCAACAAAAATTGCGCCGGGCTCGATGGAAATCGTGCCTGCCTTGACGTCGCCAACCATTTCGGCACTGCCTTTGATTTCAACTCGCTCAGTGCAAGTAACATTGCCGTGAACCTTTCCGTAAATGACGATCGATTTGGTTGAGACTTCGGCTTTGATATGAGCATTTTCGGCAACCGTGAGGGCGCCATCGCTGCTGATTTCGCCTTCGATTCGCCCATCAACAAGGAGATCATCAGTAAATCGGACTGATCCCTTAATGTGCACGTCGTTGCTGAGAATATTACGTTGTCCGCCGGTCGGGCTAACAGGTGCAGCAGCCTGTTGAGGAGCTCGGGCAGGAGCAGCAGCAGAGGGTGCTTGAGGAGTCCGGGTTGGAGCCGCAGGGCGGGGGGCCTGAGGAGTTTCAGGGTTTTTGCTGATTATTTTTTCGAACACTGGTTTAGTAAGGTTGGGATTAAGGTAGTGAGCTAGGGCGGCCTTTTTGTGAAGTCGGAAGTGATGAAGTAAGAATTATTCAGAAGAAGCGCCGGTCGGAGCTTCAGGCTCGGCACTTTCTTCTGCTGTAGGCTCGGTTCCAGCTTCGGAGGATTTTTCTAGCTCTGGAGCTGCTTCCGGTTGAGGTGTCTCTATGACAGGCTGGCTGTTTTCCGGAGTTGGCGTTTTGGGGATCGGGTTTGGAGTTGGTTCTGGAGTGATCCCAGGCACTGTGATGGGTGAAGTTGCTGCTCCCGGTGTAATCGTGGGCTGAGCTGGCTCAGATTTCTTTTCGGTAGGTGATTCTACGTTGATTAGCTTCAGGCGAGCCTGAGCCATCGATTTCACTTGGAGGTGAGAACTTTCGTATTCGGAGATGATTTTTTTGTAGATTTCTTTGGCATTGTCATCCTCACCAGCTTGCAGTTCAAGGTCTCCTAGGGAAAGCAGAGCAAGTGAAGATGCTGCTGACTCACGATCTACGGCCTTTTGGAAAGCTTCTTTGGCCTTGTCGAGCCTCATAAGTTGTTGCTGATAAGATCCGAGGCTAGCATAGGCACTCCCTACCGCAGGGTGTTCAGGGTATTCAGAAACAAAGGTTTCAAGGGCCTCGATTGCTTCTTGTTGTTGCTGGTCGCTCCACAGAAGTTGAGATTTCAGAAGAATGGCAGACCCCCCGGCGGATTTCCCGAAGTATTTCTCACTGACTGCCTCATAATCGGGACCAGTACGGGCGTTTGCGACGGCTGCTGCAGCCTCCTCATCGGCCTTTCTTTCCAACCCGGTGAAAACGACGTAAACCACGAGGCAAAGGACCGCGAGAATTCCGAGAAGGATGAGTTTTTTTTGGTTGGCATCAAGAAAGGCCTCGAAGGCTGATGGCTCTTGCGAAATTTCACCGATAGGGCTTGGGCCGGTGTCGGGATTTTGTTCGTTATTTTCGGACATAATTCGTCTGGGAACGTAGGAATTAACGCCTAGAGGAAAGAGAAGCAAGCCCTTGTGATGTGATTTGCAGTTTGGAATATTTTCTAGTTGCCCTAACTTCACGCCGGTGACGAGCAGAACAGTCTATGTGGTTGCAGGTGAGGTGAGTGGAGATACTCATGGATCCGAGTTGATGGACGCACTCGGAAAACAAGCTGGGGGCTTCAGTTTTCGGGGTTTGGGAGGCCCTGAAATGTCTCGTCTTTCGGAAGGACTGGTCCGTGATTGGGTTGAGGATGCTGCCGTTGTGGGAGTTTGGGAGGTTCTTCGTCGTTATGGCTGGTTTAAGAAACGATTCGAGGAAACTCTCTCTGAGATTTTGGAATTGAGGCCTGCCGTTTTGCTCCTAATCGACTATCCGGGTTTTAATTTGCGCTTAGCGAAGCAAATTCACGAAAAACTGCCAGCGACTAAGATCGTCCACTATGTGGCTCCCCAAGTTTGGGCTTGGAACCAAAAAAGGATACCCCAGATAGCGACGACCCATGATCTGATGATTTGCCTTTTTCCTTTTGAGGTGCCTCTTTTTGAAGAAGCAGGTCTTCGAAGTCGTTGTTTAGGTCACCCTTTGGTGGATGAACTAGAGGAAAAGAGGATCAAGGTAGGCAGGCGTGAAAATTTGATAGGTCTCTTTCCTGGTAGCCGGATCAAGGAGGTGTGCCGACTTTTCCCTATGATGCTTGAATCAGCGTCGCGCTTGTTAAAGGAGAATCCGGAAATCCGATTCGTTGCAGCGGCGGCAAGTGAAAAAGTGGCGCGTGTCATGGGCAACTTTTTAGAAGCAAGTGGTTTGCCAGATAATCTTGTGGAGGTGCAAACTGGGGAGAGTCAGTATCTGATGCAAACCGTCACTTGCGGAGTAGTAGCGAGTGGGACGGCGACTCTGGAGGCGGCTTATTACGGGATGCCCTATTGTCTAGTTTACCGGGTCGCCTGGCCCACTTTTCTGATGGCGAAGCAATTGGTGAAGTTGAAATTTATTGGATTGATCAATATTTTGGCGGGGCGCGAATTGGTGCGTGAGTTCATCCAAACTGAGGCAAATGCTTATGAAGTGGCCCTTTGGTTGGGGCAGGCACTTGCGAATGAGGGTGAAAGGGCGAAACTGTCAGGGGAGCTTTTAGAAGCAGCATCAAGGCTCGGCGAACCTGGGGTTCACGAGCGAGCAGCTCACGAAATCGCACTCTTGTTTACAGAATAATTGACATGTCTGAAGCTTCGAAAATCAGTGGTATTAAGATCGCTCTCGCGGTGATTCCAGCTTTGCTTATCGTCTCGATTTGTGTCGCTCTCTATTTAGGGGCGAATGCGGACCAGGAAGACGGTGAGCCACTTGAGGGTGATATTACGGTTCTAGAGATGTCAGATTATCTTCTCAAATTGAATAATCTCATCGGAGAACGTGAGATTGGAACAGAGGCTGGGCAGAAAGCTTTTCGACGCTTGAATGCAATGACGGCCGGGACTCTTGGTTTTGAAAATCTTGGGTATGAAATTTTTCGGAGCCAAATTGATTCTGTAAACGGGCTCCTTTGGTCAACCATTTGGATTAATGCTGGAGACCGTGAATCCCGTGAACCAGTAGTCTTGGCGATTCCGCAGGCGTCGCAAGGTTCGGGTCCGGCTTTCGGGTTTGGCTTCGCGGAATACCTGACATCTCATCAGACCGGAGTCGGTGTAAGAATTGTATTCTATCCTCCGCTAATCGAGGGAGATCTCGATGATTGGATTTGGGAACGGTGTGGCGAAGACGGTGAATCAATGAAGGGATTCGTGATGGTGACTGGAGATACAGAGCCCAACCGGTCACCAAGGTTTTTGGTCCCTGCTTTGCTGGAGGGGAAAATCGATGCACTAAGTAACTCGGAGATTTGGAATGAGGAGGCCAAAATTGAAATTGGAAATCATGGAGTCCTCGAGGTGAGATTAGGCGATGACTCATTGTTTTCCCGGGAGGAGCACTCACAGCGAATCATTCGAATGATGCCGGTAATCAAGGAGTTAGTGGAGCGTCTCAATGAATGATTGGCCCGATAAGGCCGCATGATTACGCCGATTGTCGTGAAGTCGTATGGGGATTAAAATCTTCCTGGGGAAAGTTGCCCGAGATTGATTGTGGATTTGTTTCCTAGAACTAGGTCCGCGACAAGTTTTCCCGTGATAGGGGCGAGCGAGAGGCCCATCATGGAGTGTCCAGTCGCGATAATCAAATTATCATGTTGAGGTGCAAACCCAAGGTAAGGAAGGCCATCTGGCGAGCAGGGACGGAGGCCAACCCAAGGCTCAAGGCTTTCGAAGTCAGACGGGGAATACTGTGGGTAAAATTTGCAGAAGGCTTCGATAACACCCCGAAGGCGTCGTTTGCTGACAGAGGTATCGGTGCCGCAAATTTCCATCGTTCCAGACACTCTGAGCGCCCCGCCCATGGGAGTGACTGCAACTCGACCTTCTTTGAGAAGCGAGCAGAGAATTGGATTGGCGGTGGGTTCCGGGAGGGTGACTGAGTATCCTTTTCCGCCTTGCATGGGAAGAGCGAGGCCGATTTGTTTTGCGAGCTCGGTAGTGTCAATGCCTCCGGCAAGGATGATGGTTTCGGCAGAGTAGATTTCGCCGGGCTTGGTGATGACATTCTTTACTTTGCCATGGGCTACTTCCAATTTTTCGACCTCGCCAAGGATGAATTCACCTCCGTTTTTACGGATCGAATGTCGAAGCGCCTGAATGAAATCTTCTGGTGAAAGATGGCAATCCTGTGGCCACCAGATACCGCCTCTCGCATTAATTTGCGCATTGGGTTCGAGTTCCTTAAGGCGATTTTGATCACAGATTTCTGCTTCCAGTCCGAGGGTATGTGCAACCTCGGCAACTTTAGCTTCTTCATCTAATCCGGCGTTCGATCGACAGAGCATGAGGAGCCCTTTTTGGATGAGCGGGAAGTCTTCATTTTGCGAGAGTTCGACGTGCAAGCGTCGACTTTCGAGTGAGAGGTCGCGCAGGAGTTCCTGAGTATCGGAAACATGTCTCTTGGTAGAGTGTTTGGTGAAAAGCCAGATCCAGCGAGCCAGTGAAGGGGAGAGCCTCGGACGTAGATAAAATGGGCTTGTCGGATTGAGCATCCATTTCAATCCCTGGGAAATGACACCAGGAGCAGCAAGTGGAATGAAGTGAGAAGGGACCACCATGCCGGCGTTTCCTTCGGAACAGCTTTTAGCCAAGGAATCGTCGCGCTCGATGATACGGACGGAGTGATTGGTCGAAGCGAGATAGTAGGCGATGGAAAGGCCGACGACTCCGCCACCAACGATTAGAACTTCCTTGGACATAGCT
>JAKMGP010000267.1 GCA_022424905.1 Akkermansiaceae bacterium | reverse complement strand
AAAAATAACCCCTACCGACATCAGCGGAACCATTCACCTACCCTTCAATTCTACCGCCAAACTCCCCGGCTTTGTTCGCAGTTCCCTCAAAATCGAATCACGGGAAAACAACCTAAACGGAACCTTTACGGGAACCCCCCTCCTCACCGACGGAAAACTAATCCTCAACGTCTCCGAAATCACACCAAGCAAAGGAGAAATCCCCGAGGAACTCCTCTCCGGAATTTCACGTTTCTTGATTTCTGGCGAACTCGAACAAAAAGCTGAAGACGATCCAGAAAATATTCCGGAGCTCCTAAAAGTCCTGCGTAAACTCACATCCATTGAAATGAGTAATGATTCCCTCGTTTTCCTATACTCCCCTGATTCAAGGCCACCCAGCGTTAAAGAAGAGTCCGATGCGATGGCTACAAAAGCCAAACACCTGGTTGCTCTTGGCGCGGTCATTTTCATCCTGACCATGATCCTGTTCTTCATTTTGATGAGCCGTCGCCAAAAAGCCAAACGAGACGCCTTGCGATCCGCCTGATTCGTGAAAAAAGATTGATAAGCTAGGCTCCAGGTGTCGTTATCCTAGCATGCTGAAAATCAGTCTAACTCTCGCAGCTGCACTTACACTCGCAGCTACCGCCGACCCAACCGATAAGCCCGCCGAAGCCGATAAGCCCGCCGAAGCCGCTAAGCCCGCCGAAGCCGCTAAGCCCGCCAAAGCCGACAAGCCTCCCAAAGCCGACAAGCCCGCCAAAGCCGACAAGCCCGCCAAAGCCGAGAATCACGCCGAAGAGCCCTCCCATGCGGAAGGTGAAAATAACAACAAGAAGGAGCCGAAAAAAGGCAAAGGCGCGAAGCGTCCTAAAAAGGATCAAGCTGATAAGACACCTACGGATAAAACCGAAAAAGCCACCGAATCAAAGCCAGCCCCAAAAAGTAAAAAAGTCGACGAAATCGCCAAAGTAAAATCCGAAACCGAGCGCCTCTCTATTCTCAACGCCTACGCTGAAGCTAGATCGAAGCATGATACGATCGAACTTCGTTCGGAGATTGCTCGCCTCAAGCTTGAGAAGGAACTTTTAAGCGAGAAAATGGCGCACGCCGCCGCGACTCAAAGCTCAAATAAAATCGATCAGATCGCCAAGTTTATGGCCGAAAAAGAGGAGCTAACCCGCGATTCTACTCTTGCTAAACTCGAAGCAGAGAAGCTAGGTGCCGAATTGAAAGTACTTCAAGCTGACTCATCCATGAAAACTTCTGGACTCATGGCGGAGATTAGCGAAATCGAAGCTCAAAATAAGCGCGACAATTACGCCAATGCTGAGCCTCTCTACCTTGACAACCCCCTAAAAAAAGGTGGCACCCTTGTCATTTCCGATCGTCGAATCCCCTTTAATGGAGCCGTTACAAGTGTTCTCGCTGATCGCGTAACGACACGGATCAACTACTTCAACAACAAAGATTCGAAGAAGCCTATCTTCATCGTGATTGATGACTCACCAGGTGGTTCCGTCATGGCAGGATATCGTATTCTCAAAGCTATGGAAGGATCAGAGGCGCCGGTTTACGTTGTTGTGAAATCTTTCGCAGCCTCCATGGCAGCTACTATCACAACTCTTGCCGAAAAATCATTCGTTTATCCAAATGCTATCATTCTGCACCACCAAATCAGCCAAAGCTTCATGTTCTCCAGCATGAATCTCACCGAACAAAAAGAGAACGTCGAAGACTTGAAGAAATGGTGGGCCCGCCTTGCCGATCCCATTGCTGAAAAAATGGGCATCACCTCCGACGAGTTTATCGAAATGATGTACAAAAAAACTGTCTCAGGGGATTGGACCGAGTTTGGCGACGATGCCGTAAAGCTAAAGTGGGCCGACCATGTAGTGAACCGCATTCACGAAACCGCCCTTCTCAAGAATCCCGACGCCAAGAGCGCTGCCCCAACCCCAACCCGCAGTGCCGCCATCGAGAATGGCCTCACTCCTGCAATCGATGATAACGGAAATCACTATATGATCCTACCCCGACGTAATCCTAAGGATCTTTACTTAATGCATAATCCAGATGGATTCTACCGCTTCAAGTAGGTAATAACACAGCCTCTATGAAAGCCCGGCGCTTCCCACGAAGCCCGGGCTTCTTCACGTATTGAACCATCGACTCAAAGCTTTCAAATCCTATCGATCTAACCCATCCACTCCCGCATAGGCTAGGGTCCTCCCATACATCAGCTAAAAACCCAGTCAGTTCCAATTTTGTCCCAAGAAAGGTGAGAAGAACTGAGGAAGAAAAAGCTCAAGTTTGATTCAACTAGCTCAGTCTAAACATGCCCTTAAGACTAAAAAAAAGAGTATGAGTTAAATCCTGAAAAATCCTCCATTTCCCTATTTTCGCGGTTCACCTTCCCCTGATTCCGACCTAGAATCTCCCCAGCGGGTCGTGTTTAGGGCAATCGCTGCCAACCAAGACCCCTTACAGCTTTAACCTATCGCCCAAAAAATGAGCCTCTACCAAGAATACCTTAAGGAAATCGCAGAACGCAAAGAAAATGGCCTACACCCAAAACCCATTGACGGGGGCCAGCTTCTCGCCGAAATCATCGCCCAAATCCAAGATCGTTCCCACCAGCACCGGGAAGATTCTCTCAACTTCTTCATCTACAACACTCTCCCTGGCACCACCTCTGCAGCGGTCGAGAAAGCAAACTTCTTGAAGCAAATTATTCTCGGGAAAGAGCTTGTTCCCGAAATCACTCGCTCATTCGCGTTCGAGCTCCTTTCTCACATGAAGGGCGGCCAATCTATGGAAGTCCTCCTGAATCTGGCTCTAGGCGACGATCCTGAAATCGCCCCCGAAGCTGCCAAGGTCCTCAAAACGCAGGTCTTCCTTTACGAGGCTGATATGGATCAACTCGCCACCGCTTACAATTCCGGCAACGCAGTGGCCAAAGATCTTCTTGAAAGCTACGCCAAGGCCGAGTTCTTCACCAAGCTTCCTGAAATTCAAGAAGAAATCCAAGTCGTCACTTATATCGCTGGAACTGGAGATATCTCTACCGACCTTCTCTCACCCGGTAATCAAGCTCACTCACGCTCCGACCGGGAACTTCATGGAAAATGCCTAATCTCGCCCGAGGCCCAGCAAGAAATTGAATCCCTTAAACGTCTTCACCCAGACAAGAATGTCATGTTGATCGCTGAAAAAGGCACCATGGGTGTCGGGTCCTCCCGTATGTCCGGCGTGAACAACGTCGCCCTCTGGACTGGCAAGCAAGCCAGCAAATATGTTCCTTTTGTGAATTTCGCTCCGATCGTTGCGGGAACTAATGGTATTTCACCCATCTTCCTGACCACCGTTGATGTCACGGGAGGCATTGGTCTCGATCTCCAGAACTGGGTCAAAAAGAAAGACGATGACGGCAACCCCATCCTCGATGGGGAAGGCGAACCCATCCTTGAGAAGGCCTACTCGGTTGACACAGGAAACGTCCTCACCATCAACACCAAAGAGAAGAAGCTTTACCAGGGTGAAACAGAACTCATTGATATCTCAAAAGCTTTCACGCCACAGAAAATGGAATTTATGAAAGCTGGTGGATCCTACGCCATCGTCTTTGGCAAAAAGCTCCAAACCTTTGCGGCTAAAACTCTCGGCATCGAAGCACCCGTTGTCTTCTCACCATCCCAAGAAATCTCACACGAAGGACAAGGCCTTACCGCAGTAGAAAAAATCTTCAATAAAAACGCTGTCGGCACAACCCCCGGTATCACCCTACATGCTGGATCTGACCTCCGAGTTAAAGTTAATATTGTCGGCTCACAGGATACCACTGGGCTCATGACGATGCAGGAGCTTGAAGCAATGGCTGCCACCACCATTTCACCAGTCGTCGATGGTGCCTACCAGTCGGGCTGCCACACCGCCTCGGTTTGGGATAAAAAAGCTCAGGTCAATATTCCAAAACTCATGAAATTCATGAATGACTTTGGTCTCATAACTGGCCGTGACCCCGATGAAAAATATCATCCCATGACGGACGTCATTCATAAAGTCCTCAATGATCTTACCGTGGACGACTGGTCCATCATCATTGGTGGCGACTCTCACACCCGAATGTCAAAGGGCGTCGCTTTCGGAGCTGACTCCGGCACGGTCGCACTCGCCCTCGCCACCGGAGAAGCATCCATGCCAATTCCCGAATCAGTCAAAGTAACCTTTAAAGGCGCTCTTAAAGAACACATGGATTTCCGAGATGTCGTTCATGCCACACAAGCGCAGATGCTTGATAAATTTGGGGGCGACAACGTTTTCCAAGGCCGTATCATCGAAGTTCACCTCGGATCGCTTCTTGCTGACCAAGCCTTCACTTTTACCGACTGGACCGCTGAAATGAAGGCCAAGGCCTCAATCTGCATTTCACAGCCCGACACACTCATCGAGTCGCTTGAAATCGCCAAGTCCCGTATCCAGATCATGATCGACAAGGGAATGGACAACCAAAAAGAGGTTCTCAATGGCCTGATCGAAATCGCCAACAAACGCATTGACGGCATTCGCTCTGGAGAGACCCCCCCGCTCACCCCGGATCTCAACGCTAGTTATCACGCAGAGATGGTTGTCGATCTAGATATCATCGACGAGCCTATGATCGCCGACCCTGATGTTCACAACGACGACATCTCTAAGCGCTACACTCACGACGTCATCAGAGAGCTCTCCTACTACGAGGGCACCAAGGATATCGACCTGGGCTTCGTCGGCTCCTGTATGGTTCATAAAGGGGACCTCAAAATCGTTTCAAGGATGCTGAAAAATCTCGAAGACACCCAAGGTGAAGTGAAATTCAACGCCCCTTTAGTTGTCACTGCCCCAACCTATAATATTATCGATGAACTGAAGGCCGAGGGAGACTGGGATATGCTTCAAAAATACTCCGGATTTGAGTTCGACGACAATGCTCCCAAAGGTGCCGCCCGCACTGAATACGAGAATATGATGTATCTAGAACGCCCCGGCTGTAACCTCTGCATGGGCAACCAAGAAAAGGCAGAAAAAGGTGACACTGTCATGGCGACCTCAACCCGCCTTTTCCAAGGCCGTGTTGTAGAAGACTCGGATCGCAAGAAAGGAGAATCACTCCTCTCCTCTACACCAGTTGTTGTGCTTTCTGCCATCCTAGGAAGGACTCCCACGATAGAAGAATATAAAACGGCCGTCCAAGGCATTCCACTCACCACCTTTGCACCACCGGTCGAAGCAATGAGCGCCTGAGCAAGTCAGCAGGTATGAACCTGATAAGACAAAGTTTCAAAAAGCAGCGCCCGAAATGGGCTCTGCTTTTTTTAGCGGTTAATTTTCCATGCTCTTCTCAGCGCGATAACTTTCCGGGTAATAAGTGAACCACTTTGGTAGAGTCCGAAATGCCACTGGCGCCACTTTTCCCAAAAGTTTCATCCGACCTCGACTCCAACTCGTCGACTCCAACCCGAGTTTTTTACGGATCGACTCCGGCACCGTCTCAATCGGCAAAAAATCTCCCGCCTTCGCAAGCATCCGGTCCCGCCACGGCTTCTGGGGTGAAACAACCGCCGCCGCCATCTCCGCACAAAGCGGATGACTGGCCAGCAGATCACTCGATAGCATCTCATCGTAATAGTCTACGAATTCAAGATAGTCCTGCGGTCCCACGTCCTCCCCTAGACCAAAATAAGTCCCAAACCTCCGGAAATCTCGGTAGAAATTCTCCCTTCGCTCGCTCGAAAGTGGCTCCCACACGAATTCATATCCTTTAATCGAAGCATCAATCAAGGTCGCCAAAACCCACATCAACAAATCTGGCTCAAAGGCGGAGTAGTTTTTCGGTCCAGCCATTCTGTCCGATATCGCACCATTCACTCCACCGTGCACTTCCTTTAAACGAGCACGCATTTTCTCGGCCGCCTCTTTCGTCCCAAAGGCAATCTGATTCACGGTCGAAAGTGTTCGCCGTAGCCGCCCCAGTGCATCATCTCGAAAATCTGAATGATCCGCCACCCCTTGTGCTACTCGCGGATGCGCTACTTGCAACAACACGGCCGCAGGCCCAAACAGCAAACCATTTGCATACCGATTCACCAACCAGAGCTCACTGTTGGGGGAAAAGGTGAAATCATCCGCTGTCATCGAACTGGCCACAACTCACACAACAATCAATTCACTTCGTTGGCAAATCAAGAACCGCTCGTAATGACAAGTTAATGCCGACAACGAACCCTCCTAAACACCTTTATTAAGCTCGTCTAGCAATTTACGCCAAGCTTTCATCGAAGCCGTGAGATTGACTCGAGGATCACCTTTGATGGCATAACACTGAAGGCCCACCGGACCTTTGAAATCCATGTTTCTGAGAGCTTTTAAAAGGCGAATCTGTGGAAAGTCACCTTGATCAAGAGTCTGAATTAACTGGCCCCAGCTTTTCCCATCTATATCGGCCCCGCAAGTGCTCACCGCAAACAAGCGACGAGCTGCGACGCTCAAAACCTTCTCAAGGTCCTCCGCTTTTTCATTTTTTAAAAAGTGACATAAATTAAACATCACGCCCAGATTTGGATGACCAACCTTATCGATTAAACTCATAGCCTCTGGCATCGTCGCAACCGCGTTTCCAGCGTGAGGGTACAAGGCCACTTTAATCTTCAAATCTTCTGCCATCATCGCAGTTCTTCGAATCGACTCAACCACCTCCGGAGTAATGGTCTTCACAGTCAGCTCAATCATGCCACCCCGATTAGCCAATCCCTTGACCGCCTCCTCCTTGATCGGGTCTTTAGTAGCAGATAGATAAACACTGAGAACCCGCACCCCCGATTTTTCATACGCCGCAACCCGTTCCTCAAGTTTCTTCCCCGTCCCATTGGCATAGACCTGACTGATTCCCGCATAACCAGTTTCTTTAAAGAACTCGGCCTCCTTTTCGAAAGGAACCCTAGGTGTTCCATTGAAGAAGGCATAAAGCTCGGGTGAAAATTTTTCCTCGGCGGCCAAGAAACTGCAAATCGACAAAAAGAACGTAATAATTAAGGCGACACCCTTCATCCAAATCAGAACGAACCAAGATCATCTCTTCTATCAAGAGTGCTCTAGCACCTTCCTCAAATAGACCTACGGTCGTCTTTTCAAACAACAACCAAATCTTATTTCCAGCGCAACAGCTCGGCCGGGTCACGCAAGACGAGTTTGGAGAAATCAGGCTGCTCCGTTTTGAATTTCACTAGAACCGACGCCTCAAACTTTTCGCACAGCGGATGTCTCCCTTCCAAAAATTCTGCGAAACCGCCAACACCTCCGCAGCCTTCCGGTGGCCCGTGCCCTTCACCAGCGTGAAGGTGTGCGATCATTTTTTCCGAGGTGCCTTTTATTCCAGCCTGCACAAAATCTTCTATGATGACCCTGTGGCGCCAGTTGTCTTCAAAATCGTAAAGATAGATAAACTCCGAAATACTCTCACGGAAGAGATCAAGAACTCCATTTTCGATTTCACAGTAGTCGTCGTCCGAGGGTTCGTTTTCCCGTCCAAGACTGAAGGTCAGTTCTCGACGACCATTCTCCCAGATCTCAAAGCGATGGAGATGCGAATTTTGCCATCCAAAAGAATCCTGAATGGCGCAATGAAGGTGAAAATAGGCACAATCGGCAGGTAAGCTGAAGCGCCGCCACACCAATGGTTTAGTCCGTGGCAATTCGATCCTGAAAATTAAGCGAGCGGGACTTTTTAGTTTAAGATTTGCGAGCTTTGCCTCCTCCTCCTTGAGCATGGTATCAAGAGATCCTCCATCGGTGATCTTGCGAGCGAAATCTCGAATCAACTCTTCTCCTCCAGGCGTGGATAAAACCTGCTCAACAAAGGCGTTGATCTCTTCCTTCGGCGCGTTTTCGTCGGGCATGCTATCGAGGAGATCATCAAGCGACTTGTTCATACGCTTAGGCTAACGCACACCGAAATTTTTTTACAGAATTTTGGTGTTCAGCACTTTATGCCTCAGGGGTGCGAAGTCATCTACGCGAAGTTGTCCGATTAGGTTGGGGCGGGGCAAAATCAAACATTCTACCCGGCGCAGTGCTCTGGGCGATTGGATTGGTTCTAGTAATTTCCTACTATCAAATCCATACGGTTGCAGAGATTCTCGATCAACTTGGAGATTTCAAACTAAGATCTTCACCTTGGTTCGCGATTCTTTCGACAGCGCTTTTTGGCAGCCTCATCCCATGGTTAGTGCAAAATTTGTTCTTAAAAGGCGGCGAGAAACAACCTTTCCGTCAGGTTCCATGGCTCCTTCTTTTTTGGGGTTTCCACGGATGGCAAGTGGACTGGCTTTATCGGATCCAAGCGGAGCTGTTTGGCAACAAAATTGATTTTCAAACGATTCTTAAAAAGACCTTAGTCGATGAATTTATTTGGGTGCCTTTTTTTGCAGTCTGGCAATTGGTCTTAGGATATCTCTTTATCGAAAAAGACGGATCAGTGAAGGAATTTAAGGCCGCCCTGAAGCAAAAACCCTTTTTTGATCGTGTGATTCCACTTATGATTGCAAACTGGGTTGTTTGGATTCCGGCAGTATCGCTCATCTACCTTTTCCCACTTCCTCTTCAACTCCCTTTAATGAACATTATCCTAGCTCTATGGTGTCTCATCCTTACCTTCTTTGCGAAAAACGCCTAAGCTACTCAAAAGGCCATCCTCCCTGAATTTTTAAGAAATCCTTCAATCTCAACGGCGAAGCTTGCGGTTCCCTTTTTCGCTGAAACCCAGGAAAGAGTTAAAACGCATCCCGATCAAACGATTCCTATAAACTCAAATAGTTAATTGTGTCAGTGATCTTAAGTGAACGAATGAATTGCTATTTCGGCTCAAAATCTCGCTCCTTAAAGATACGAGAATTACGAGCGTATTTCTCGGCCCAACTTTTGATGTTCTCTTGATCTTTAAGATCGAGCGTTTTGACCACCCTAGCCGGACTTCCCAACACAAGGGATCCTTCGGGAATAATCATTCCTCCAGTGACAAGGGAATTCGCCCCGATAATTGAACGTGGCCCAACCACTGCGCCATCAAGAACACAAGCGCCCATCCCCACCAGCACCTCGTCTTTTACTTCGCAAGCATGCAAGATCGCTGAGTGCCCAACCGTGACCAACTCTCCAACATAACATCCAAAGTCATCGGCAAGATGAATCACAGCGTTATCTTGCACATTAGTGCGGGGCCCAATCACGATTTCGTTAATATCGCCCCGGAGAGTCGCATTATACCAAATACTTGATTCCTCACCGAGTGAAACTCTCCCAACGAGGTCAGCGCTCGCTGCAACGAAGGCGGATTCAGGAATTTTAGGCCAAATTTCGCGGAAAGGTTCGATCGCCATGGCGAAAATATAGAAAAGAGTTAAAGTTTTAGCAAGAGAAGCGACGAAACCGCTGGCAATCTTCTAAAACTGTTCAATGATAGAGGATCGCTGTTCTTCTCGATAATACCTTAACCGAATGCAAAATTTCCTCATCGTCTTAGCTTGTGTTGTGATAGGCGTGGCCTTGCGCTCATGTCGGACATTGATTTTACGAAAACTTGGCGCTCTGACCTTTTTGGTCGCCTCATTCCTAGCTTTCTGGCTGGCTTCCGGAAATATTGCCGCCGGTCTTCTCGGAGCGGCCCTTTGGTTCCTCCTCCCGTGGTTTAACCTACTTACACGGATTCGGTTCATGCGGCTACCGATCGAAAATCGTCTTAAGCTACGTACGCCTCCTTCGGAGGATCATTTCCCAAATGCCTCGCGCCTCATCCACGAGATCGAGAAGGCAGAGTTCGATCACGTTACCGACAGTGGTTGGGATTGGGCGGGCATGCAGCAATACTTCCGCTTTTTTTGGAATCCCGAAGCCAAAGCTATCGCAGCGGTATGCCTCTGCGAGCACGACCAAGTGGCATTTGCTTTCGTAACAATATCCGCACGTGCGCCCGACGGTCGCACCGTGCATACCACAAACTACCCATTTTCGCCTACTCTCAAGCACACCCCGGAAGTTCACTGGGATCATCTTCCCTGCGAGCGTAATTGCTTTGAGTCAATCTATACGGATCACCAAAGACACCTGAACAAGCTGAAGATCCCTTCTAAGGAGCTGCTCATGCCCGATCCAGAAGAGGTTTTAGAGCAGGTCGAATCTGAGATGAAGCGCCAGATCGATCACAATCTCGATTGCGGACTCATCAAGATGACCGGTGACGGTCATTTCCAGTATTCGACGAAGGGACTTTTTTTCCTTTGGATTCAATCCGTGAAGGACATGATCAGGCTCTGTTGAGCCATGTCGATCAGCGAATTATTAGCCGCCACCAACGAGACCCTTTTCGAAGGCTCTTTCTCTGCCCAGGTCCAGAAGTGCACCGAGAAGGAAACAAAGAGCGGCAAACCGTATCTGGAGTGGGATCTTGCTGATGCCACCGGCCTCATCACCTTGAAAATCTGGAATAATCATCCGCAATTCCATTCTGCGGCTGAAACGGCTCCTGAAACCTTTCTTCAATTCTCGGGCCAATGGACCCAAAACAAGTACGGAGTCGATGGAAAAGGATGGAAATTTCGAGTTCTCACCAACGAAGAAAAAAGCGAATTCCTCGCCGGAGATCCTGCGACACGCGAGAAGCAAAACTCCGACTGGGCTGACATTGTCGCTTTCCTTTCCCAAATTGACGATCCACGCCTCAAGGCCCTCTGTAATGAATTCGTAAAGCAATTTGAAGATCGTTTCCGGCGCACCGGCGCCGCTCGCAAAAACCATCACGCCAGGCGGGGAGGATTAGTCGAACATGTTGCTCAGATGATGCGCAGCGCCAACGCCATTTGCGGGGTTTACCCTGGTCTCAATCGCGACCTTATGATCTCCGGGGTACTTTTCCATGATTGCGGTAAACTCTGGGAAAACACCTACCCTGAAGCCGGTTTTAGTCAGCTCAACCTGATACACGGTGAGATGTTAGGCCACATTCCTCTTGGGCTTGAATTAGTCAACAAGCTCTGGCGCGACCTCCCTCTGGAAAGCTGGCGTGAAATCGAACCTGTAAACGAAGACGTCCGATTGCACCTGCTCCACTTAATCGCGTCCCATCACGGTCAGTATGATTTTGGTTCTCCTACCCTGCCACGCACCCCGGAAGCCTATGCTCTCCACTACGTCGACAATCTTGATGCCAAGCTCGAGATGGTGAAAGATGCCTACGCTAGCGCAAACGAAACAGCTCCCGGAATTTTTGAGCGTAAATTCCCCCTCTCCGCGCCACTCGTCACTCCGCTCCCATCGGTAGCAGAAACCGAGGTAGCAGAAACCGAAGAAGACAAAGCTGATTGGAATTCAAGCCCTTCTTCTAAAGAGCTTTTTTGAGTCGGAGTATTTCAGTCAGAATACAAGGCGCTCACTTGTCTGGCAAATAATGGGCTCAAACGCCTCACAAAATCACCGATGGGGGAATCAACAAGAAGCACCGCCCCGCAGGGGGAATTTTCACCGAGGTTCTAATATTTTTCACTTTTGATATTTACGCAGGACCCCGGGGCCATAAAGAAGTGTGGCAAGCACGATTGTCATTCTCCACAAATAATCATAGGCTACCAACTTATGACAATTTGGCTAACGGGGTGCACCTCGGGACTAGGTCGGGCTCTTGTTCCTGAATTCCTTCAAGCGGGCCATACTTTAGTCGGTTGCGGACGTAACGAGATTGCGCTCGAAAATCTCAAAAATAAGTTTCCTGAAGGCCACTTCATTCCTTGTGATGTCGCAAGCGACCTCATGGTTTCCAATTTTTGCGAAAAAGCCCTCAAAGCTGCCGGAGCTCCTGACCTGGTCATTAATAACGCAGCCATTATCAATTCACCTGCGCCTCTCTGGGAAATTTCCCCTCAAGACTTCGATCAACTCACGGCCGTGAACATCAATGGCACAGCTAACGTCATTCGCCATGCTATCCCGGTCATGCTATCAGAAGGAACAGGAATTATCGTCAATCTCTCATCAGGCTGGGGTAGATCCACCTCTCCAGAAGTCGCACCTTATTGTGCGAGCAAATGGGCAATCGAAGGGCTCACGCAATCGCTCTCCCAAGAATTGCCTCAAGGAATGGCTGCTATTGCACTCAACCCAGGCATCATCGCAACTGACATGTTGCGCAAATGTATGGGGAAAGAAGCTGAAAGCTTCCCCACCCCAGAAACCTGGGCCCTGACAGCCGCTCCTTTTCTGACCTCGCTTACACCGAAGAACAACGGCCAGGCTCTAACCGCACCATGATTCTCGAAACACCCACTCGCAAAATCTCATTTCCTCGCCGCCCCCTTCTGATGGGGATCGTCAACATCAACGACGACTCGTTCTCGGGAGATGGCACCCTCGACCCGAAAAAGGCTCTCGAACAAGCAAGAAAACAAATCCAAGAGGGTGCAGATATTATCGATATCGGTGCCGAATCCGCCCGCACTAACCGCGAAGCCATCTCAGTCGACGAAGAAGTTCGACGTCTGAGGTCCTTTCTTGATGATTGGGCGCGAATTCGGGACGAAACGAAAGCCATAGACGACGAACAAATCTCACCCGCTCTTCTTTCGGTAAATACCTGGAGACCCGAAGTCGTCGAACAAATCCTCGGACCCGAAATCGATCTGCTCAACGATATGTCGGCTCTCTCAGATGACCGAAATGCGAGACTTTGCGCAAAACATCAGGTCCCCCTTCTTATTATGCATTCTGTGGGCCAGCCCAAGGTATCCCACACTCACGAACGTTGGCGTGACCTCATGGTATCAATGATCGATTTCTTTAAGAAAAAGATCGCAATAGCCAAATCAGCCGGTTTGAAATCGACCCAAATTGTCATCGATCCGGGACTAGATTTTGCCAAACAAAAAGATGATAACCTGCTCGTCCTTCGCGAGCTCAAAAAGATAAAAACTTTTGGATGTCCAGTCCTTCTTCCTATTTCACGCAAGACAATCATTGACGATGTCCTTGATCTTCCCGACCCGTGTGAGAGGGACCCGGGCACAGTTGCTCTTCTCACCCAAGGCATTCTCAAGGGCTCTCATATTTTTCGTGTTCATAACGTCAGGGCATGTTGGGAAACATTAAAAGTCATCTCGCCATTGCAGCCCAGATTACGCGTCATTCTTAATCTTGCTATCTCGGCCGACGGGAAAATTTCTACGACTGGAAAATCCCCGGCCCACTTCACTTCAAAAGCAGACCTTGAACGACTGCATGAAATCAGAAAGCAAGCAGACGCCATTCTTATTGGACGTGCTACTTTGGAGGCTGATCAAATGACTATGACGGTCGACGGTAGAGCCCCATGGCGTTGCGTTATTTCCGAAGAGGGTAAGTTTGATGAAAGGCATCCCTTCTTTCACACAGACGGTGGACCCCGCCACCTCATTATTTCAAGCACTACCGAAACGCCCAAACTTCCAGCTACAATTCACCGGACCGATCTACTTGGCTTTCTAAGGAAGCTGAAAGACAATCCCAACATCACCACCCTTCTTTGTGAAGGAGGAGGTAGCCTTGCGAGGAAACTCTTCGAACTTGATTTAATTGACGAAATAAATCTAACTTGGGCTCCCCACACTCTTTTTGGAGGGAAAGATGCTCCGACTATTACTGGACTCTGTGGTGATTTCCTTCCCTCATCACGACACTACGAGCTGGCTGAAATGAAAATCCATCAGAATAACGAGGTGTTTTTGACATATTATAAATCGCAGCTTGAATCCTAATCACAGTAGGGGACATTAAATCGAACATTTGTTGAAGTAACGTAATGTCTCGACGCCGACGCCGCACCCTTCTCACGATACTCCTTTTGGTATTCGCTTACGTTGGCGCACAGCTTTGGGATATCCACCGTGTTGGACATCTCAGCCGAGACCGCAATACGGATTGCATCATTGTTCTCGGGGCTGCAGCCTGGCATGACAAACCTTCACCCGTCCTCACGGAGCGGCTCAATCATGCCATTGAACTCTACAAAAACGGGAAGTCTAAATTCATCATCCTTACCGGCGGATATGGCAAGGGAGCAAAACATGCCGAGTCCGAGGTCGGATCAGATTATTGTCTTCAAATGGGGATTCCAGAAACAGCTCTGCGTGTTGAAAAAGAATCGAGCAACACTATTGATAACTTACGCGAAGCTAAAAAGATCATGAGCTCCGAACAGTGGAATTCCGCCCTTCTTGTCAGTGATCCCTGGCATCTCAAAAGAGCACGTCGAATGGCACATGACTTGGATCTTACAGTCTATGTTTCCGCGACCACTTCTTCAAAATTTAAGTCACTTAAAGCTAAATCTAAATTTCTCCTCGGAGAATTCCTGCTTTACCATAGCTATCTTTTTACAGGCAAATAATACTACGAGAGTTTCCGGTGCAGCCAACTAAAGGGCAAGATGCCAGCAATAGCAGCCGAATACAAAAGCTTTCGTCCCACCTCATGCGTGAGACATCGATGGAGTTGGAGCGCAAGCCTAACTCTCTTATGAAATCGATTGTTGAGTGAATCTCTCACCTCTTCGGTCACCTTTTCCCACGTCTCAACACCCTCGCAATATCTCAAAAGATGCGGTAAGGCGCACTCCGCTGATTCAAATGCCATTGACATCCCATTTCCAGTAAATGGGGGTATCATCCGCTCGGCATCTCCCAGAGAGCAAAAACGATCTAGCACCCGCTGCCCGCCTAACTGGAAGCCACTAATTCCGGTGAGGGAAACCGGATCCATCTGGGCTCCCTCAAGCCTATCTGAAAGAGCAGCGAGACCGCAGTTTCGTAGAGCACCCACGATTGGATTCACACCCTTGACCCTTGGCCCTTTTTTAAAAAGTCCGCAAACATTGACCTTGCTCCCATCCAAGGTGATCGGGGTGAGCCCAACATAAGCGCCCACTCCGATATGCATTTCTAGAAATCCGTTGAGATTAATGCCTTCAAAATGAGCTTTAAGCCCAAGAAGTTGACTTTCCTTTGCGAGGCGACGACCAGCAGTCCACACCAATCCTTCTCTGAGTTCGGGCTGAACACGATGTTTTGTAAGTAACCTCCCTCCAATACTTTCAAACCGAATTCGCAATCGTTCATCCATTTCCCAACGAGACATCCCCAAAGCCGGGCGGGTGAGCCGGGCTTCTAAGATCTGTTTCGATCCCATCCACCACCGGGTAGAGTGGTGACGAAGTGCATCGTTGAAAATGTCGGCAATCCCGAGATTCTCGAGAGTATCTTCGGTCACCCCATTAATAAACTCACCACAAACTCGATGACGGGGATAGCTACTCGCCTCACAAACAGTGACCGGAACACCCCGCTCCCTCAAAGCAATACCTAGAGAGAGCCCAGCAAGCCCCCCCCCCGCAATTTCGATTGACTTCATTCTCGCCACGCTAGCACACGAAGCCCCCCTAGCAATGAGACCTCTTCTTTCCATTTCCACTCATCTCCCAAGTCCAAAAGTTTGCGTAATTCTCCATTTCGGAATCCAGCCCGAATACTTACCATCATATCGTGTTTGGTGATACGGTTGATCAATGGCCAAAGCATATATCCTTCGGCAAGCGAAATCCGGCTGCGCCATGGCTCAACGGCAATCAAGGAACGACGCTCTCGAATCAATTTTCCAAGTTGGGCCAATTGGTCATCTTTAAAATGATGTAGAATAAGATTTGCGACTACAGTTTCACCCTCTACCTCGGGAAGATTTTTAAAGAGATCCCCCGCCAGCCATGGGATCTCGAGGTCATCCGGCCGCTCTTGAAAATCCAAGCCAACCACCTGCCCTCGCTCCGCGATTTTTTGGGTTAACTTCCCCTCTCCCGCCCCAAGTTCGATCACGCCGCCACAATGATTCTGCTTTAGAATCCATCGTTCATTTCCCATGAGAAAATTGATGAGCCTAAGATCACGACGACTTCTCAATGCTCCCGGATCGTCTCCTGGGAGGGAATCGAGGATTTCAGGGGTGATCTGCCGTTTCACGACTCTGTGATAAGCTCCCATTCGCTATGGTCAAGCAGACGCCAAACCTTTAAGATGTTTACCATGTCAACCGCAGCTGAAAAAGCTTCCGTCCTCATCAAGGCTCTCCCTTATCTCCAGCGCTTCCGAGGAAAGACCTTCCTGATCAAAATGGGGGGCTCTGCCATGGATAATCCAGATTTAGTTCGCGAAGTGATGCGTGACATCGTTTTCCTTGAGGTTGCAGGAATTAAGCCGGTGATTGTCCACGGCGGCGGAAAGGCAATCTCTGCAGCGATGGAAAAGTCTGGCCTAGAAGCAAAATTCGTCGGTGGTTTTCGTATCACGACACCAGAAGCCATTGAAATTGTTGACCAAACGCTCCACGGTGAAGTCAATCAAGAACTGGTTGAAACCATCAATGAGTTTGGTGGACGTGCAACCTCGATACATGGCACCTCGGTTTTTCAGGCGACCCAACTCACCGGAAAGAATGAATCTGGTGAGGAGGTGGATATTGGTCAGGTCGGTCAGGTGCATCACTGCCTCACTGAAGAAGTGCTTTATGCTCTTTCCTCCAGACTGGTCCCCGTCGTCTCCCCACTTGGCCGACACAGGGAAACTGGCAAAACCCATAACATTAATGCAGATCTTGCCGCGGCGGCCCTAGCCTGCGCTCTGAAACCCGCCAAATTAGTTTATCTCTCCGATGTCCCCGGCCTTCTGAGCGATCCCACAGACCAGTCATCGCTCATCGAATCGGTTACTGGAGACGAAGCAAGGGATCTCATGGCAGATGGAACGATCTCCGGCGGAATGATCCCAAAAATCACTTCGGCATTGGAAGCTTTGGAAAGCGGTGTCGAAAAGGTCCATTTTATCGATGGAAGGATGCCTCATACTCTTCTGTTAGAAATTTTCACCAAATCCGGAATAGGCACTGAAATCCGTTAACATTTAATATTACTGACCCCACAGCAAGTTCTGGTGCCCACTAAAAATAGACCGTCATTGAATCGCAGTTTTGCAACGAAAGTGAGATCTTAAAACTAAGTAGAGGAGGTTTTAAAAAACCTCCCCTACCCTTTGTCAAAAGTTTAAACCATCGATTCACCAAGCGAGAGTTAGGCCTGCATAGACCGCCCTTCCTGGCCCTTCAATACCAGTTCCTTCTCCAAAAGTGTCCGGAAACAACTGGTAGTCCTGATCAAATAAGTTCTCGATCCGGATATGAAGTGAAAGCGAATCATCCATTTGATAACGGCCATATATCCTGCTCAGTGTGCGAGAATCAGTTTGAGGATTCCCCGGAGCTAGATAGGCCGCCTCACCTGTATAAGAAACCCCTCCTCCAACGACCCAGTCGTCCTTACTGTAACACAAATCGAGAGAGATCAGCTGACCGGGAAGGTCTATTACTTCTTCATCAAATTGAGAGGTAAACGCCATGCGATAACGCAAATTATCGACAATCAATTTTCCGCTTGCTGAAATTTCCAGCCCACTAACCGAGGAGATCCCATCCTGGTTTACGCGCTGAGATGTTCCAGGCGAAGGAAAGCTCGTAACAATCGCATCTTCCAATTCCTGTTGATAATAAGTCGCGGAAATTTCGTGATTACCGAGTTGGTGGGTCACGCCAGACTCCCAACCGAGAATTTGCTCAGATTGAAGATCTGGATTCGCCAACTGGTTAGAAAAGAGAGAGGGAAAGAACTCAGAATCCAATCGACTGGGATTACGATAGGCTTCGCTTGCTCGAGCATAAAGGCGTGTCCCTGATTCAGCGAAAGTATATGCGGCCCCAAGATTCCACGCGACATCACCACCAAACTCATTATTTTCGTCATATCTTCCTCCAGCCTCGAGAAGAAGTGCACCAATCGGCCGATAATACAAATTTGTATAGGCGCCGAAGATACTTTCGTCGACGCTCCGGTCACTTGAATTATCAAAGCCGCTTATAGAACTCTCGAATCCGCCAACCACAGTCAATGATTCACGAAGCACAAACTCATTATTCCAATTGGTAGTCCATCGCTCTTGGTTTGTTCCATAGAGACTTGTCTCAAAATCCCCTCGATAATTCTCGTAATAAACACCCGTAGTTAAAAGTGTTTTCCAAGCGTGATTAGGTTGGTAGGAAAGATTTGCCGCAAGCAAGGCAGTCTGGGTTTCAATCTCCGCATTCGAAATACCAAAAGCATTAGATGCTCGGGTTCGGAGCAAGTTATCAGACCCCCGATAGCTTACCTTTAAGCGAAGATCACGATCCAGCTGCCATTCCAACGCTAAATTGAGATAAGCTTGGTCATAATCATGGAGTGAAAGAGCCTCATAGGTATCGTTCCCAGAAAGTTGGGATCCTACTTCAATACCATAAGAAAAATCCTCGAGCTGTCCGCGCGAACTCAACGAAGTTCGAAATGTATCGAAGCTGCCACCCTCAGTAAATAACTGGTGCTCGGGGTCTCCAGAGCCCACCGAAGTTTCATAGCCGATCACGCCTCCACCAGCACCTGTTCCATAAAGGACGCTCTGCGGACCACGCAGGACTTCAATCCTTGTAATCTGGCCTAACTGCCCATTTCCAAGAAAATTTCCTAATGAACTGGCACTATCGGAAACCCGCACTCCATCCACCATAACTTGCTGGTATCGACTCGGAAGACCACGAATGATTGCCGATCCAGTATTCCCCATCAACCCGGCAGTCGAAAGGAGCTGCACCCCCGGAATCATTTCAAGCGATTCCAGCAATCGATGTCGTTGCATCCTTAACAACTCATCCCCAGTGATAATGCCCACCGATGAAGTGTTTTCATCACTCGATGATCCAATTCTACGTGCAAGCACAGTTAATGGATCCAGTTCCTCGATCTTTTGGCCGGATAATATTCCCACACCAAAAAATCCCGTCAGCCCAATAAGGGCGAATTTTTTTATGTTCATTTACTGTTTCAAGACAGGAACCTGAACTCCGCAGGATCCTTGTTGTCCAAAGACTTCAGGCTGGCGATCTGGCTCGCTCAATCCCTCGGAGAAATGAACTTACAGTGGCGGGACCGCTCCGGAATACATCGATATCGACTTCACCGGATTCCCCATCAATTTCCTGCCCGTGCGACGGGCTTCCCAAAATCGCCGGTAAACATGTTACCGACAGAAGAAAGGTAAGCTCACAATTCACCTCGTGAAAGTTAAAAAGACACTAGTCCAGGATCTCTACGATTGCCTCATCACGCTTATGAACACCCCCAAGACTCTAAGCCCCAACTGAGAATCTTGAATCCATTGGAGCTCCTTTACTCAGGGCAATTTTTCGCGTTTTCCATGGATGACAGATCGACAAGGGTCCAGCCTTAAGCTATCGTCCCCGACATAGCGATCTTCCATGATTGCGATTACCTCAAAAAAGACATTCTCCCTCAATGAGCCTGCGCATTTGTATCATCCCCTGTTTCTTGTTCGTGATTGTTGGCATGACCAGCTGTTCTAAATCCGGAACAACCTACAATCCGGAAATGGGCCCATTTGATGAAGACGGCAACTACATTGAAGCGTGGGCCGACAACCCTCCAAAGCCTGGCTTAGTCTTGAGTAGCCGGGACCCTAAACCGGCGCCTAAAATCGCGAGCACACCCACACCGGCTTACAAACCAAACCCTGTTCCCGCGGCAAGACCGAAGCCTAGACCGGTTGTGGTTAAACCTAAAAGAATCAGACATTTGGTCCGAAAGGGAGACACACTATGGGGGTTAGCCCGAAAATACGGAACAACTGTCTCAAAGATCAAAAGTGCAAACGGACTCAGGGGCGATATCATTCGGGCAGGAAAAACCTATCTGATTCCAAAATAGCAGCTCATTCCTGAAAATTACAGGTCGTGGAACCACGTATAGGGAAGGAAAGATGAAAGTCCTTCCCTTCTCAATCTGCCTTTTGTTATTTACCAATGGGACGCGCGCCCAAGAAGACCCTGAACTCATCGGGCCAGGTCTTGAAATTGGACTTATCTCCGAATCAACTGGGGTAACGCCAGGGAAGCCCCTAACTCTTGGCCTGCACATCCATCACCTTCCCGGTTTTCACACCTACTGGAAAAGCCCCGGAATTGTGGGGATGGCCACTTCAATCGAATGGTCACTCCCAGAAGGATTCACCGCTTCCAAAATCCGTTGGCCCTACCCTCAGAACACCTTTATGTCAAAATACCCCTGCCATGGATACGAGCGGGACGTAACACTCATTGTCGATATTACACCACCTGATCAAATCATGGCCAAAGAGGTGAAGTTCAAAGCAAAATCCGCGTGGATGTGCTGCGCAAAGGGCTGCTTCCCGGGCTTTGAGACATTCGAGCTCACTCTTCCGGTGACTGACGAGCCAAAACCTGTTCCGTCCGCTAAGGCTCGTCTATCAAAAGCAATCAGCGAGCTCCCCTCAAAAAAACACAACATCGAGGGCATTATCCAAAGCAGCCCAGACCAAAAAATGATCACGCTCAGCTTTCAAGGTGAATTTAAGAGGCCACTAAAAGAGGCTTATTTCTTTTCCAGTGACGGCCAAATCTCCTCCGACCAAAAGCAAAAGTTTGTGGAAGAAAAGAATGGATCAATTACTCTAAAGATTCCGCGGTCTGAATTCTCTCCTGAAGGAAAAACTACAATACCGGGAGTTTTAAAAATTGGGGCGCGCTACTTAGAAATTGAGGCTAAGCCCCAAGCCTAACTCGGCTCCTAAGTTCACGAAGAGTGTAAATCGCTCTCCCCTACTCGCATGAGAATTAGACCAAGTCATCGTGCTTAAAAAACGATCTGCACCATGTCTTTGTCAGCACTTTACCATCTCAGCATTTCAACGTTATTCAACTATCAGCCCTTAAAGTCACAGACCGACCGTGGGCATGCAAACCCTCCATTTTAGCAAAATGTTCGACCACTTTCTGTGACTTTCGAACCGCTTTCTGGTCCATCCTCACCACGCTTGCTCGCCGCTGAAATTGATCGGCCCGTAAACCGGAAAACGAACGTCCCGACCCCTCGGTGGGCAGGGTGTGACTCGGTCCAGCCAAGAAATCACCAACCGCTACTGCTGAGTAATTCCCAACGTAAATTGCTCCTGCGGTGCGAACTTGCTCAAGCCATTTGTCTTCATTCTTTGCGACCAAAATCAAGTGTTCTGGCGCCCAATCATTCACAATCGAGATGGATTCATTCATCGATTTCGTCAGTAAAAGAAAGCCCGCTTTCTTCAGGGCCTTGGTTGCGATTTTACGACGGGGAGTTTCACTGAGCTGAATCTCCAGCTCCCGCTGAATTTCTCTAAAAAGCTTCTTGGAGTGTGTGACCACCCCAACGACAGAATCGGGCCCATGCTCCGCTTGGGCCAAAAGATCAGATGCCAAGAATCGCGCATTCCCAGTCGCATCAGACGCAATTAAAACCTCACTGGGCCCGGGAAGAAGGTCGATCGATACGGCGCCCACCATCTGACGCTTCGCTTCCACTACAAAGCTATTGCCAGGCCCGAAAACCTTATCGACCGGCGCTATCAATTTCGTCCCGAGCGAAAGCGCGGCAATCCCGTGGGCACCCCCGGCTTTATAAATCTCGGTCGCGCCTGCGGCTTCGAGCGCATACAGCAAGTCGGGATTAATTGAGCCATCTCCTCCTGGTGGCGTTGCCGCCACAATTTCAGGAACACCCGCCGCTTGCGCAAATCCCGCAGTCATTAGAGAAGTTGAAACCAATGGGGCTCTACCACCTGGCACATAAACCCCCACCCGGTCAAAAGGCACGAATCGCTCGCCTACTTCTACCCCTTGCGGATTCTTCACTTTCCAGTTCTTGCGGAGGCTCTTCGCCGCAAAAGCATGAATGTTTTTCAACGAAGATTTTATGGCCTCTTTCGTTTCCCGGCTCACCGAATTACGTGCAACTTCTAGTTCGGCACCAGTGACCCTCAACGACTTTGCGGTGAGCCTCGCCCCATCAAACTTCTTTGCGTAAGCGACCAAAGCACGATCACCTTTTTTAGCCACTTCGGAAACAATTTCGGCCACCGTCTCCGAAACAGCATCGCTTGGAATTGCTCGGCGATACAACTTTTTGACGAAGCCAGGGTAGGTTTTGTCCTCGTGGGTAAGAATCTTCATGGTGATTACTAAGCTTGGATAAACAAAAGAACAAGCTGTTGGATCAACCGTTTAGCTTCTCAAGACTCTTAGCCAGAAATTGCCCATCTTTGCGGAAAAGCTTTCCGTCAAAGTAAATTTCCCCTCCCCCGTAATCTTTACGCTGAATATTGACCATGTCCCAATGCACTGTAGAGCGATTACCATTATCAGCCTCTTCGTAGGCCTGGCCAGGCGTGAAATGAAAGCTTCCCGCAATCTTTTCATCGAAGAGAATATCCCGCATCGGCTCGCGAACTATTGGATGAAAACCAATCGCAAACTCACCAATATAGCGCGCACCCGGATCACTATCGAGAATTTTGTTCAACTCACGGGTCATACCCCCATCGGCCTCAGCCTTGATGATCTTGCCTTTTTCAAAAGTCAGCCTGATACCATCGAAACTGATGCCACGGTAAATCGTAGGTGCATTGTAATAAATCACCCCTTCAACCGAGTCCTTAATTGGAGCCGTGAAAACTTCACCATCTGGAATATTGTTCTGCCCCCCACAAGCAATTGCCGACATATCCTTGATTGAGAAGCGTAGGTCAGTTCCATTACCTACAATATGAACATCATTAGCCTTTTCCATAAATCGCTTTAAGGCATTCATTGATGGAAGGTAGCTCTTGTAGTCAAGCAGGCAGGCATCAAAGTAAAAGCTCTCAAACGCTTCAGTACTCATCCCAGCCTGCTGCGCCATTGCGGGATGCGGCCAACGCAGAACACACCATTTTGTTTTTTTCACTCGGTGATCTAAAACCTTTCGAAGATATTTCATCGCAGTGCCCATCTTCTTGGCGGGAACATCGCTAGTTTCGGTAATATTATGAGATCCGCGAATCGCAATATAAGCATCCATATCCTTCATTTCACTGAGGAGATGCTTGGAAGTCGCTTGATATTGATCATCGGTCGCACCCATAAGCATTTCTCGACTCAGACGGTTTGATCCAAGACGCAAAAACGGCACCCCTTTTCGCAAACGAACTTCGCGAACCAAAGCCACTGCCATATCTTCTGGCGTATCAACGAGGTCGAGGAGAATTTTCTCACCCTTCTTCAGAGCGGTGGAATAGCGAATAAGTTGCTGTGCAAGCTGAATATACCTTGGATCCATGGCTGAAACAAACCGTGCTAAGAAGAGTTGGACAACTAGAAAAGACGCCGCAACTCAAAATGTTTCATCTCAAGCAATCAACGAGTTCTTTGACGCCACTCTGCAAAAGACTGCCCACTTGGATTCTCGGGGTCGGGAAGGTGAGAATTCGCGTCGAGCTTTCGACCGAGCTCAGAATCGTCGAAAGCGGCCCCGCCGGCGCGCCGGCTGGGTCCAGACTCACAAGAAACCAGACTAGAGAACACGAGCGTTGGGATCGCAAAAATGACCGAGATCTTCATACAACAACTATGTCTGAATCGATACCTTCTGCAAGAGGTCAGGAAGTAATCTAACAAAAAAATACACAGCAAAGCTATTTTGCCCCTTCGAGCATCCGCACGGCTGCCTTCGAAAGTGCCTTCTCGAGTTCCTCCGGCATCCCATAGTCGGGAAGCTCCTTGATGAAAACTGCCCAATCGCGCTTCATTCCAGATCCCAGATAGGCATTTAGACGGGTCGCCACCGTCGAATCGGCTAACTCCTTTTCCGTCTTATAGGATTTGGTAAGAATATCCCGAATTTCCCCAAACCGGGTTAGGTAATATTTTTGGTGGTAGCCTTCGGCATAAGTGAACTTTCCAACCGCAGCGATCGTTGTTTGCACCTCATCGGCGTCAAGCCCCTGCTTTACCGCAGCACCAGCCCGAGAATTCTCGGCCGCTATTCTTTGTGACTCGTCATGATAAAACACAGCGTTCATGTACTGTCGTGACGTATTAATTTGGTCACATCGGTGAGCCGCCCAAAAGATCTCGAGAAGATCTTCGTATTTCAAAACCTCAGGATCATAATCAATTGAAATCACCTCGGTATGTTTCCCCAGACTGTAGTAAGTAGGATCCGCCTTTTCACCACCCGCGTAACCAACACGCGTGCGGAGAACACCTTTGAGACTTCCGAACTCGGAATCAGGTCCCCAAAATCAGCCTAAACCAAAGGTCGCAGTCTCAAATTTCACCTTTGACGTCTTAGCATCCAGAGGAAGGGTCGTAGCCGAAACCTTGCCATCGGCTTTAGGGAGCGGTTCTGCAAGTCCTGACATTACAGCCCAGCTTGCAACCGCTCCTAGAATGATCAATCGAATTTTCATATTGCCTTGACGATGATGACACAGAAGAAATTTTATTCCAGCTCAACCGTCACAATGGATTTTTCTTTGCATGAACGCTGATTCCAACCGAGCCTTGCCCAGCGGGATGGCTGAACCACAAAACGTCTCCGAATTCGCCGAACGCGTGCTGATGTCCACTACGCTAGGGGACAAGCTTACCCACGCCCCGGTCTCTTTGACCCTTGATCCACCAAAACGAGGCAATTTTATCGCCCCCTCTCTTCCCGGGCGTCCTCATCACCTCAAACCGCAGCCTAATAATGGGAAATCGCCTTTCCCCTCGGCTGATCAAATCCACGATGAAGAACAGCGTGGTATTTTACTCCACTTTTTTGCCAACCACGAACTTCTCGCCGTCGAGCTCATGGCGCTCGCTTTGCTCAAATTCCCAGACGCTCCCGATTCTTTTCGCAAGGGCATACTTCGAACCTTGCAAGAAGAACAAAACCATACCCTTTGGTATCTCGAGCGCATGAAGGACTGCGGACTCAAATTTGGAGACTACCATCTCAGCCCCATGATCTGGTCGCATATTTCCTCCATGGAAAGTCCACTCGATTACGTCTCACGCCTCTCGCTCACCTTCGAGCAAGCCAACCTCGACTACGCGAAGCACTACTCCCAGATCCTCGCCCGAGCCGGTGACCAAAAGTCCGCTGACCTTCTCTCGAAAATCTATAAGGACGAAATTGCCCACGTCGGTTACGGCCTCAAATGGTTGCGCCGCTGGAAGCAAAAAGCTCAATCCGATTGGGACGCTTGGCATAAACAACTCCACTTCCCTCTCTCCCCCATCCGCGCCAAGGGCCTTGCCCCCTTTAACGAAGAGGGCCGCCGCAAAGCAGGAATGGACGAGCATTTTATCGCCTCGATCAGACGCTACCAAGCCTCCCGCGGTCGCAGCCCCGACCTTTACTGGTTTAATCCAGATGTTGAACTTGCTACCAACGACATCAACTGGATTCCGCCCCAACGCCTCGAGAAACTCGCAGCTGACCTCGAATACGCCTTCGCCCTCGCTGCACCCTCCTCAGATGATCTCATCCTCCTCCGTACTCAACCCAGCGATAAACACCGTGAAGCCCTCGCTCAGCACAGCCTCACTTTCCCCGAAGTTTCACCAATCTCTGAACTCCATCACATCCGCAAAAATCGAAAGATAAGGCATGAGCAGCCTTGGGGAATTCCGAACCCCTCCCTCCTCTCAAAAAAGCTCGGTCTCGAGCTCCGTGGCCTGCTCGATAATTCGATCTCCGCTCAAATCTGCTGTAACCAAAAGGAAATCCAGAGTTTCATCGAGGCAAACCCGCACCATAACTGGCTTGCTAAGCCTCTTCTCGGCTCAGCAGGCCGTGGCCTCATTAGATTTTCTTCTGACCGGATTCCTTCGATCACAGAAACCCACCTCATCGAGCCTTGGCTGAAAAAAGAAAAGGAATTTTCTCTCCTCTACCAATCAAATCCAATCGGCCAAGGCGGCCTGCGTTTTTTAGGTATCTGCCACCAAGAGGTCAGCAGTACTGGACAATGGATCTCGTCGACCTCGGTCGCCAAACCTGCCAATGGCCTTCCTACAGAATGTGCCCGCCTCGTCGCCAACGAAGTCCTTCCCACCTCCAAAAAAGAGGTCCAAAACGCCCTTCGCACTTTATTAGAATCCCACAATTACCACGGTCCAGTCTGCATCGACTCCTTTCTGCACCGCACTTCGGAAGGCCTAGAGTGGCATCAAGTCAGCGAAATAAACGCACGTTGGTCGATGGGAAGGCTTGCTCACAATTTACGCCTTAAGCTTTGCCCAAATCATTCACTCACCCTCACCACCATTCCGAAAGACCTTCCTCTTCCCAAAAGCGCGATCTTCCTAGGCGATCCCTCGACCGCCCACACCCGAATACCGGTTGCCATCATTCAAAATTCATGATTGGACCTTCGGCGTTCGGCGTTCACACTCACCCCCATGAGCAAACTTTCTAACGCCGTTAGCATTCATCCCTATTTTAAAGTCCAAGAAGGCAAACTCGACGCATTCAAGGAGACAATGAAGGAATTCGTAGCCCGTACGAGCACTGAAGACACCTGCCTCTACTACGACTTTTCAGTGAATGGTAACGTGGTCTTCTGCCGCGAAGCCTATGTCGGTGCTGCCGGTGTCCTAAAACACCTCGAAAACGTAGGTTCTTGTATCGAAGAAGCCCTTGGCTTCTCTGAGCTCTTTCGCCTTGAGCTCCACGGCCCTGCCGATGAACTCGAAAAACTCCGCGAACCCCTCGCCGAACTCAATCCTGAGTTCTTCGCACACGTGACAGGCGTTGCGAACTAATTGAATTAAAGTTACCATCCGCTATGCCGACGAAGAAAGAAATCCAGGATCTTTATTTCATGGACGCGCGTTTCAAGCTCCTTGAAATCGCCTCCTTCCTCGATCGAGTCGATCGCCACGAAGGTGATGCAGACTTTCGTCACCCCGCTTTTGCAAAGGCTCTAGCCGCCATGCAAAACCCACCAGAAGGCACGACACGCGCGCAAGCGGTTCATCTCGCCTTCTCAGATCATTCTACCGAGCCCGCCCAATCTGCAGGGATTCAATTTGCGTATGGTGCACACAATGAGGAGGTGAAATCATGAGATATATTGAGCCACATGCTCACATGGTCAGCCGCACAACCGCGGACTACCAAGCAATCGCTCAAGTTGGGTGCGAAGCCCTCTGTGAACCTGCCTTCTGGGCTGGATACGACCGTGCCTCTGCGCAAGGGTTTTACGATTACTATCGACAACTTACCGAATACGAACCGGCTCGCGCCACAAAGTTCGGCATCAAGCATTTCTGCTGGCTCTGCATTAACCCAAAGGAAGCCGAAGACCCGGTCTTCGCACGAGAGGTAATGGCCCTTATTCCTGATTTTATCGACAAGCCAACAGTTCTTGGGATTGGTGAAATTGGGCTCAATAAAAACACCAAGAACGAGCTCGCCATCTTTGAGGAGCATGTGGAAATTGCCAAAAAATACGATCAGGCCATTCTCATTCACACCCCCCATCTTGAGGACAAGCTTAAAGGCACACGCCTTATTATCGACGCTCTCAACAACGCCAACGTAGATCGTAGCCGCGTCATCATTGACCACGTTGAAGAGCATACGGCCCCTCTCGTTCTTGATCAGGGCTATTGGGCTGGGATGACCCTTTACCCGGAATCAAAGTGCTCCCCGGCCAGGGCGATCGACATCCTCGAAACTTTTGGCATGGAAAACATCTGGATGAACTCCGCCTGCGACTGGGGGATCTCGGATCCTCTCGCCGTGATTAAGTGTGCCCTTGAAATGAAAAAGCGGCATCATCCCGCTGGGGTCATTGATAAGGTCATCTTCGAAAATCCAAAAACCTTCCTCTCACAGTGCCCAAACTTCGCGCTTTAATTAGCGCTGCCGGCCTTTTCACCTCGTGTCTTTCGCTCAACGCGGAAACGGTTCTCTGGAAGGCTAAAGGGGCCATCACAAGTGCGACCGGCACTTTCCAAGATGCCGCAATCGAATCGGGCTCAGAAGTTGAGATCCGCATCACCTACAATGACCAGTCCACACCCGATATCTTCACGAATATCCTTGGGCGAATCGAAACGGAATACCTCAAAGAGATCGAGCTGACTTTCGAAATCAAAGTTGGCACCCGAATGTGGAAAGCTTTAGTGAATTCAGCAGAAAGCGGTAATCCCAGGACTTTTGTCACCAGAGCTTCATCTTTCTCAGGAACCGAACGAGTCGAAATGCTTATTAGCTCAGAAGACAACGGAAGCTTTCTCAAGTTCCCCCTTCGAACCCGTGAGAGCAACACCTTGATTGATCTTAATTTTACGAGTGCCACGAATTCCTTTCTCACCTCTGGAATCAGCGCAGCAAGCGTCCAGCCTAGCGAAATCACCCATGCTTTAGGGATCATTCAGACTGGCTCCACCAATCATCAGCTGACCTTCTCCATCACACCATCAACCATCGAGGTTCTAAACGAAGCCGAAGAGCCGGCAAGACCCACCGCACCCAAAATTTCGAGCGAGATCAACGGCGATTCCATTTCTCTCAGCTGGCTGAGCGATAGACGCTTCCGCTACCGCATCGAGGGCACCTCCGACCTTTCTGCTGAGCAATGGGTGACAGTCGAAACTCGCAACGGGACAAGCACCCAGATTTTCCGTTCCTACCCACTTGCGAACCGGTTCCGGTTTTACCGCGTCGTAGCAATCGAAAGGTAATTCCTTGCGGCCATCGCCACCAACGCTATGAAGCGGGGGTGAAGTTTGAAAGCCACCACCTCGCCTACTGCACCAATATTCATCCTGCCGAAAGCTGGGCTGAGACCTTCCATGTTCTCAAGACCGATGTTCTAGCCGTACGCGATCGTGTCGCTCCCGGCAAAAAGTTCGCTATCGGCCTCCGGCTCTCAGCTCAAGCGGCCCTTGAACTTCTTGAAAATGATCAGCTCGATCAATTCGAATCATGGCTGACGCAAGAAAACTGCTACGTTTTTACGATTAACGGCTTTCCTTATGGGGCCTTTCACGGAACCCGGGTCAAAGAAAATGTCTACAAGCCGGACTGGACTCACATGAGCCGACTTGTTTACACCGAGCAACTCTTTACGATTATTTCGCGCCTTTGCCCGGCCGAATCAGGAGGTTCAGTCTCAACTCTCCCAGGTTCCTTTAAGGAATTTGGAGCCGACGAAAACCTCATTTTCGCAAACCTTTATTCCTGCGCTCTTACCATCCAGACCCTCGCCAAAGAAACGGGTAAAGACCTCCACCTCGGACTTGAACCCGAGCCTCTCGGTCACTTCGAAAACACCGAAGAAACCCTCGCCTTCTTTGAACGCTTTTTTACTTGGTGTGATAGTGAAAAACTCGATCCCAATCCGATTAAAAATCACATTGGCATCAACTACGACACCTGCCACTTCGCGCTCGAGTTTAATGACTGCCAACAATCCCTCAGGACGCTAACCGAGGCTGGGCTTCGCATCTCAAAAATCCATCTCTCCAACGCTCTCTCCTTCGACCCGCAAAACCCTGAAGCTCTTAAAGCGATACAACCCTTCGACGAACCGACCTACCTTCACCAAGTCATTCTCAACACCGAACCTCTCACCCGCTTCAAGGACCTGCCAGAGTTTAGAGAGGCAACCACGGCCACTGAGGGCCGAATCCATTTCCACGTTCCGCTATACTCCGAACCCCTTTCCCCACTGGATTCCACCCTTGACCATGCTGAAGCCGCTCTCACCTATCTCAAGAAGCACCCTACAACCTGCGCACACCTCGAGATCGAGACCTACACTTGGGGAGTTCTCCCCGACCAACTCCAAAAACCGCTGACTGATCAAATTAGCGCCGAATACGAGTGGGTTCTCTCACGCTAATTTCAGCCAAGGCATTCTTCATATCACCTCCATGGTTCTCCTTAATTAATTCAAGAATTAAAGTTGGATTAGAAAAAACAATTTTTTAAAGTTTGTTGCTTGCCAAAAACCACGTTGTTTCTGAGAGTTTGCCCAACGCGGAGGGGTGGCAGAGTCTGGTTTAATGCACCGGTCTTGAAAACCGACGTAGCGCAAGCTACCGAGGGTTCGAATCCCTCCCCCTCCGCCATAGCTTTCCTTCGTAAAATATAGGACCGGGCGTTCTCAGCAATGGGAACGCCCTCTTACGCCCA
>JAKMGP010000182.1 GCA_022424905.1 Akkermansiaceae bacterium | reverse complement strand
ACAGCATCTACGCCAGCCCCATCGGCCGTTCGCAAAATAGCGCCCAAATTATTGGGGTCCTGAACACAATCAAGTATCAGTAAAAGAGGTTGTTCTTTATTATCGAGAATCTCGAACAGGTCACCTTCCCCCCTCGGTCTCGCTTCCCTTTCACCGCGTGGACGGGAATGACGATTATCTCGCGCTTCCCCTGCTCGTTTTCTCATGTCGATGTCTTACGTCCAGCTTCTTGAAATTCAAAGTTCAATTCCCACTCTGATCTGTATAGATTAAATCCCATGAAGTTGATTTTATCAATTCTGACAGTGGCGATCTTGGTCGCTCAGGCTGACCGGAAGCCAAATATCGTTTTCATACTCGCAGATGATCTCGGCTACGGTGAACTGGGTTGCTACGGCCAAAAAAAGATCAGAACCCCAAATATCGATCAACTAGCAAGCCAGGGAATAAAATTCACTCACCACTATACCGGAGCGCCCGTGTGTGCACCTGCTCGGTGCGTTTTATTGACTGGGCTCCATTTAGGACATGCCGAAATTCGCAACAATGGGGATTCAAAAAACGGTCGGAAATTCCCGGGCCAGTGGCCTATTACCGGCGGAGCCATTACAATTGCTGAAGCGCTTAAGGAAGGCGGCTACGTTAGTGGAGGTTTTGGAAAATGGGGATTAGGGCCAACAGATAGCTCCGGGTCCCCAATCAAACAAGGATTCGACCGTTTTTACGGATATAACTGCCAGCGAAATGCACACTCATTTTTCCCCCCATTTCTCGATGACGACGAAGGAGAGGAAATCATCAACAAAAAACCCATCCCAGGACACCTGCGAAGACCAAAGGAAAAAATTAAGGCAGATGACTACCGGGACGAAACCTATGCGCCCGACCGGATTCTGGAAGAGGCCTTAGAGTTCTTGGATAAAAATAAAGATAACCCTTTCTTTCTCTATCTTCCCTTCGTGGAACCCCACGTCGCGATGCATCCGCCACAAGAATGGATTGATCGGTATCCCAAAGAATGGGATCAAGAAAAAGGACCTTACCGCGGACAGAACGGTTATCTCCCCCACCCACGCCCCCGCGCTGGATATGCTGCCATGATTTCAGATCTCGACGAACACGTCGGCACAATACTTCAACGCCTCAAAAAGCATGGTCTCGACGAGCACACGATAGTTGTATTCACCTCTGATAACGGAACAACCCACCCTTCCCGTGATCCTAAATTTCATGTGGGTGGGGTGGACGCCCCCTTCTTTAACTCTACCGCTGGGCTTCGGGGATGGAAAGGTTCAGTGAATGAGGGTGGAATCCGAGTCCCCGCTATCGTTCGTTGGCCAGGAAAAATCGAAGCGGGTTCCACGACCTCTGCCCCATCCTACTTTCCTGACTGGTTTCCAACTTTATGCAAGGCTGCCAGAGTCAAGATTCCCAAAAAACTTGATGGATCTGACCTCACCCCAGCTTTAACCAAAAAATCTTTTGAACGAAGCAAACCCATGATTTGGGAATTCCACGGTTACGGGGGACAACTCGCTGTTATTGATTTCCCTTGGAAGGCCGTCCGCCAAAAGGCCAAAAGTAAAAAGCCGGGAAAATGGGAGCTCTACAACATCCGAAAAGATCCGGCTGAAGGTAACGATCTCGCCAAACAACATCCCGAAATTGTGAATCGGCTCGAAGGGGCTTTCAAAAAAGACCGCAGTCCGAACGCCCGCGCAAAACTGCCACTTTACGACTAGAAAACAGGCAAAGCCACTATCCTTCAAAACTTTTCAGATGTTTTACTGCAATCCGTCCCTATTTAATACCGAGGTAAAACATCCCTTTCCCTATCAATCAGATCCATTAGCCTCATCCAAATGAGTAAGGATTTTGACTCAAGCGCCAAATTACCGACTCAGCAGATCATCAATCCACCCTCATTTTCGGCAGAGATTATTAATCTACGCTGATAATTCCTTGACTGCCTCGCTTCAAATCCCTATTCCCCGCGCTCCTGAGAACCCTTTCCCTTTAAATCCATGGCCCAGACTGAAGTAATCCTCCGCGAAAAAATAGATAACCTTGGCGCTGAAGCTGATGTTGTCAAAGTGAAAGCTGGCTTTGCCCGCAATTTCCTCATCCCCGCAGGCAAGGCCTATGAGGCGACTCAAGGCAATTTACGCCAGATCGAAAACCTTCAGGCTGCTCGTGCCAAGCGCGAGACCGAGGAGCTCAACGAGGCCCAAGAGCTTGCTAGCAAGATTTCCCGGATCAAGGCCAAGTTTACTCTCGATGTAGGCAAGAATGGCAAGGCTTTCGGATCCGTCACAACCATCGACATCCATAAAGCACTTGAAGACAAAGGTGTTTCTATCGATCGGACCTCAATCCAGCTCAGTAAGCCTATCAAATCGACTGGCAATCGCGATGTTGAGATCAAGCTTCATGCCGACGTGACAACCTCTCTTACGGTGAGCGTCGAAGCAACTGAAGCTCCCACGACCTAAGGTAAAACCTCGATCTTATTTTTCAAAAGCCCGGTCATAACACCGGGCTTTTTTGTCGTTTCCACTCAGAGGTTTAAGCGACAGACTGCATCGAGTGATTGGTATCCTTGATTCCGGTGTTGGCGGCTTATCCGTAATGCGGGAAATTCGTGCACAGATCCCAGAACAATCTCTCACTTACATCGGCGACACCGCTTGGTGTCCTTATGGGAATAAGAATTTTTCTGAGATTCGGAATCGCACTTTCGCTCTGAGCGATTTCCTGATCAGTAAAGGGGCAGAGCTCATAGTGGTCGCCTGTAATTCAGCCACAATTGTCGCAATCGATGCCCTTCGATCTAGACATTGTATTCCTTTTATTGGAATGGAGCCGGGCGTCAAACCAGCTTCTGACCTAACCCAGACAGGCACCATTGGGGTCCTTGCTACCGAAGCATCTCTCGCAGGTGAAAAATTCCACAGTCTCGTTGCTACCCATGCGCAAGATCTCCGAGTCATCACGCAACCCTGCCCCAAGTTCGTTGAATTCGTGGAAAGAGGGATCCTAGAAGGAGATGAGGTTGATCAAGCGATCGATGAATACACTTCAAGCCTATTAGCAGCAAATGCAGATGTTTTCATCCTTGGATGTAGCCACTATCCATTTTTACGTCCTGCGCTTGAGGCTCGCCTCCCCAATCACATACAGTTTATTGATACAGGGAGCGCCATCGCGAGAAGAGTCCATCAACAATCCTTGACCACTCCCGAGCAAAATGAGGTTAATGTATTGACGACAGGTGACCCAAAAGAATTCTCAAGACTTTGTGAAATCCTAATTCCAGAACTTCCTTCTGCCTGTCAACACTTCCTCGTGCCATGAAAAAATTTCCTCTTATCGTAATTCTACTCACCATCTCAAGCTTCACTTATTGGGCCTTTACTCAGAAGGACTCGCCCTCCGAAAAGTTTCCAGAGATTGGGATTGAGAACGACATCGAGGATAATTCGGAATATTGGAAATCAGTTACTACCGCAGACCAGACTCTTGCTAACTACCAGCCACCCCATCCTGAACACGATTTTTATTCCGACGGACCTCAAACCCGGGATGGCACTGGCAAATATTATCAGGGACGTGAAATCGCCTACGTCATGGGCCATCCTGCTATCAACTGGTTAGAAAGAAGGGAACGGGAACAGGAAGAAGCACCCAAAAAGGCTCTCGATTTAATCAAGCTCGCTCCAGGCGAAGTTCTAGCTGATATCGGAGCTGGTTCCGGTTACTACAGCCTCCGGATCGCCATGAATCACCTTAAATCAAGGGTGGTTTCGGTCGACATTCAGCCAGAGATGATTGATTTCCTAAAAGGGCGAGCCAAACAGTTAGACATCAACAATGTCTCCCCTCACCTCGGAAAAATCGATAATATCGGTCTTCCCGAGCAATCCATCAATGCAGCTCTAATGGTCGATGCCTATCATGAATTTTCGCACCCTTATGAGATGATGACATCGATCGCTTCCGCTCTTAAACCGGGTGGCCGGGTTTACCTTCTAGAATACCGCGAAGAAGACCCCGATGTCCCCATCAAACCACTTCATAAAATGAGCCAAGAGCAAGCCAAGAAAGAGATGGCACTCGCTGGCCTTGTGTGGGACGAAACAATCGATGATTTGCCATGGCAGCACTTCATGGTATTTCGAAAGCCATGATTCCGCTCCCAAAATGGCTGGATCCGGAAAGGGCCTACCTTCTTGGTATTTCCGGTGGTAGAGATTCAATCGCATTACATCATCGGCTCGTCGAAAATGGTTTTCAAAAAGTCATTTACTGCCATTTGAATCACGGACTTCGTGAAGCTGAGTCCGACGATGACGAGAAATTTCTTCGCAAACTTTTGGGCACAAATCTCATGGTTGGTAGAGTCAACGTTACTGAATTGGCTGAAAGTGAAAGCCTCTCTCTCGAAACGGCAGCCCGAGACGCGCGGCATCGTTTTTTTAAGGAATGTGCCAGCCAAACAGGAATACACCATATCCTCCTCGCCCATCATGCCGATGACCAGGCTGAAACTCTCCTTTTCAACCTCCTTAGAGGTGCTGCAGGTCTCAAAGGAATGAAAGCACGGCAAGAGCTCGGAGCTTTAACATTTCTCAGACCATTTTTGGAAATTCGCAGGGAAGCTATTAATGAATATCTCTCAAGCCTCAACCATTCCTTTCGCGACGACTCCTCAAATCTTGAGCCTTTTGCAACCCGTAATCGACTCAGAAATGAAGTAATCCCGCTACTTTCTGAGATTATGAAACGGGATATTACCACGAATATCCTACGTGCTTCTCATCATCACCGGGAGCTTGAAGATGCTGCTGACATCTATCTATCCGCTATCAAAATTCTCGACCCCCAGGGAAGAATTCACCTTCCGACTCTTCGGAGTCTTCCAAAAGCCCTACAAAAGCGATCAATTCACCAATTTCTCTCATCTCACCAAATCCCGGATCTCACCTCGTCACACGTCGATCAAGCCCTAACAATAGCAAACCCAGATGCCTCTCCGTCTATGAACCTACCTGGGGGCCAACGTTTACGCCGGAAGGAGGCACGCCTTTTTATCAGCTCATGAAATCCCTCTTTTTCGTTTCTTTATTACTCGTATCCTGCGGCAGCAAAATCGCACCAGACAAAATTAAGGAAGGCCAGATTATCGAAGGTCCGGATCAGATAATTGTTGGTCGTATCGCTTCGGTCTCCAAGCTCGGTAAGTTTGTCCTCATTCAAAAATTAGGACCAGGAACCCTACCCAAGGGAATTATTTACCAATCAAGAGGTCCCGATGGCCGCACTGCATCCCTTCGGCCCTCTGGCGAAAGAGTCCGAGATTTTTTCGCAGCCGATTTATTAAGTGGAGAAACAGAGAAGGGATTTGCGGTCATAGCCTACCAAAACCTCGGCAGAGAGCTGACCGCTGAGGAGGAGACGATCATGACAAAAGACGAGGTCGAGGGTGACGCAAAAGAAAATTTAGACGAAAGTGATAGGGATGAAGACGGTCAAGACCCCCAAACTATCAGGGATTTGAGCTAATTACTCTCTCTTTATTGTGAGTTAAACCCACTTTATTTAAAAAAATTTATCTTTACCACTTGAATGCACTCTGTTTTTCTTAGTAATACTCCTTACGAAGTAACTAGGGCATCCTAAATATCTAAATAATTCAAAAAAGCCGATACACCATGAAAGCAAGCACACTCAGCACCTCAAACCAACGTAAAGTGGATCCAAACCGATTGGCTGACTTTGTGATGATGACCCAGCGATCATGCATCTTGAATCTTTCAAGTGAACTAAATCGCGGAAACATTTCATTTCCCCAGTTTTTCCTCCTAACCTACCTTTCTAGTGAGAACTACCTTACCATGTCGGCTATCGCCAAAAAGATGGGGCACTCTACCGCAGCCGCTACTGGACTCGTTGACCGCCTTGAGAAGCTTGGTTTCGTCGAGCGCGTTCACGCAGCCGAAGACCGCCGCAAAATAATGGTTCGTATCACTAGCAGCGGATCCGAAATCGTTTCAACCATGCGCCAACACATCGCTTCCGAGTTAGCAAACATTATGGAAGACCTCGATGATGTGGATGCATCTTCAGTCGTTGCAGCCAATCAAGCGATCGAAGGAAAAAATCTGGAATCATAGCAACTTCCAAAACAAATGTTCGTGAAGGAAACTTTGCGAATTTGAAACGCTTCCTCTACGCTCTCGGGCGTGCAGGAAGCGTCTTTCTTTTTGTCTCCGATTATCCGATCAAGGAATCATTGTGCCGCTTTCGTCGAGCGCATCCCCAAGGTCCAAACCTCTACTGATAAGAAAGAGACATTAGCACATCTAACCAACCATCACACCGCCGCTGCTCAATCGTTGGGTTTTAGCCGAACTTTCCATGCCGAACAGATTCACGGGTCCAAAATCACCGTGGTCACGAAAGAATCTCCACTCATATCCCCAGGTGTCGATGGCCTAATCACTTTAGAAAATACCCTCCTTGGAATTCACGTCGCTGATTGCGGCGCACTTTACCTCCTCGATCAAAAAACTGGAGCAATTGGACTTCTTCATTCTGGAAAAAAAGGGACCGAACTCAACATCACTAAAAATGCGATTCAAGCGATGAATCTAAATTTCCAAACTCACCCTAAGGACCTTGTGGCAGTCTTAGGACCCTGTATCCGACCTCCGTATTATGAAGTTGATTTCGCCCAAACAATCCGAGATCAGGCAATAAGATCGGGAGTCTTACCCGAGAACTTCCACGATTGTGGCCTTTGCACCGCCTCTGATCTCAAAAGATTCTATTCTTATCGTCGTGAAGAAGGAAACACCGGACGACACCTCGCTTTACTTGGACATTATGCCTTATGAGCACACTCACAGTCTATCCTCCCGCCAAAATCAATCTCTCGTTGAAAATTAAACGTAAGCGTGAAGATGGTTTCCACGAGCTGGAAACTTTAGTTCTACCTATGCCTGGACTGACCGATGAACTTCGATTTGAAGCAGCAGACGAATTCACCTTACATTGCGACACTCCAGGCGTTCCCACCGATCAATCCAACTTGGTCTCTCGCGCTCTCCACCTTTTTGAGAAAAACACCGGGAAAAAAGCGCGCTATCGAATCACCCTCAAAAAAAGAATTCCACACGGCGCCGGACTCGGCGGCGGGAGCTCAGATGCCGCATCCACTTTTCTAGCACTCAATCAACTCACCGGAACTTCTGTTCCGCTTCCAAGGCTCGCAGAATGGGCTGGAAAACTTGGCTCCGATATCCCTCTTTTTCTTTATGAATCAGCGAGCTGGTGTCGAGGAAAGGGAGAAATCGTAGAACCTCTTGATCTTCCATGGAGTGATCCCATCCTCCTCTTTAAACCAAGTTTCTCGATCTCGACTCCTTGGGCCTATTCCCGTTGGGGCGAGTCCCAAGAAATTCACGGTATTTCCTACGCTTCCACTCAGGTGAGCGAAATCGACCTTCGTAATGATCTAGAACGCCCAGTTTTTGAAAAATATCGGTTTTTGGCTGAGCTCAAGCAATTTCTTCTCGAACAACCAGAAACTCAAACTTCCATGATGTCAGGTTCAGGCTCTACCGTTTTTGCGGTTCTGCGCGATCAGAAGGACGCGGCCCCACTCATAGAACGAACGCTCAAAGAATTGGACCCAACCCTCTGGACGCACCTTTCGATCTTTTAATAAATCACGCGACACCGCTTACTCAAAGTGCTACCCTCAACTCAGACAATCTGCTAACTCCTTTTATTCATGGCCCGCGCGAACAACCTCACCATGTGCTCCTTCTGTGGCAAAAGCCACTCGGAAGTGAAGAAGCTCATCGCTGGACCGGGCGTCTACATTTGCAACGAGTGTATTGACGTCTGCTCCACTATTCTTCGTAAAGAACTTGCCGGTCAGTCAGAACCTACGAAAGAGGTTTCGACGCTCCTAGAAGACGGGGTTCCTACCCCCGCGGAGCTTTTACAGCACCTCAACGAATTTGTGATTGGCCAGGAAGACGCCAAAAAAGTCCTTTCGGTTGCCGTTTACAATCACTACCAACGACTACGGCAACATGAGCATGCCGATAAAAGGTATGCCGACGTCGAGATTGAGAAATCAAACATTCTTCTTCTTGGACCTACTGGGTCCGGCAAGACTCTACTTGCCAAAACTCTTGCTCGCCTCCTCGACGTTCCCTTCTGCATCGTTGATGCAACCAC
>JAKMGP010000240.1 GCA_022424905.1 Akkermansiaceae bacterium | reverse complement strand
TCATCTTCGGCCAATTGGTTGGTGTGCAAAAGTTTGAAGCTCTTACCAGCTTCGCAGACATTGGTGCCTCCATCTTCGTTTAAGCAGAAGATTTTCCCTTGATATGCCCAAGGTGATGCGGTGAATCCAGTAGAGCCGGGTAGGCGTTTTTTACCGTATATCAAACTTCCGCTCTTAGGGTCAAAAGCGGAGAGGTAGCCGCGGTCGAGTAGGACGTATATTTGGTTCCGATAGAGTAGAGTTGAGGGGTTGTAAGGAGCGGCTTTCCAGTTGCTCCAGGCGATGAAGTCATTGGAGGTGTCTTTTGAAGTGACCGAGATGTCACCTTCGGCGCCAGGTTTGATTGCGTAGAGTGGTCGCTTGCTGTCACCAACGTATCCGGAGGAGAGGTAGAGAAGTTCATCGTGAGCATAGGGGGTAGCGATCGTAATGCTGGACATGCCTTTGAAAGACCAAAGTTCCTTTCCGTCGAGATTATAGGAACGAGTGCGGCCGGAGCCTGGGATGATGATTTCGGTCCGTAGCTCGTTTTGCCAAACATAGGGATTTGACCAATTTGATTTTTCAGCACGGGAAGTTTTCCAGATTTCTTTACCGGTCTTTTTATCGAGTGCGAGGAGATAAGATTTTTCGTCGTTATCATTGACGAGATAAACGCGGCCTTTGTGAAGAACGGGTGAGGAAGCGGTCCCCCAACCGTAACGAGTTGGGTAAGCGGGGACTTTGTGGGTCCAAATGACATTACCTTCAAAGTCCATGGCATAGAGCCCCAAGCTCCCAAAGTAACAGTAGACGAGTTCTCCGTCGGTGACTGGGGTTTCTGAGGCGTAGGAATTCTTGAGGTGAATAGAGGATTTGGGCTGCCCTTTATGAACGTCTTTATTCCAGAGGATTTCACCAGATTCGAGGTCAAGGCAGATCACTTTCCAAAGGTGGGTAGACTCAGGGATTTTGAGACGGTTTCCTCCGAAGTAGAGTCCCTTTTTAGGGCTCTCGCTTTCGCCTCTATTTACAACAGTCGTTAAGAAGACTCTTTTGCCCCATACGATAGGCGAGGACCAACCCCGGCCAGGAACATCGGTTTTCCAAGCGACATTTTTGGTAGCGGACCAGATGTCGGGGAGATCAGGGTTGTCAGAAATCCCGCGAGATTCGGCACCTCTAAATGAAGGCCAGTGCTCTTGACCTGAAATAGGCACAAGGAGAAAGATTGATAGGATGAAAATGCGCATAATGGAGACGGTCTCTCAAATAGAGCGGCTCGTGAAGCCGAAAGGCGTAGAAAGATGAAGGTGTTCTTGATTTGAGTAAAGTAGCTGAAATCTTTGGGATATATCTCTTAATGATTGTGAGACGTATCACTTTAGTGAGAAGGGGAGGGGGCTAAGGTTTTTTTGGGTCATCCGTCAATGGAGCTTATTGATGTGAGCTATTCTGTTGCCGGGCGATAAGGGATCTTCCCCATCAATCGAACTAGAGTCTGTAGCCGTAGACTTAAAATAAAAAAGCACCGGGCTTAGCGCCGGTGCTTTTGATTGTTGCCCAGTGGATAGGGCTTAAGGAGGGGAAATAGATCCTTGAAGAGATTTTGGTCTCTCCAAGGTGACCTAGTTTATTCGGCTTTTTTGATAACGTAAAACCGTGTCTTAGTGTCGGCTGGGACACCAAACTCGGTATACGAGGTCGTTTCTTGGCCGGCAGTAGCATTGTAGTTATCCTCAAGCTCATCCCACAGATCTAAGCTTCCCTCACCTAGATCATCACTTGCTAGGATGACATAACTGCGGCCTTCTTTAGAATTCCAAGTGATCGTGACAGCCCGGGTCTGGCCCCCTGCTTCTAGCTCAGTGTTGACAGCAATGATCTCCAGGCCATTACCACCTCCGCCGTCTACAAGCAGCACGAGGTTATCAATCGCAAAATTCATCGATGAACCACCGGTTCGCCCCATCACTTGGACCCGGAAATCCTGTAGGTCCATGTCTTCGATTTCAAAATCAGTGAAGATGTTTTCTGCGACGCCTTCACGATTACGTTCTGTATACATCGTGACGTCAACGATTGCGGTGTTAGTTCCCGGATCACGCTCAACATCAATGGCAAGTGAGGCCCATTCGTCGGTCGGGATTAAGAATGGAAGGGGACCACTCATATCAGCACCGTTCCAGGTGATCTGGGATTCGGTAGATTGGAAGGTTTTGAATCCTACCCCAAATGAATTGTCGATAAGGGCGCGCTCCTCAGCCTCGAGTTGTGGGACCACACCAGAATCTCCATGAACAGCAGTTGAGAGGAAGTTGATGCCCCATCCGTCTGCGTCAACCTCGCTTGCGAGGAAGTCCATGGTGAAGGAGAACTCGCCCCAGTCGGTGTAGTCTTCTTCAGATTCAAAAGAAATGAAGTTGCCTAAATTTCCAGCCTTAGAGAGCAACTGATAATAAGCACCATCAGAAGCAGGGTCGGCGGGCATAAGAGTGCCAGCTGGTGTCGCGTTGCGGCGAGCATCTTCAGTATACTTTTCTCCGGCATCGTCGAAGTTCGCGACGATTCCGTCGCGAGGGATCACGACATCGGAAACCGTGGGATCACGACCGATCGAAACTTCGATCCCGTCATTCACACCGTCACCATCAGTATCAACTTTGTTAGGATCACTCTTGTGGTCGTTGACTTCCGCTTCGTCAGTTAGGCCATCCCCATCGGAATCTT
>JAKMGP010000230.1 GCA_022424905.1 Akkermansiaceae bacterium | reverse complement strand
AGCTTGAAGCATCACAAGGGTTACTGGAAGAGTTGCCGCGATGGGAACCTTTCCCGTAGAGGTTTTGATGAAATCAGCGCCCGCAGCCATCGACATATCGCTCGCATAGCGAACGTTGTCGTAAGTGATCAATTCACCAGTTTCGAGGATCACCTTCAGATGAACGTTTCCGCAGGCTTCCTTACAAGCTGCCACCTCATCATAGATCGCACGATATTCCCCCTGGAGAAATTGGCCCCGTGAAATGACCATATCAATCTCATCCGCACCTTCACCAACCGCATAGCGGACTTCGGCTAGTCGTTCCTCGAGCCGCATCTGACCGCTCGGAAACTGGGTTGCCACCGCAGCGACCCTGACCTTACTGCCCTGGACTGCGTCAGAGGCAGTTTTCACCATACGAGGATAAACGCAAACAGCAGCAGCAGGACCAACAGAAAGATCTTGTGGTAACGGACGCATCGCCTTCTGGCACATTTGACGAACTTTCCCGACAGAGTCTGCACCCTCCAGAGTCGTGACATCGAGCATCGAGACTGCGAGCTTCAAAGCAGACATCTTGGTCCCCTTCTTCAAGCTCCTGGCGCAAAACCTTTTAGCTCGCTCCTCGACACCAATCTGATCGATTATTGGCGAATCCCGTCTAGCCGGAAAAGGTAAAGGGTCGCTTATCACGGGTCAGAGTGTAGTTCTTTAGCAACCTGGGATCAAGATCGACCAGTTGAAAACTTGGGCAGGAAGATCGACAATCTCTGCTATGACATTAAATACGATTACAGGGCGATAACCCGGAAGAAGAGCATGGGCTCTCCAACATTTTGGACGAGCGTCACAAGTCCACCCGTCCCAGTGATTGGCACACTAACTGGCTGCCAATTCTCGGCAGTCAAAGTTGTTGAACTTTGAAGCTGGTAGTTCACACCAAGGGAGCTCCGAAATGAAATCGAGAGCGAATTGCCAGAGGAAATGGTAGTATAAGTCGGCACCGCAGAAATCACCGCTGGGGCCGGGGTGAAACGAAAAGCGCTCAGAGTAAAGCCACGCTTATCCTCTTGCGTTGCTACGGTAAAAACAAAGCCAGGAGAACGAGCCTGCTCCAGCGTCAATACGACAGGATTCCCGCCCTCTTCCGCCCCATTGAAGACCTTGACAGTTACCGGAGCATTTGCTGTTCCGTCTTCCTGGAGGGTCACCGATCTCAATTCCCGACCTGTGTAATAAACGAGATGATTACGACGAACAGCCACGATGTCGGTAAAACCACTAGTAGCCTGCCAACCCGAAGTCCAGAGCGGCGTATCGGGCGAATTACCATCCTCCTTGGCTCGGAGCCAGAAAACCTGATTTTGAAGATTGCCTCCTCCTCCGTCACCACGAGTCACGACAAAAGCCACGCTTCCGTCGCTGCCAGCATTCATAGGAGTGATGAAGGCAATCTGCTTACCCGCTTCGGTCTCGTCATAGGAATAGTCCCATGACGCTTGAAGAGTCTGGGCATAACCCAGCGAGGTAAGAGTGCCCAGTGCGCTTAGCAGATTTTTTAAAAAAGAAACCTTCATTGTTAATTCAGAAATGAGTTTAGAATGAATAGCCGACCTGAAAGTAAAATTCTCCATCACCAGCTTCAACGTCCTGGACTGGTGATTCATTTTCACGAAGAACAACCCCATAACCTGCAGTAGCACGCAGATCTTTATTTATCGTGGCATCAAGGCCGACCCCGACTGACCAAAGCGTTTCGTCCCTTTCGAAGAACAGTGCATCTTCATTCTTTACGGTCGCAAAATCACTAAACAGAGCTGCAGACACATCAAGCCCTCCCCCAACATCAAAGGTATCAAAATGATACTTATAATCTAACTTCACGAGAAATGAGCTATCGCCAGAAGCAATTCCTAGAGGGTATCCACGCACCGTCTGAAATCCGCCGGCGACATTAAGAAATGAGGGAGGAACTCGATTACCAAAACTCGTATTTACGGTTAAGAACGCCGACAATTCATGTTTGCGACCATTGTTCTCAGTGAGAATGTTATCTAAATACCGACGGTAGGCAGTATAGATGGACCCCGTAATAAAAGAGTCCTCGGCGAACAAGCGACCCTGCTGATCAAGTTCTGCCCCTTCAGCCGTGTCAGCGAGACTTGAAAGATTCATTTCTACTCGCCCCCCCATGATTAATGAACCATTTGGAGATGTCTTAGAATAGCGAATCCCAGCCGACGGCAGGAGAAACCCAGTCTTTGCCTCTGGCACTCCAACACTGGTCTGGTCCTGAGTGACATCGAGATAACGAACACCAATAATGGTATCCAAATATCTTCCTGCATCGTTCCAAACGGTCTTCTCCCAACTCACACCTGCATTAAAACTTTTACCCTCGAAATCTATTTCTGTTGCTCCGACAAGACCCACATCTTCTGCGACAAAATTACTGTAAGCGGCATTAAAGGAAAGACGACTCGAGGCGTTGTCATCGAGTGGCACCATGTAGTCAGCGCCAAAGTAGTTACTATTGCCCTCTAGGGTAGAAAGAACCTTGATATGGAATTTGTCATCGTTAGTGAAAGAATTCCAGTTGGTGTAATCGAGAGTAAATCGCTCACGACCGAGCCTGTCGGCACCATAGTCATCTATCGCAAGCGTGCCCATTGAATCATCAAGTTGCTTCACCCGATATTCCAGCACTAAATCTCCGACTTCAGGGACAAGGACCGGGCGGATTTGCTGACGACTAAATCGGTTGATTAATCCAACAGTTCCATCAAGCACTTTGGCCGAGATAGTATCACCTACTCCGATGGGAGCTAACGACAAAATACGAGATTTTTGGGCTGGAGAAATCTCGTCACTTTGCTCTGTCCCAATAATTCTTATTTGGGTGATCTTCCCCTCAATAACCTTAACTTCGAGTGCCTTTCCTTCAAGAGAGGCCTTATATCCAGGAGAGGTCACAACCGCCCTAGTAGCAAGAATACCCCTCTCTTGATAGAGTTCACTTATTCCCCTGAGAATCGCTGAAACCGAAGCTGGAGCAAGCTTTGCAGCATCAAGATTACGAAGTTGGTAAATTTGGCCGAGGGAGTCTGGAACCAGTCCCCCTTCATCCTCTCTTAACCTTACCGTAACACCATAAAGCTCCTCAGAGCTAACTGATGTATTACCAGTAAATTTCAACGGTCCAGCAGAAGCGGAAAAAGTGAAAAGGGCGCCAGCTGTAAAACCGGCAATATATTTTTCAAGTAAGGTCATGTGCAAGGGGGAAAGAGGGTTAGAATGACTAGATCAATTCTTCTTTGACCCTTTTATGTCTTCGACTAATTCTTCAGCAAGATCGAAACTTTGTAGCCCCAGCGGCACCGAATCGAGTGAGCTAAGAACAACCTGTTTCTTAGCTTCAGAAAGCGTGGCCCAAGAATCAAGAGTGATAAGACGCATTCCAAGACTCTGGGAAATCGCGTAACTACTCGAAAACGGATCCTCCAGATCCAGGTCAATATTATCCATCAACCATTGCTCAAAATAAACATCCTGAACCATCGCAGGAAGACCCGGATAAGGATCTATCTTAAAGTCACCAGGAGTGATGGTAATATCGAAATTTCCGAGGCTAAATCCATTCGAACCAATCGCGGAAGCAGGGTCAGCATCGAGCTCGTCGATATAAAGCCCCATGGATGAACTTGGATCTTCAGCAACGCCACTCAAACTCGTGATATTTAAAGTATCGATAGATTCAGCATTCGGAAGCGAGGCGTCCCCATCAAGATCAATAGTAGCGAAGGCAGCAGGATCAATCTGATACGCCGCCCCGGCGTATCTATTATCACCAGCTATGACCAACTCAATCGCCCTACGATTCACGGTGAGATCTCCCGTTCCGTAACTAAAGGTGTAGTTCTCTTGGTTAAAGTTCGCTGAACCGGTAATCGTTGGGTCATTCGTGCTCGTTGGAG
>JAKMGP010000227.1 GCA_022424905.1 Akkermansiaceae bacterium | reverse complement strand
CAAATGCTCGGGGGCGTTTCCAAAGTTACCGAGGAATGATGCAAGCGATTGGTCGTAATCGACGTCGGGGACAATCCAGAGGTTTCGGAAGGAAACGCCGGTGCCTTTGTGGTCTTGGATTTTGAGAGGAAGCGGGCCGTGTTTTTTGTAGGGCTTGCCGACTTCGCCATAGGCCCAGGCATCTTGGTGGATGAGGATGCCATTGTGATACATGGTGACGCGGAGGGGTTCCAAAAGGGAGCCGTCGTCGTGGAACTCAGGGGCCTTGTAGAGGATGTCGTAGGACTGCCATTCGCCAGGCTTGCGGCAGGCGTTGGCGCGGGGTGGTTGTTGGCCGTAAATCGAGCCGCAGTGGCCGTCGGCGAAGGTTGGGTTTTGGTAGCTGTTGACGACCTGGAGTTCGTAGCCGTACATCAAAAACACGCCGGAGTTTCCGTAGAGTTGGCCGGTCCAGTTTGGATCATCGGAGGGATCGAAGCGGAATTCGAGGTGGATGCGGGCGGAGCCGTAGGACTCCTTGGTGGCGTTGCTGCCCTTGCCGCGTGGCATGACTCCTTGAGCGTCGAATTTCCAGTCTGGACTGGTCCACTGGGAGGCATCAAGCATCGTGGCCTTGGCGGGGACGGGAACGACGCAGTCTTTTTCCGGGAGGGGTGCCACGACGGGGGGATGCGGTCGCGTTTTGTCATTCCGAACCCAACCGGACCCCACAAGCTTAATGGCGTGGGGCTTTTTCTGGCGCGCTTGTTTGGCGGGAAGAAGCTTGTTGGCGGTGTAGTAGATGGTGTCGAAGTCGAGAGGCCGGGCCTTGGCGTTCTTTTGCTCGGGAAATTTGATGGAGTAGACTTTTCCGGCGGTGAGCGGGACATCGAAGGTGACGGTCTTACGATCTTTGGAGAGCTTAAGATTGGACACTTTCAGCTCCTTTTCATCGACCATGGGCGAGCCGTAGGTACTGTAATAATGGTAGTGATAGTTGCCGACCGCGGGGGTGACTTCAGGCCCAAGAGGTTCGGTAAAGTTGACCTCGAAGCCGGTTTTGGTGAGTTGGCTGGAGTGGATCGCAAAGGGCGTTGTTTTGCCATCCCACTCGGCGTATTGCAGAGCGGTGCGCTTGCCTCCGACGCTGAACCAACCGCGTCCGACCTGGGCGGACCAGAGGCGACCTTGTTGATCAAAAGCGAGCTTCACGCCGCCGGAGCTGGTGCCACGAAGGAAGTCTACGCACCAGCCTTGGTAGTCGCCATCGACCTTCTCGACGCCGCAGCGGAAGTAGTTTGATTGGCGTTGGTCGGTAATGAAGATTTGGTTTTTGAAGGGTCCAAATTTTCCGTCGGTGGTGTCCCAGACCGGGCTGCCGGGTGAGTTGGCGATAGCCTCGCGCGGGAACCAGATGGCCGGTGGGGTGCGGAGTTTGTCAAAGTCGGCCGCTTTGAGGGAAAGGACTTTTTCCTTTGTAAAATCCGGGCGGGCGGGAAGCGAGGCCGGATGGCCGTAGAAGTTGCCCTCGCGGACGTGGTAGAGGCAGCAGTCGGCAACCCAATCGCCTTGGTTATCGGTGATGAAAAGTTCGTCACTTGGGCTCATCCCGATGCCACAGGGCGAGCGGAATCCGGAGGCGAGGGGCTGGAAATGGCCGCGTCGGTCGGACCGATAAACCCAGCCACGCCAGGGGGCATTGTAAGCCATGTTGCCTCCACCTTTTCCCTTGGCTTTACCATCGGGGACCACGAATTCGCCGCGCGCGCCGAGGTTGAGGGAGGCGTATTTTCGGCCGAGAGAATCTACAACCGGGCCGTAGTGGTATTCGTGGTATTCGCCGGAGATGCCAAAGGCGTCGGTGACACATTCGTAGCGGTCGCAAACGCCGTCTTTGTTGTTGTCAATCAGACGAGTGAGTTCGGGTTTTTGCGCGACGTAATAGGCGTCTTCTTTTTCGTCGTAGTGGATGCCATTGGGCTCCATGAGATTCTCGGCGAACTTGGTCCAGGCCTTGTTTTTGTATTCCCAGACCTCGCCTTCCCAAGAGACAACCGCGAGGGTGCCATCGGGTTTATGACAGAGTCCGAGGACGGTCACGGCGCCCTTGGGAAGAGGAACGGTTTCGAGTTTGTAGCCCACGGGTATCTGCGCGAAAAGAGGCGCAAGGAGCGGCACGATGAGGAGAGTGCAGAAAAGGGCTTTCATGGCGACTTGGTGGAAATGGTGAAGGATTGCTCACCTTTCGGTGCGATGGTGATGGTGGTGGGTTGGCCATCGACGACGATGTGAATGAGGGCTTCGTCGCTTTTTGATTCGTACCCGAGGAACTGGATGTTCGAAGACTTAAGGATGGAGCGTGTGCTTTCTGGAATTTCCGTGCCGTTTATTTCGGATTGTTTTTGACTTCGATCTGGCAGTGAAGGGGTTTGGTTGATTTCAGCAGAGTGCCAAGCCTTGAGGATGGAGCCGTCGACGGTGTTATAGGCGACAATGACTTTGTTCGGCAGAAGACACAGAAGCGCGCGTGGCGGGAGGTCTTTGATCCACTTGCGGACGATTTT
>JAKMGP010000226.1 GCA_022424905.1 Akkermansiaceae bacterium | reverse complement strand
ACAATCCGTGGGATCGCCAAAGTAACAACGTGTTTGAGGAGCGCCGCGAAACAATCCCTGGCGGAGACGCTGAGAAATTCGCGACTACCCAACGCACCGTTTACGGCCTCTCCGTCCGCACCCTTGCGAATGGCCGCCATGCCGGAGCTGCCGCATCACTGAGCGCAACTGCTCTCCGTGAAAAAGATATCGATGGAGTCGAATTCCATATCGATCAAAAGGTCGGAAACATGACCGGTAACTCCCTTGAAGAGATTATGAAGCTCATGCGGGTTCGCCACGAAGAGGCTGGCCGGATTCCCTCAGGCTACCGCGTTACCATCACCTTCGAAGATAAAGACACCTTGCTAGACGGCCCTTCCGCCGGAACCGCGATGTCCATTATTGTCGACTCTCTCTTCACCGGCCGCGAGCTTGACGACAAGTTTGCCTGCACCGGTGCGATCACCGCCGATGGCAAGGTCACCCGCATCGGCGGAGTTGCCGGCAAGATCCGTGGCGCCACCAACAAGGGCTGCAATCTCGTGGGAGTCCCTCATGAAAATATCAAAGGTGTTTCCGACATCGTTGTGCTCGACGGAATTAAAAAGCTCATGGCCATCCAGGTCTTCAGCTTTAAGACCCTTGAGGAGGCCCTTATGGTTGCCTCCAAGGACAAACCAGGGGAGGTGCAATCCACCATCGACGACTTCAATAAGGTTGCCGATCTCATTGAGGCGAAGGGCGAAGAATCTTTAACCAGCCCCGCCGTGATCGCCCTCCTCGAAGACGTGGTTAAAAAAATGCCCAATCATCAATCTGCCCAAATCCTTCTCAGTGTTGCAAAAGGTGAGGAAAAAAAACTCCTATCTCTCGGCGGTTCATTTCACCAAATCAACACCAACATCTCGGGAATCGCTCGCAAGATTCAAATGATGGGCTGGAACGGCAAAGGGAATATCAATTCTTCAGACCGCGATGCCGCCAAAGACGCCCTCAACGAACTCGAAGCAGTATCCAAGAAGCTAGACTCACGTCTCAGAGACTTCAACGATGCGACGATGAAAGTGCTCACGACCTTCTCGGAGGGACGCGAAGATGACGAAGACGATGATGATTTTAGTCAACGGATTAAAAAACAATGGGAGGCGGTAAATGGTGAGCGCTCAAAGCTCATGAATGATCCTGAAATCGTCGAGGAACTTCAGGGGTAAAACCTCTTTTTGAATCGAATTTTTAAAGGTCCGGCTCCCACGAGTCTGGCCTTTTTCTTTCCTCTTTTAGCAAGGACGCCTCTCCTAAGTAAAATCACTCGTTCTTTGCTCCTGGGAAAATCAGGTCAAGGCCCTTCTCTTTCCAAAGCTTGGCGATATCCGCCTCCGCTTCATCCCAAGGACGTTTGCGGAACATCATCGCAATCGCAGTGTCATCCATTTCCTCTCGAAGCCTCTTCAGCTCGGCTTGTTGCCGCTTTAAATCTTCCTGATCTTTATAGGTGATCGTCTTTGGCTGATTTTTTTGGAAATCGTGCGCATATCGCAACCCTTGCCTAAGGCCGGTCGCTTTCCCGCCATCTTCAAGGAAGGTGAGATAAGTCATGACCAGAACACTCTGTGCAAGAAACTGGCGACGCCCCTCTTCAGCAGCAATTGCACCCACCGATTGTGTGATCAAGTCCGATATCTTGGGCATCTCTACCTTCTTCTTAAAAATTGCCGTCCTTCCACTCCCCTTGCCCATCAAGAGATCTTTGGTCTCCTCCGCGACATTGGTGAAATCAAGTTTGCCTTTCTCATAAACCGCCATGTTCATCATATTAGGAAAGCCCTCGGTAAACCAATCCATGAAATTACGCTCGTAGACTTCAGGCAACATACACCGGCTCACGTGTAAGATCATCTGGCCTGCCAAATTGCGTGTCGCTATTTCACCACCACGTCCAGCCGAGCTGAGACCGAAAAGCTCAAGGCAAATTTCAAGTTGTCCGTTGTTTGGATTAAAGGAGCTTCGATTCCCCTCCGGTCGGCCCATTTTAACCCACTCGTCCTTCTCGCCCACCGAGCGGATCTCGTATTTCCCATCAACTGGTTTGAACCGATTGCTCAACCCAAATGGAAGAGACTCACAGTGAGTTTTCGTAAGCTCGCACACTTCAAGAATGGCAAGAACCGCCTTCGAGCTCATCCGGCCGTCTGCGACAATTCGAAAGCTCGTTGACGAGAAATAAAGAAACTCTCCTCTTTTCTCCTCCTGAACCTCAATCGGAGCTTTCAGAACAGCCTCTCTGAGAACCGGGCGCTCCCACGCTGGGTCAGCGACCTCAATGACAATTCCCCCATCCTTTTTTGCGTCACTTTCTTTTTTCTCCATCTCCCCATCCTCGGTCTCCTTATCATTTCCTTTTTTCGCGGCCGCAATTTCGGCTTCGATCAGAAACTTCAAATCGGCCCGGCTGAGATTTGAAAATGGAACACTGACTTCCTTCCCGTTTTTAAGCTTCAAAAGAACCGTATCCTTGGTTTGTGAGAGATACTCAGCCTCAATCTTGCGCCCTTTTTTATCGGTCCACGTTCGCGCGCTGACAAACGCTACAAGCAACATACCCAAAAAACCCGAGAGAACGATCTTCGTCATACTCTAACTCTTAGGGTGCCCTGATCGTTTTTCAATCCCGCAATCCTAAGAATTTAGAGGCCCGCTCCGATCGTGAAATTAAAAGGAACCTTAACGACCTCAAGATCGCTCCATTCATCCACAGCGAGAACGATCTTATCGACCATCTTTTTGAGGTTGAAACTCACAGTGTAGGTTCGCTTCCCAAAAATCCCCATGGAACCACTCCCTGAGCGCTTAGATTCAATCTTGTTGCCCTCCGAATCGTAAAAGTGGAAGCCTTTAAAATCCTTGTAGCTCACCGAACTCTTAAGCTCAACCTGTATGGGATTATCTCCCCAATCAGGTTTCCCCAAGCTATTGACCTCAAAAATATCTTCTCCCACGACCAATTTTTCACCCTTTTTAAAAACCGTAAGTTCTGATCTCACTTCCTTGGACTTCGATGCTAACGACACCACAAGACCTCCTTTTAAAGTCAGGTTTTTTGTCCCCTTTTTCGGAACCCCTGAAGATTCAACATGAGTGATGATTGCTTTGCCGTCCTTTGCCTTCGACGTCATCCTAAATACCCCACTCTTTTTGCCGAAACGGCCCTTAACTTTTATAAGGTCGGTCTCTTGGTCATCAGAAAAAACGGTCACCTTTGATTTTTCTTCATCCAATTTTACAATCGTCTTGTCGCCACTTGTGACAAGTAGTCCAACCTTCGTTCCAAGCTGCCTATTAAAAGCTCTCAATGAGTTAAATTCATTTTCACCTTCCGACACATACCCTTTTGCGGTCACCTGTAGCCCTGCCATCTCTACCTTAACCTCGCCACGGACCGTCCCTGCAACCAACCCTAAGACCATCAACGCTCTCTTCATGCTCATGAGAATAGCGCTCCCTCACTCCTACTCAATATGCTTTTCTCGTTGCTCCAGCAGAATGTTCCCTTACACCTACCAAAAATG
>JAKMGP010000225.1 GCA_022424905.1 Akkermansiaceae bacterium | reverse complement strand
TTTTCATCCGTGGCCAGTTGTTTAATATGGTCAAAATCGTCATCTTTACGTTCCCGGTCGTCATCAATTTTTAGCTCTTGCAGATGTTTCGGTGAATACCGTTGGGACCTCTCTTCATCGAGAACCTTGAATATAGCTAAGGTGAAATCGACTGGGCCACCCCGTCGAAATTTTGAAGATGTTTTGGGAATATTTAGTGCAAATGCCTTGGGTAAGGTTTCTGGAGGAAATTTGTCCCTGAAAAAGTAGGCATCTGTTCGCGTGAATGAAACAGGCCATACCTCGCTGGTTGAGGCGATCTCAGTAAAGGATCGCTCGATGTTCTGGTTCAGGCGATTTTGTATAAGCCTGCCAATCAGCTGAGCAATTAACTGAGTTTTGATTTCTCGGTCTTCCTTGAGTTTTCTGGCCTCCGCAGCCACCTCAGTTTCGTCGTCCTCCTCAGCCTCTTCGGTTTTCTCAACCTCCTCGGTCTCCGTTTCCTCAGTTTTGAAATTCGGCAAACTTGGGGGAGGACCAAGTGGTGGGAAGACAAAATAGGCTTCGGGACAAGGTAATGCATCGGAACCCAAAGCCTTCTCAAGAAGGCTTGTTTCTTCCTCAAGTAGTATTTCTGCAGACTCATCGACCTTTTCTCGCCAAGAAGCCTCGTTTGAATTTTCATTAGATTCTTCAAAAGTCGGTGCTGTGAATTCGACTCCGTTGTTGAGGAAGTTTGTGATCTGGTTTGCGATAGACACGAGCTCGCGAATTGCCTCCACCTTTCCAATCTCGGCATACGTCATAAGATCACCCAACGATTTCCTCCGATCCTGTTTTACTCCTTCAAATGGAGGTAAGTCGAGATTCTGCGATAGAACGTCTGTAATCTCATCGAAAGGTGCTCCGTTGATAGACGACTCAAGCTCGCGTATTGCGGAGAGAAATTTGCTGTTAGGAAGCATGAGATGAGGGAGTTTGCGTTACTTTTTATGAAGGACAGGTCATGCTACTCTGATCGTTTTTGGCTTGGCTACTCCTTCAGGGACGATCGAAAAGTATGCGAGAGCATCTTTCTTGGTTGCTCGCCCTACGTAATGCTCTCTTAGGACCGTCGGACTACCGGTGTGGCCGAACTGCCAGAGCAGCGTCTCAAGAGGTGTCCCAGCCGCCACTGCGTAGCTGGCATAGCTATGGCGGAGGGCGTTTTGAGGCCATGGCTTGGACGGTGTTGCCAGAGGCTTGATTCCTTCATCAATAAAGCCTGGCTCAACCCATGTCTTGAACCCGGCAAGATAGCGAACAGCTCTGGAAATTCGTGTCCAGTTGGGACATTTTTGAAACGGATACTGTTTGAGCCATGCCTTCAACACATCGTTCGGCTCGATGTTTCTGCGGCGCCCTTTTTTTGTGATTCTGGCTGAAAGTTCGATCCCGGCATCGGTAAAATCACTGGGTCGAAGTCTTGTTGCTTCCTCAGGCCTAATCCCACCGAATAGCTGGATCGCGAACATTGGAACCGACTGAGGGTAGAACTTCTCAGCAGCCTCCATGAGACGGGTCGCTTCGGCCACAGAGAGGATTTCGATCTCGCCTTTGTCTTGCACCTTTGGAACTTTGACTTTCTGAATTACTTCGGCACGACACCAGCCGCGCTCCGCAGCCCAGAGCCAAAAAACGCGGGCGGTAACTTTATTTGCTTTGGCTGATGAAGCGTTCGTTTCAGGAGGGGCCAGGACACTCTGGAGATCCTCGGTGGCGATGTCAGAGAGTTGGTGATTGGCGAATGCTTTGATGAGTTTGTTTGCTGCAGCTCGGTATCCTTCGAGTGTCTTTGGTCTGACTTCCGCAGCCTTTACTTTTAACCACTCTCTGCAGGCCTCATTCAGCGGACGGCTTGCATCTTCGCTCGTCTTCAATTTTGCGACCATTTGCGCGGCGACAGTCAAGGTGATGTCCCACGGTTTTAGGATTTCGAATGCTTTGAGGGCGTCTGATGCAAGGGCAGGAGAGATGACGGCAGCAGCTGTTCCATGAGAACTGTAGTTTTCAAGAAGGCGAGTTCTTGCTTCTTTTGCCTCGTCGCGGCTGCGGAAGAACTGCTGCTCCCTCTTCCCGGACGCAGCGACAGTCTTTGGAATATTGATTCGCCAACCATTTTTGGTTTTTACTGGGCGGAATTTAGGAGTTCTCGGCACAGTTGGAGTTAACTTGTACTAACCCTAAAAGCCGAGAATAAACGGAAAGGTGTGAATGTTGCGAACTGCTATCCCTTTAGCTACCCATTTTTTTGGAAAGAGTAGCCGATTGTGATTCAGGTTGTCGCGGGTTCAAGTCCCGTCGGTCGCCCCATTTTTTTAAATGCCGCTTTACCGTTTAGATCTGGTAGGGCGGCATTTGCTTTTTGTTTTCAAGCACGCTTGAGTTTCGGCGTTGATCCCGCTTCACTCGCCCTGACATGAGCGAAGCAGTAGATCCGGCCCTTTCCCAAATTGTGGGTGGCACTTCTAAGGTGATTTCTGAGAAGGAACTCGAAAAAAAACTTAAAGAGGGCCGTCCTTTGCGAATTAAGTTTGGGGTTGATCCCACTGCGCCGGATATCCATTTGGGTCACACCGTGCCGCTTGAAAAGCTCCGCCAGTTCCAAGAGATGGGCCATCAGGCCATTCTTTTGATTGGGGATTTTACCGCGACGGTTGGCGATCCCACTGGGCGAAGCACGGCGCGTCCTCCGCTTACGCGTGAAGAGGTTCTTTCGAATGCTGAAACTTATACGGATCAAGCATTTAAGGTTCTTGATCGCGAAAAAACGGAGATCATTTTTAATGGAGAATGGTTTCGTAAAATGAGTTACGAGAGCGTTCTTAAGTTAAACTCGCGGGTTACTCTTCAGCAGATGCTTCAGCGTGAAGATTTCAAGGAACGTGTCTCCAAAGGGTCTGAAGTTCGACTACACGAACTTCAATATCCGATCATGCAGGGCTGGGATTCTGTCGAACTACAGGCTGATGTTGAGATTGGAGGAACGGATCAGCTTTTCAATATGCTCGTAGGGCGTGACCTTCAAAAGGAAGAGGGGCAAATGCAACAATCTGTAATTTGCATGCCACTTCTTGAAGGTCTCGATGGAGTTAAGAAAATGTCTAAGAGCGCTCATAACTATGTGGGGGTTAGCGAGCCTCCTAACGAGATGTTTGGAAAATTAATGAGTATCAGCGACGACTTGATGGATCGTTACTACCTTTTGCTGTTAGGGGACGCGCGAGATGAGGCTCTTCATCCCATGGAGGCCAAGAAGGAGTTGGCTTGTCGAATTGTGGCCCGCTATCACAGCGAGGAAGAGGGTGAAGCAGCTCGTGGGGATTGGGAGACTCGCTTTTCGAAGCGCGATCTCAATGCTGCAGATCTCCCTGAAATGGTGGCGGCCAACTTGAATGGTAACGTGCTTCAAGTTGTAGGGCTAGTTTTCAAAGGGGCGTTTAATTTGGAAAAATCAAATGGCGAGCTGCGCAAGCAATTTATTACAACGGGAGCGGTTCAGCTTGATGGAGATAAGTTAATCGATCCCATGGCTGAGTTTCATGCGGTAGCGGGACAGGTCCTCCGGCTGAGTAAAAAACAAAGTATTCGTTTGGTTTAGACCAAATGCTTATCTCGCAGCGTTTTCATATTTGAGAAATGTCACTGGCCCTTAGCCTAGGTGTAGGCTAGTTTATTCCACCGAAAGTTTATGACTGATTTTTTATACGGACTCTTACTCGTGATTATTGTGATCGGGTTGTTTAATATCATGATTTTTGTTCATGAGCTTGGCCATTTTCTGGCTGCGCGTTGGCGTGGTTTGCAAGTGGACCGATTTCAGATTTGGTTTGGGAAACCCATTTGGAAAAAGACAATCAATGGAGTTCAGTATGGCCTTGGATGGATTCCAGCGGGCGGGTTTGTTGCTCTTCCGCAAATGGCAGCAATGGAGTCAATCGAGGGTGAAAACTTGGATAAGGAGTCGCTTCCTCCGGTTTCCCCATTAGATAAAATTATTGTGGCGTTCGCCGGGCCACTTTTTAGTCTGATGTTAGCTGTTGTTGCCGGGTTTTTAGTTTGGGGGATGGGGAAGCCGCAGGACTCGATTAAATCAAATGTAGTGGGTGGCGTCATTCACGAGAGCCCTGCTGAGGGAATCTTGATACCAGGAGATAAGATTTTAAAAGTCGATGGTGATCCTGTCGACTGGTATGTTGGGAAGGTCTTCGATGACATTCGAACTCGGATAATGTTGACTAAGGGAGAAACTATCGAATTTGAAATCGAGAGGGATGGCAAGGTAATGGTGGTAAATACAGAGTTTGATATTCGCGAGACCGGACTTTTTCAAAGAAGAGCTCTTCCTGACCCTGGAATTACTGCTCCTGGACCTGCCATAATTGGCAGTTTGGCTGCGGGGAAGGGAGAAAGCCCGGCGGTGAAGGCCAAATTGAAGGTGGGAGATCAGGTCTTGAAGGTTGATGGGAAAGAAGTCTTCGGGACTTACCACGTCAGCCAACTTATTCGGGATAACCAGTATAAAACTTCAACTTTCACCTTGAGGCGTGGTGATGATGTGATGGATATCGAAGTGACTCCGGTAAAGCCGAAAGGGGATGCTTACAAAGATCCAATGGTGGGGATTGCTTGGGATCGTAGAGCCGGTGTGGTCACCGAGATTACTTACCCCAATCCTTGGGAACAGGTTCGCGATAGTCTCCGAACGATGTGGATGACTATCAAAGTAATCTCCTCGCCTGATTCAAATATTGGACCGGACCAGCTTGCTGGACCTGTTGGTATTGCTCGTACAAAATTTCTACTTTTGCAGGAGGAATACGGATGGTTACGAGTGCTGGCTTTCTTCGTCTTGTTCAATGTAAACCTTGCGGTGCTAAATATGCTTCCGCTTCCAGTTTTGGATGGCGGTCACATTGTGATGGCAATTCTTGAATCGGTTCGGGGGAAACCCCTGCCGGCTCGTTTTTTGGAGATGATCCAGGGTGGCTTCGCTCTTCTTTTAATGGGGTTCATGCTCTATATTACGACAAAGGACCTTGGAGATATTTTTAGGGGGGGATCAGAGTCCCCGAAACTCGAGTGGCCCGAGTGATGAAATTGAAGGGCTGGTTTCTAGTCCCGAGTTAAAGGTCGCAAATATTGGGAATTTATGACGCCTTCAAAACCATCGGTGAATGTCGCTCGAGTGATTTATATCATTCTCTGTTTGCTGGCTGGTTTCGCGGTTGTTCTTGGCGCCCCAGAGGTTCCGCTTTGGGTAGGCCTTTTCGGGGGCCTTATGGTAGCAATCGTTTTTATTCTTATTGAGAGTTCGATGCGTAGTTTCACCTTGCGTGGTTTTTCAACTGCTACTTTTGGAATCGGTGTGGGTCTCCTGTGTGCTTTCCTTCTAAACCGGGCTCAGATTCCGCAACTCATTGAGATCGCAGCATCAGGAATTAAGATTGAAGGAGTGGCTGAAGCTTTGGCGTTAGCTTTCACCGTCGCTTCGTATGCAAGCTTTGCTTTTCTGGGAGCGGTTTTAGCCCTAAGAAGCGACCAAGAAGAATTCTCGTTTATCATTCCCTACGTTCGCTTTAGACAAGATGCAGCTTCTGGCCAATTATTGATTCTTGATGCTGAAGTGATTATGGATGGACGACTGCCATCGCTCATGGTCGCCGGTTTTCTTACGGGCCGGGTTTTAGTCCCTCAATTTGTTCTCGATGAATTACAGGTTATGGCTAACTCGCCAGCCGGAGCTAAACGTCAACGTGGCCAGCGTGGACTCGAAATTCTAAGTGAGCTGCAAAAGAATCCGGCAGTTCCAATTTCTATTCAAGATTCACGAGGCATGGCGGAGGATGAGTCCTTTCAGGGGCGGCTCGTTCAGACCGCAAAGTTACTCTCGGGTCGGCTTGTAACTACTGATGAGAATCTGACGAAGGTGGCTCATCTCCAGGGGGCTGATATTATAAATCTAAACGATCTATCTGATGCCTTGAAGCCATCGGTCGTAGTAGGCGAATCAGTTCGTCTTGCTTTAGTGCGCGCTGGGAAAGATGACCATCAAGCGGTGGGCTACATGCCAGATGGAACGATGATTGTGGTAAATCATGCCATCAATAGGATTGGATCTTCACAAGATGTTACTGTCATTAGCACCCTTCAAACAAGTGCGGGGCAAATGGTTTTCGCTGAATTAAACAGTAAGGAGAATTCCTAAGATGTTAGAGGTCAAGGCGATCTCGGTCACCCAATTGGCCCGGCGAATTCGAAACCTCCTCGAGATTCAGATCGGCGAGATATGGGTAGAAGGAGAGGTTAGTAACCTTCGAAAGCAAGGAAGTGGGCATTGGTATTTCTCGCTGAAGGACCAATCGGCGCAGATTTCCTGTGCGATGTTTGGGGCGCGCCGACGTGCTGGTCACGAAATTATCGAGGATGGTGCAAAGGTGCAAATTTTTGGTGAAGCCAGTTTTTACGAGGCACGAGGAAGCACCCAGTTGATCGTTAAAAAAGCACAAGCGGTTGGAGTGGGTGATTTGCAAGCTCGGTTTGAGGCTTTGAAGAAAAAGCTCGATCGTGAGGGTTTGTTTTTACAGGAAAGAAAAAGTTCGCTGCCAAGTTTTCCAAGAGTGGTCGGCATTGTTACTTCGGCAACTGGAGCAGCTTTACAGGATATGAAAAGTGTCCTTTTGCGTAGGGCTCCTTGGTTAACGGTCGTTCTCTTTTCAACTGCCGTTCAAGGAAGGGGGGCGGAAAGAGGGATAGCGCGTGCCGTCAGGCAGGCAGGACAAATCGGAGATGACAATCTTCCTCAGCCGGAGGTCTTGATTATAGCCCGGGGTGGGGGATCTCTTGAGGATCTCTGGAATTTTAATGAGGAAGTGGTTGCTCGGGCGATTTCGGATTGTCCGATTCCAGTGATCAGTGCAGTCGGTCACGAAATCGATTTTACGATTGCTGACTTTGTAGCTGATCTGCGAGCACCAACCCCAAGTGCGGCTGCAGAATTGGTCGTTCCAGATCAAGTAGAACTTCGTGAGCGTCTCGTGAATTTAGAATCACGGTTGAAGCGGGTTGTAGAGGGGCGCCTCGATCGTCTTGCGGATCATCTCGACTACTGCGAACGAAGCATTTTCAGTCAAACTCCCGAACGCAAGTTACAGTATCAACTGTTCCATATCGAGGGGTTGAGGAAGGCATTTAATAACGCAGTTGAAGGCTCCTTAAAGAATCGGGAGCGGCTGATTGATAACTACCACAATAATTGGGACCACTATCATCCTCGTGAAATCCTACGAAGACGCGACGAGAGGGTTGGACAACTTCAGAATGGGTTTCTTCTTGCTTGTAACCATGCATTAAAGGTCCAGGAGAATCGGCACAAAAATCTCTCCTCCCTGCTTCAAGTCCTTGGGCCAGGTAGTATTCTTAAACGAGGCTTTTCGGTAACATACGGGGCCGATGGAAGGATCATCAAATCGGTAGGAGACGTCTCATCGGGCGATGAGTTGAGGACTCAAGTTGGGGATGGCACGATTGAAAGTATTGTTTTGGGCGACTCCTAAAATGGGATGTCGTCATCGCTTGGATCAGGTTCACTGTCAAAGCTACTGTCAAACGAGCTCGGCTGAGGGTCTTCTGACGTTTCTCCTCGGTTGCCGCTATTGCCTTCAATTTTCCAGGCGTTTAGATTTACGTAGTATCGTCCATTGTACTCGTTACCACGTATGTCGAACGTGACTTTTAATTCATCGCCGATACTCATGCTGTTGAGTAGGTCAATCTTGTCGCGCACCACCTCAAATTTAACCATCTGGGGGTATTTCCCGTCAGGAACTTCAATCACAAATTCGCGTTTTGAAAAGCCACTTGCGAATGTTTGAGTTTCTTCGAGGACCTTAAGAATGCCGGAGAGTTCGAATGTGTTAGCCATATCGTTATAGGTGTTTGGAGTGTTATTTAAAGTGTCGTCTGATCACGAAATTTTCGTGTTCTAATATTATGTCCGAGTTGGGGAAAAGGTGTGAATACTGAGGGAAGTATGTATCACCTTCGTAGGAATCTGCAACGTGGGTGATGATGATTTCATCGAGGATTGGTAGAAAAAAGCGATAAATTTGTTCTCCTCCAATCACAAAAACGCGTTTGTCAATGAGTTGTAACTTAGCCAAGTCTTTTGGGTTCTGAATCATTTCGACGCCATTGCAGCTCCATTTTGGATCGCGTGTGAGGACGATGTTTTGTCGCTTTGGGAGTGGTCGGCCAATCGAGTCGAATGTCTTGCGTCCCATCACGATCGGATGACCAGAGGTGTGTCCCTTAAAGAATTTCAAATCATCTGGGAGATTCCATGGTAGTTCGCCTTCTTTCCCGATGATATGCTCGGGAGTCATGGCAACAATAGCTGTTAAGATCATACGGCGACGGGGGCTTTGATGTGAGGGTGAGCTTCGTAGTTAACCAATTCAAAGTCATCAAATTTGAATTGATCAATTTTGCTAACGTCAGGATTAATTTGCATCTTGGGAAGCCTCATTGGATTTCTGCTGAGCTGGAGCTTTGCTTGCTCAAGATGGTTTGAGTAAAGGTGCAGGTCCCCAAAAGTATGAACAAATTCCCTTGGTTCGTATCCACAAACTTGCGCTACCATCATGGTGAGAAGAGCATAAGAGGCGATGTTGAAAGGTACTCCGAGAAAAAGGTCTGCGCTGCGTTGATAGAGTTGGCAGCTCAGACCAGGGCGTTCTGAGTCCGGGTTGTGGACGTAAAATTGAAAAAGAAGATGACAGGGTGGCAATGCCATTTGGTCAACTTTTCCAACATTCCAAGCCGAAACGAGGTGTCGGCGAGAAGTCGGATTGTTCTTCAGGCCGTTGATCAGGTTATCAATTTGATCAATCGTGGAACCGTCTTCCTTGGGCCATGACCTCCATTGCTGTCCGTAAACGGGGCCTAGGTCACCTTTTTCATCAGCCCATTCATCCCAGATTGTTACTTTATTTTCTTTAAGGTAGGAAATATTGGTATCCCCCTTAAGAAACCAGAGCAGCTCATGGATAATTGAGCGAAGATGGAGTTTTTTGGTGGTAAGGCATGGAAAGCCTTCACGAAGGTCGTAGCGCACCTGTCGACCAAAAACGCTTAGCGTTCCCGTTCCAGTTCGATCGCCCCGCTCCTCGCCGGTTTCTAAAACGTCGGTCAGAAGGTCGAGGTAAGTCTGCATTCCCAAATCTTGAAGGAGGATTTAAGACAATCAATCCTGAAACCCCGGACGGCGCCGGTTTTGTTTCTTTTGGCCATGTTGGCGCTTCTTTTCGACATTCCGTGCTCGAGCCCGAGTTCCTTGACGGCGGTTCCGGCGTCGCGCTTTCTCTCGCGCCTGTTTCCGGGCCTGGCGCATAAGTTTTTCCCGCTCTTCGAGGCGGTTGCAAAGTTCCTCTCGAGCTAAAAATCGATTCATTTCACGAGATCGCTCACGCTGCACTTTTACTTCAGTTTGGGAAGAGGGGTGTTGGAGAAAAACGCAGGAAGAAGTCTTGTTGATTTTTTGGCCCCCGCTGCCAGTGCCGCGAATAAACTTCTCGATCAGGTCTTCCTCGAAAATTCCAAGTGAAGCCAGCCGGCGCTCGAGAGCTTCTCTTTTATCGACTGAGATCATCGAGATAAGCTTTTACGGCTTTCGTAATTTCTCCAGCGACTTCAGCTCTTTGAGTCGCAAATGGTGGTAAAAACCAAGGGAAAGAACCGATGACGTCGGTAATCACTGCTATCTCACCATCGCAATTCCCAACCCCACAGCCTATTCCAATAGTAGGGACATCAAGTTTTCCGGTAAGTAGGCGAGCTGCTTTAGGTAGGATGCTTTCAAGAACTATTGCAAAGACTCCTGCCTTCTGAAGAGCAAACGCTCCCTCAAGAATAGCTTGGGTTTCGTCATCAGTTTTACCCTTTTTAGTGTAGCCCCCTTCCTCTTTGACTCGTTGGGGTAGCATTCCGAGATGACCGACAACGGGAATACCTTCCCCGACGATCGCTGCAACTTTCTTGGCCTGCCGAACTCCGCCTTCAAGTTTCACTGCTTCTGCACCGGCCTCAATCAGCCGATGAGCGTTCATGACGGCAGTTTCTGGATTGGGATAAGTGTGAATGGGTAGGTCTCCGATTATAAGAGCATTCTTTGTCCCGCGAGCGACTGCCGCGGTATGGTGGATCATATGATCCAGAGTCACGTGAGTTGTATCTGGAAATCCCAATACAACCATACCGAGGGAATCGCCGACGAGAAGAAGATCGACACCTGTTTCATCCAAAAGGCGCGCAGTGGCATAGTCGTATGCAGTGAGTGCGGAAATGGGCGCTTGGGCTTTGCGTGCGCGGATTCGGTTAGCTTTTTCGGAGAGAGACATCGTTCTACCAAGCGGTTTGGATAAGAATGGGATCTGTTTCGTCCGAGTCGAGCCTTCTTAAATGCTCGCCTACTGTTGTTTCGTCCCCGGGAAGTATGAGATGAGGGTGGATATCTAGAAGTGGCTGTAATACAAAACGCCGATCTGTTAGTCTCGGGTGGGGGATGGTGAGAATGTCCTCATCGATAACAAAGTGGTCGAAGTAGAGGATATCTAGATCGATGGGTCGTGGTGCATTGCGAACAGCGTTAGATGTCCGGCCGAGCTTCCACTCAATGCCCTGGGTTGCCTTCAAGAGCTCATGTGGTTTGCCGATGAAGTCGATTTCGATCACCGCATTGTAAAAGTCTGGAGATTCAGGAGGGCAATCTACAGGCTCAGATTGGTAAACCCCAGACTGTTTGTAAGTGGTATCTGCAGGCATCAGATTGACCAAAAGATTTCTGGCTTCGCGAAGATTTGCAAGCCGGTTGCCAACATTCGTGCCAAGTGCAATTCCTGTTCTTGAAGCCATGGGGTTGTTTCGTCTACTTCAATCCGAGGACATTTTGCATGTCATAGAGCCCCTTTTCACGGCCCTCAAGCCAAAGCGCAGCGCGAACCGCACCAGAGGCAAAGGTCATTCGGGAGGAGGCTTTATGTGTAAGTTCGAAGCGTTCTCCATCGGCCGCAAACATCACGGTGTGATCGCCGACGACGTCACCACCTCTTAAAGTGTGCATCCCGATTTCCTTGGAAGGGCGAGGGCCTGCATTGCCTTCGCGGCCATGTTTCACATCGTTTTCATAAGATGTGGTAGTCTCGTCGTTTAGAATGTCGAGAAGAGTGCGGGCAGTGCCCGACGGAGCATCGACCTTGTGCCGGTGATGCATTTCGGTGACCTCGATATCAAAGGCTTCATTGCCAAGGATCGCAGCGGCTTTTTGAGTCAGGTGGAAGAGAAGGTTGACTCCGGTTGAAAAGTTTGAGGCGTAAACGATCGGGATCGAATTGGCGGCCTCATTGATCGCTTGTTTTTGAACTTCAGAGTGGCCAGTAGTGCCGATCACAAGTGCCACCTTTTTCTCGACTGCAGTTGTCAATAATTCGTCAGTTAAAATAGGGAGGGTGAAGTCAATGACGACATCGGCATCAGAGAGGGCGCTACAAAGGTCTTCCCCCGAATCATGCGTTGCCTGCAGAGAGGCAGCCGCCTCGTTTTCGATCGCGGCTATGACTGTTTGACCCATGCGCCCCGAACGGCCGGTTACAGAAATTTTCATGGGTGAAGGATTCGACAGGAATAGGGTTTTGTCTAGGGCGCAAGAGAAGGAATCTCAATAGTCACTCAAATTTCTGGTATGGAGGGCTCTCCTTCGTTAAGGCCCCTGGGTGAGCAATACTCCCGAAACACCCAAAGACGTGGCCGCTGCGCCTTCAGATGCCGAAGTAACTGATTCTGGTTTGGCCTCGAAGATTCTGCAAGTTGGTGAAGGAGATCAAAGGCCTGGGCCACAAGATACCGTGCAGGTTCATTACAGCGGATGGATGATTGATGGAAAACTCTTCGATAGTTCGGTTTCTCGTGGTGAGACGACTTCGTTTCCTCTCAATCAGGTGATTCCAGGGTGGACGGAAGGCTTGCAGCTCATGACAATTGGTGAAAAGCGCCGGTTTTGGATACCTGCTGATTTGGCGTATGGCGAAAAACCCTCGCGGCCTGGTGCGCCGTCTGGCGATTTAACTTTTGATGTCGAACTGTTCTCCATTGAGCTGGCTCCTGAGGCGCCTGAAGTTCCTTCGGAGTTAAAAGCGCCTGAAAGCGCTGAGAAGGCTGAAAGTGGTCTTGCCTCTCAACTGCTCGAAGAGGGCGAAGGCGGCGACAAACCTGGGCCATCTGATATAGTGGCAGCTCATTTTACCGGATGGCTAGAGGATGGCACACTCTTGGAAAGCACGGTAATGAATGGCAAGCCTGCCCAGTTTAAACTCGATCAAGTGACGATTAAAGGATGGGTCGAAGGGCTTCAGCTCATGACCAAAGGCGAAAAGCGCCGATTTTGGATTCCCGCTGCCTTAGGATTTGGCGAAAATCCGCCTCCGGGTGTTCCCCAAGGAGATTTAGTCTTCGACTTCCAATTGCTTGATTTCAAAACAATTCCCAAGGATCCTGAGCCAATTCCAGCGCCGGATGATGTCTCGGCCGCACCTTCGGATTCGATTGCAACCGATTCCGGCCTTGCTTCCAAGGTTCTTTCTAAAGGATCAGGCTCCAATCATCCTTCCGAAACGGACGAAGTTCTCGTCCATTACACAGGCTGGACCACCGACGGAAAGATGTTTGATAGCTCGGTTGCTCGAGGTGAACCAATTTCCTTCCCCCTCAATGGTGTCATTAAAGGTTGGACCGAAGGTGTTCAGCTTATGGTTGAAGGAGAGAAGCGCCGCTTCTGGATTCCTGGCAAGCTTGCCTACGGGGAGACTCCAACTCGCCCGGGAACTCCATCTGGTCAGCTCGTCTTTGACGTTGAACTGATTAAAATCGGTAAGTAGGAAATATCTACTGTTTGGGAATTGCTGCTTCTGCCGATGTGAGGCAGTGTCTTGCCGTGCCCGAAATTCTTGATATTGGCTGGGTCTTTGCCGGTTTGGTTCTGCTTTACTTTGGTGCCGAATGGTTGGTTAGGGGATCCTCGGAGCTAGCCATTCGGTTTGGTATTAGTCCACTTGTTGTGGGGCTTACCGTCGTGGCATTTGGCACGAGTGCGCCCGAATTAGTGGTGAGTGTAAAAGCAAACCTAGACGGGAGTGGTGGGATGGCGATTGGCAATGTGGTAGGCTCAAATATTTGCAACATTGCGCTTGTTCTGGGAGTTGGGGCGATGATTTTCCCGCTAGTAATTCAACGTCAGGTGATTCGACGGGAAATGCCAGTCTTGCTAGGCGCGACCCTGATCTTTCTTTTAATGATAAAAGATGGAGTGATCGACCGACTTGAAGGGGGCGTCCTTTTTGCGGGTGTCCTTATTTATGTCGTTACGAGTTTAGTTCAGGCGCGAAAAGAGGATCCCAATGTCAGTGAAGATCTTGATCCGGAAGTTATCAAAGCGGCTAAAAACGCAGGCTTAGCGAGGGTGTTCCTGAATCTATTTTTGATCGTGATCGGGGCTCTGTTACTCGTTGTAGGTGCCGACCGAATGGTAGTCGGGGGTGAAAACATTGCACGATTTTATGGGGTTCCCGAGGCGATTATCGGGCTGACCTTGTTTGCTTTTGGAACTTCGTTACCCGAGTTGGCAACTTCGGTTGTTGCTGCGATGAAAAGGCAGGGTGATATTATTGTCGGTAATGCAGTTGGCTCCTGTATTTTCAATCTTCTGGCAGTGGTAGGTCTAGCGGGAATCGTTTCTCCTCTAAAAGGAGAAGGGGTTACGGTTATTCATCTTGCGGTTATGTTGGTAGTTACGGTTATCCTTATGCCTATGATGTTATACCGGATGAAGCTCGACCGTTGGGAAGGGAGTCTTTTGGTGACAGCTTACTTGGGGTTCACAGTCTGGCTCATTATAGTTTAGAGGACTAACACTCTATTCTTTTTGCCAGGGCCAATTTACCAATATCTAGAATTATCCGAGGAGGTAAACGGCAGGTTAGATTGCCAATCGCTTGTTCAGTAAGTGGAAGCAGCGACTTTGCTCGCTTGCGAAAACCAACAGGATGGTGTGGAGTTCAGAGGTGATTGATTTGTTAGCCACATACGTCCACGATTTTGATCCCGTGATTTTCTCGATAAGTGAGAAAATTAAACTTCGCTGGTATGGTCTGTCTTATGTGATGGGGTTCGCGGCAGCTTATATAATTTTGCTCCGGCTTTCTCGGAAGAAGCTCTGGCCGGTCGACGAACTCAAAGTAGGAGATGCCGTCACTTACACTGCGATTTTTGGCGTGTTTTTGGGTGGGCGAATCGGTTACGTCTTATTTTATATGCTTCCTCGCCCTGGTGGTTTGGAAAGAATTTTGGAGGACCCGATTACTATTATTGCGGTCTGGGAAGGTGGAATGGCTTCCCATGGTGGAATTCTTGGGATTATGTTTTTCACCCTGTTTTATGCATGGAAACATAAATTGTCGTGGCTGGGAGTGGGAGATGGTTTTGCGATTGTTGCTCCACTTGGCATATTTTTTGGGAGAATGGCCAATTTTATCAATGGTGAGCTCTATGGAACGATTACTGACGAGAAAAATTGGTGGGCCGTGAAGTTTCCTAAATCGCTTTATGAAAGTGGATACAGCGACCAGTTGCAAAAGGGATTGCAACAAGCTGCGGTGAGTAATGATGCGGCGGGAGAGTATTTAAGAGACCGGGTCAGGTTAGTTGGGGATTACGATGGCTATGACCTTTCCCCTCAGGCTTTTGAGCAGGAATTCCTTCCGATTGCCCGTGAAAATCCGGATGTCATGCAGGCATTAGCCGACCATACGCCGGCAAGGCACCCTTCTCAGCTCTACGAGGGGATTCTCGAGGGCTTACTAATTTTCACACTACTTTATTTGTTGCGTCTTAAGTTCCCTAAGCTTTGGAACGGAGTGATTTCAGGGGCGTTTTTTATCCTTTATGCGATTTTTCGAATCGGGGTAGAAAATGTGCGTGAACCAGATTCAGGAAAATTAATCGGTGTGACGAAGGGGCAGTTTTACTCCTTGTTTATGATCGCAATTGGATTGGCTTTTTGGGCTTGGGCATGGAAAAGCAAGAAGTCCTTGAAGGATGATAATGTTCCCGCGTGATTGCAGAGATTGGTGCCAAAGTGATAAGCATACTGGACGATGTTCTACCCAACAGAAGCACCCTAGAAATCAGTATTTTTCAGTAGGTTAATTAGATACTACTTCGCTGCCTTCTGTATTAGCTCCAGTTGAGGGCTCCCTCGGCGCACCATTTTTCTTCTCCAAAGGATTTAATGGTATGGCCCATTGAGTTGGCGAGGGAGAGAAGGAATCGATTATGTGGAACTTTTTCTCCAACGTGGTGGAAACCAGGATTTTTTGTGGCTTCCCCACCCACGGTGACGATCGGGAGATCGTCGAGCGTGTGGGAATTGCCTTTGCCAAGCTCATTGACCCAGACGATAGTGGTATGATCTAACATATTACCAGCGCCGCCTGCTTCGGGAGTCTTCTTGAGTCGTCCTGCAAGATATGCAAGTTGCTCGGCAAACCAAACGTTGATTTTCTCCAGCTTATTTTGAGCTCCTTCATTTTTATCTGGTTCATGGCTTAACGAGTGGTGGCCCTCATTAATGTCGAGCCATCGCATACGAGCTTGTCCGACGGAGCGCATAAATTGAAGTGACCCGATCCGAGTCATGTCATTGGCCATCGCATTAACGAGGAGATCAATCTGCATACGGGCCAACTGAGGGGTGTTGTCGTTAACTAGCTCAATGTTTGGGTCCAGCTCAGGTTCCGGATGAGCTATTTCGACTGCTTGAGTGGTTGCTGAGATCTCACGTTCCATTTCCTCTACCAGAGTCATGTGCTGCTCAAGAAGAATTCGGTCCTCACTAGAGAGGACCTTGGAGGCGCGCTTTAGGTCGGCGCCCAAGCTATCAAGAATGGATGCGTAGGCTTTTCGCTCTTGGGTCTGCCCGTAAAGCTTGTCGAGCATTTGGTAGGGATCATTTAGCGGTGCCAGAGGGCGATTAGAGCCAGCATAACACATGCGAGTCCACGGGTCGGCACGATCGGGAACTGCTACGCCAATTTCGAGGGAACCATACCTTGTTCGAGTCGATTCGTTTTTCTGTAAAAAGTTTTTTATTTCCTGGTCAATCGAAATTCCTGATGCCCAGCCGGCGGGAGGCCCGCCGCCGCCTTGGATATTGCCGGGGTGCAGGCGGGCTCCAGTCAAAAGACATGACATTCCACGCATATGACTGTCTCCATCACCACCCACCCGATTCGATATCCCTTTCAGGACAGAAGTTTGGTCATGGAAAGGTGCGAGAGGTGCGAGGATGGTTGATTCCGATAGGTCCCCTGACTTTCCTGGCCAGAATTTAGCTGGGAGGGTGCCATTCGGAGAGAACATAAAAATGAGACGCTGTTTTCTGGCGGATGTCGTCGGAGCACCAAACGATTGTAGTCCTGATAAGAACGGAAGCGCCCCTGCAGTGATGCCGAGTTCGCGGAGAAAGTGACGTCTGGAGGTCATGGATGTTGGCTATAATACGAATTCTTTTATGGAAATCTACCGATTAATTTTTTCAAGGAAACTTCATTCGAGCGCTTCGATATGTGCCTGGACTCCGGCGGCGAGCCCTTCAAGCGAATACCCACCTTCAAGAACGGAAATAAGACGGCCATCTGCAAATTCATCTGCAATTTTCCTGAGCCAATAAGTCAAAGTCTTATAATCCTCGTCGAGAAGCCGGAATTTTCCCAGGGGATCGCCAAGCCGTGAGTCAAAGCCTGCTGAAATCATTATGAGTTCAGGACTGAACTTTCGCATCGCAGTGAGAAACTCCCGGTCAATCTTATCACCGATTTGACTCATGTCGGAGCCGGCAGGGAGGGGAACGTTTAGGTTGAATCCACGACCTTTTCCACTGCCCAATTCTTCGATCATTCCAGTGCCTGGATACCAGGGTGATTGGTGAACGCTGCAGAATAAGACGGTCTCGTCTTCATAGAAGATGTCCTGTGTTCCGTTCCCATGGTGGACGTCCCAGTCTAGAATGGCGACCTTACCTACGCCATATTTTCGTTGGGCGTAGCGGGCCCCTACGGCAATATTGTTAAAGATGCAGAACCCCATGCCGCGATCGGGTGTCGCGTGGTGGCCGGGGGGCCTGATAGCGCAAAAAGCTCTTTTTGTATTGGGGAACTTCTCCGAATAAATTTCGTCGACTGCCGCGCACACCGATCCCGCAGCATGGCTAGCCACGAGCCAGGAATCAGGACACACGGCGGTGTCCCCGGTGGAGAGTTGATCAAGTTCAGATTGGATCTCCCTTTTAGCGAGCGCCACGTAGCGTTCGTGGTGAACGGCAGTGAGGTCTTTAAGAGAAGCGGTTCGTGATTTGATCCTTCTTAATCTCGTGGAAAGGCCTGAGGCCTCGAACATTTTCGTAAGTGTAAGGTAGCGGGTGAAATGCTCCGGATGCTCACCGGTGATGTGGCGGGTGAAGAGCTGATCTAGAACGAGAGCTAGTTCGGGATGTCGAACGCTATTCATTAGAAATCTTACCTTGGGATGGTTTCTCTTGTCATAGTGATAATGATATCACGAATGTGGAAGTCGTTGTTTACGAACGTTTTGTGAAGCGAATTCATCGTTTTTAAACCGTAGGCATTCATTGGTTGCTGGATGAGGTGATGGAAAAGATGCCTTAAAAAAGCGCGATGGGCGCCGGTTGATTCTACCGCGAGGCGCGCTAGATCATTGGGGCCAGTGATTTTGACCATGGATTCTTCAGGAGTAGGATACTCGCTGATGGTGTTTATGGGTCTATTCTTTTCATGGGTTCTAAAACGTCCGGTTGCGTCATAGTTTTCTAGACTGAACCCGATTGGATTGATAATTGAATGACACACCATACAATCGTCATTTTTTGTCAGATGCGTGACCTTCTCACGCATCGTAAGGTCTGGTTTGAAATCGGTATCCTTGAACTCAATTGCATTTGGGGGAGGTTTAAGAAAGCGGCCTAAAATATTGCGGCTTAAATAAACTCCCCGGTGAATTGGAGATGTTTGTTTATGATACGAAAACGCTGTAAGGACATAAGGGTGAGTAAATAGCCCGGCTCGTTTTTTGTCGGGAGTAAAAAGCGGCTTAAAGCTGTTCAGCGTCGGAGCTGAGACACCATAAAATTGCGCGAGTCTTTTGTTTAGAAAGATTTTGTCTTCTGTGAATAGCTCCCGGTAGTCTGATCGCTCAGACCATATGACGCCTTCGATAAAAAAATCGAATGAAGTTCGCAAGTCAGCAATCATACGTCGATCAAAACTAGGGAATAATTTGGAGTCTTTTTGCAGATCTTCTTTTTCGGAAAGACTGAGCCAATGATAAAAAAAGGATCTGGCTTTTGTTTTAGTGCGGGAATCAGTCATCATTCGAGTGAGCTGAGTGTTAATCTCAGCTTCTTTGCCAAGGCGTTTTTGTTTCGCAGCTTCCCAGAGTTCTTTGTCTGGGACCGAGTCCCAGAGTGAAAGGGCTAGATGGGCAGCCACAGTGTAATGATCAGGCTTTCCATTACCCCCTTGATTAAGTGATGGATAGAGAAAGTAAGGAGAAGTGAGGATTAACATGAGAGAACGACGGGTCGCGGTCTCGGAGTCTTTATCTGCATCAAAAATATCGTCTATATAGAGCCTTTTTTGAGGGGGCGAGAGGGGGCGTGCAAAGGCCTTCGTTGCAAAGGTAATGCAAAATGATCTCAGCTTACGGTCGCGTTGTTTGTCTTTTGAATTTGTTTTAGCGAGCACATTAATATCGTTGTAAATTTGGCGTGCTGCTTCGATGGCTGATTTTGCGACCGATTCCTTCCATGCTTTCGAGATTGAGGAACCTCTTTCATAGCCTGAAGAGGCATCATCAGGTGGAAAGGGAGTAGTTATGATTGCAGCGGTTGGGACACTTTTAGTAAAAAGCACGCGTGTGGGAATGGGCTCCCATTCACCATGTGGCGGTTTCCATTCGATTAGAAGTGAGGATTTCTTTTCCTTGTATGAGACGAAGTCGATATAGATGGGGATTGGGTGTCCACCTAGTAAGAAGAGAGAAGCTTCGACTGAACGCATTTGATTGCCAGAAGACACCCAAGCATCAATAAATGCGGTTTTTCTGTGAGTCTCTCCACCGTAAAACTTTTCACGTTCCATTTCGTTTATAAAAACTCGTACTCCATTCGGAGTTGTTGCTCGAAAAGAGTATTTTCCGCTCTCCTTTGGTAGAAGTGAACCGGTCCAGAAGATCGCGTGAGCTTTGGGATCAATGCCATCTACCCCGTGATCCTTTTCGATGTCAAAGTCGATTTTAGGGTCGATACGCTTTGCGAGCTCCTTCTTGCGATCATTCATTTTTTCCTTGTGGTAATAGTGACCAAGTAGCCCATTTTCGGAGCCTAATTGCGGTCGTCCTCGAAAGGATTGAATGACATCAGTAATTGCCCTGCGATGTTGATGTTGTGTTCGCCGTAGTAAGGTTTTACGCGCCGGTTTTAGTTTTGCTTGAGCCTCCGGAGAGTAAAAGGCGCCATGAATATACTGAGCGACTAGATGGGCATCTTTGTCGACCACGGCATCCTCGTCTTCTTCAGGCATCGTTCGGTGGATATACTTCGCAAGGGATGTGATTGACTTCGTACCCACCAGGGATTCGTCATATTCGTCAGCTACTCCTTGGCCTTTGTCGCCATGGCAGGAAAGGCAGTGTTTTGCATAAATCTGTGCCCCCTGATCACCGAACGCTGGAAGTGCAGCGAGAAAACCCAAAATGAACCAAAAGCGCATGGTTTAGTTACGGAAGGAGTGGTGAGGTTTTTCAAAAAGCGCTGGGATCTTTAGTCCGGGCGCAGCAACTTTTTGACATACTTTGCAAGTAGGTCAGCCTCAAGATTAACCCGTTGTCCAATGCTTGCTTCACTGAGATGAGTCGCCTTTAAGGTGTGTGGCGTGATCCAGAAAATGGCCTCAGCTGGGGTGAGTTCCGCGATTGTAAGAGAAATCCCATCGATGCAAAGTGAGCCTTTGTCGATACAAAGTGTGTGCACTTCGGCTGGAAGACCGATCTCGAGTCGGTAGTCCTGCCCCATTGGTGAGAGGTTGGTGATGATTCCGATGCTATCGACGTGCCCTTGCACAAAGTGGCCGCCGAGGCGTTGTCCGATCGCGAGAGCGCGTTCTAAATTGACTTTTTCTCCCTTTTGCAGGTTGCCAAGAGAAGTTACTTTTAGTGTCTGGGCAAGGAGGTCGAAGCGAACGTTGTCCCCGAGTGAGGCTACGGTAAGGCAGCAGCCATTGATGGCCACTGAGTCACCTAAATTCAATTGGTCTCCGAAAGGGATATCTAAAACGAGTTCGGCTTGCGCTCCTTTTTCAATCAACGAGACAACGGTGCCGATCGCTTCAATAAGGCCGGTAAACATTTTAGTGGGTTTGTTCAGTTTTGGCTGATTTGGGATTCTCCTTCATTCCCGAAGATGGAAGTAGCATAAAGCAAGCTCCCATAATGATTGTTGGGATGAGCGCGGCTTTGGCAAGTCCGCCAGGAGAAACGCCGCCTTTGAAGTAGCGACCAAGGACTGATTGTCCGGCAGGATTTGGTGCGTTGGCTATGACAGTTAGACCACCTCCTGTGACAGCCCCGGCAAGAACTGCATATTTTGACATGATGGGCAAGTCTGGGGCTTGGGAGGCAAGGTAGGTGATGGCAGCATTATCGTTGAAAGCAGTGAGGACGGTGGAGCCAATCATGAGTAGCCATTGGTTGTCTATCGAAGTGAGTAGAACCGAGATCCACCAGCCTTGGCAGCCGCCGTGAATGACGAGACCAGCAAGGAAGAAGCCAACAAGAATCGGGCTCTTCATATTAACATCATTCTGGTGATGTCCAGTGGCCTGAGTAAATCCGATGAAAAAGAGGAATCCAAAAATAAAGACCATTTGATAGTGTGCCGTCAGCACGGTGAAAGCGAGGAAGAGGAGGTGGACGATAGTGATCCAAGCGGGTATAGGATCTTCACGCTCTACCCAGCTTGCTGGCATATGGGTATCTCGGTTTTCCTTGCGGCTCATGCTTTTGAATTCCTTCTTAAAGATTGAAAAGTAAAGAGCATTAGAAATGAGTATCCCGACCACGGCTTTCCAACCGAAATTGAGAAACATGAAGTCCATGCCGAAATTCCATTTGCTAGCGATCATTAGAACGGGAGGAGCTGCAAAGTGAGTCAGTGTTCCGCCTACGGAAATGTTCACAAAAAGAAGGCCGAGGGTGGCGTAGGCAAATTTCCTTGAAGGATTAAGATCGAAAAACTTCTTAGCAAGGAGCATCGCTGCAATTGTCATTGCAGCAGGTTCGGTAATGAATGATCCGAGGATGGGTGTGATGGTTAAAGCGGCGAGCCACCAAGCGGCAGGAGTACCCCCAAAGAGTTTGGCAACCTTGTCGACCATCGATTCTGCGAAGCGAACAACGGGTCGTGTTGCTGCAATGGCCATCACGATGACCACAAACATGGGCTCCGTAAAATTGACATCTTTTCCGATGTAGTATTCAAGCTGCTTGAAGCCAGTCATGATTCCGCTTCCGTCTTGAATACCGAAGAACCAGAGAATGGCAGCACCAAGGGCGATGACCCAGATCCCAAAGATAGCTTCAACTTCCCCTAAAAAGTGAAAGAGGTTGGCTTTGAAGGAGACGTCGTCTTTGGCATCATCATGAGGTTTAGCGTCGGCTGTTAAACCAAGTTCCTCGATTTTCTTTTTATGTTCGTGCTCGTGCTTGTGAGCCATCTCTATGAAGAAGCCGCTGAGGAAGGTATGTATAATGGCGCAAAGGAAGATGAGAGACGCGACCAGATTAAATCCACCTTGTTGTCCTGCCCGGTATTTGAGCTTTTCCCAGATGCCCCAGTCTTCGTTAGAATTTTCTTTCCCATCGTATTCAGTCAAAGGAAGAGGAAAAACCGCGTATTGGTCCTTATCGAGAAAGTAGTTCTCTTTTGCGTAGGTTGGTTTGTCTTCAGCCGCTGCGGCGATAGCTCCTGAGAAAACGAAGAAGAAGGAAGCGAAAACAATAGGGAAGATGGTGAAAAGCTTCACGGTAGAGGATTTTAGCCTTAGCTGGAGGCTCGGCAAGTAAAACGGTTGCTAGTCCACGGATTTAATTTGCTCTTCTATGATTTTTAATTTTCTAAGGATATCCTGGCCCGCAGGAGATTTTTCAGCAAGCGAGCTTTTAAGTTCCTTAATTTGCTTTTGGGATCTTGTGATGCGGTCTTGGGTCTCACGGATTTCTGGAAGCTCTTGGCTGAGGCGCTGGATCTCAGTCGAAATCTCGATGATCTTCTCAGTAGCTTGCTTGATTTCGAATTCCCGTTTTTTGCTGCGAGCCGAGAATTGGTTCTCCTGCCAAAAAGCAAGTTCCTTATTAAGCTTCTGAAGGCTGGGATGGGTGCTGCGAATATTTTGGAGGTCACGGTAGGCCTGTTGTTGCTCCGTGATGATGGTTTTGAGGTCACCAGTTGGATCGAGTTTTTCGGCACTCACAAGGTTTTTTAGCTTTTTTGATAGTTGGTGTTTTTTGTTGAGAAGCCCTGCTATTTCCTTGTTGCGGCTTGATGAGGGGGGTGCTTTGGGAGGTGTTGGCGCTTGCTCTGTCGCCTCGTCGGATTTGCATCCGGTAAGGAATAAAGCCAAAATCAAAACATTTAGAATTCTCATGGATCAAGAAAAGCACGTTTTGTCAGCCATTGCCACCCTTGGAAAGCTATGGTTTCTTGTTTTTTGATGTCGGACCGAAAAATCATTAGGTTCATTGATCGATCGCTTTATCGTGCCTATTACCGATCAAGCGCAATAGGTGATTTTGTGCGTCAGCGAGTCGGTTCAGGGGCTTGGCTTTTGATGTTAGGTGGAGGGGGAAGTGTTTTTTTGGGTGCAAATGTTGATGAGAGTCTTACCACCATTCTTACCCTACTGGCTTTGTCATTGCTTTTATTAAGCTTTGTCTGGGCATGCCTAAGGCGTGCGAAACTGTCAGTGGTCCGGGTTTTGCCTTCCAGGGGGGCAGTTGGGCAAATTCTAAAATACAGGATCTCAGTTCGAAATGAAGGAAGTCGGCCAGTTAAAGATGTGTATCTTTGTGAGAGTAAAAGTGATTGTCGACCGAGTCAGTGGGAGTTTTTTAATTTGAAGGAACCGGGTGAGGGCGATCGTAATTTTTTCGACCGAGCTTTTCGGTTTTATCGCTGGAAGTGGTTGGTGGATAGAGGTGGAGCTTGGAAAAGGTTAGGGCGAACAAAGGGCCTGGAGCTTGAACCGGGGGAGGAGAAGCAGATTTATCTCGCTGTAAAACCGCTTCGACGGGGGAGTATCAAGTTTAATGATATTCGTGCTGAGCTCCCTGATCCTTTTGGTTTTTTTCAGCGCCGCCGTCCGATTTTAAACGATGAAGAAGAGGTTCTGATTACCCCCCAAAGATATGACCTTCCAAATCTAGACCTTGAAGGGACTTCTGAATTAATGGTAGAGTTGGATACCTTTTCAACCGTACGGGGTGAAGGCGGGCAATTTATGGGTCTTCGCGAATATCGGGAAGGAGATTCGCTTCGCAGTATCGATTGGAAAGCTTGGGCGCGCACTGGACATCCTATTGTAAAAGAGTTTGAGGAATTACGCTTTCCCCGCTTTGGCATAGTGCTCGATACAAATTTGAGGGAAACAGGACCTGAGATGTTTGAGAAAGCTATTTCGGTTGCGACCTCATTTGTTTCGATGATTGAAAAGACTGGCTGTTTAATGGATCTGATTTTCATGCATGAGAAGCCGCAAATTTACACCGCGGGGCGTAGCGTGGCACGGACGAATGATCTTATTGGGGCTCTCGCTCGAGTTAAGGGAATCGATGAGGGTGAGTATGAGTCTTTGGGACGATTGATTGTTAAAAATAATAATGAACTTACTACGTGTGTGGTGGTCCTCTCTGGTTGGTCTTTGGAGAGAAGAGAATTTTTGGAACGATTGCGAGGAAGCGGGTTAGCTCTGATCATTTATGCGATTGGCGAAGGGGACCCTCCAGAAGATGCGTTGCTCTGCAAAGTGAAATGGTTGAGGTGGGACACTATCGAGAAGGACTTAATGACAAGATGAGAGAAGAGTCGGAGAGTAATATGTTATCGGCACCACCTCGTTTGCTTTTGGGTGTCGCTTTTTTGTTTTGGGGTGGAATGCATGATCACGCTGTGGCGGGGTTGATTGCTGCAGTTTTGATTGAAGGGCGTTATTGGGTTAATCTTCGTTGGGACTTCACAACTAAAGCCTTCGCAAGATCTTGGCAGTTATCGGTGTTCATTCTGATTCTATCAGCTCTAGCTCTGCTGGAGAAAGATGATTTGGAAGCGATCGATTTTCTAAATCTTTTATCGTGGCTTCCTTTCATGATGTTACCTCTAGTTCTTGCCCAACAGTATGTGAGGGAAGGTGGGGTTCCAATGGTGACCTTTTCGTTCATTGCAAGGCGAAAGGCTGCGATCGATAGAAAAGCGGGACGTCAAGTGGAGACGAATTCAATTCACTTAGGCTATCCGTTTTTGTTCCTAGTCATGATTGCAGCCGGAATGGGCGCAGGCTCTTTAAGAGGGGCCGAGACAATTGACTTTCGTTATCCAATCGGCGTGGTGATTCTTTTGGGTTGGGCGATTTTCACCCTTGATGGCTGGCCGATTCGCCAACAGGCATGGATAATTGCCTACCTTATTTCGATTCTCATGACGCTGGGAATGTTAGGGGGCGTTTTGAAGGTCTATGATCATTTTGTTAAGGGTTATACTAGTAGCGGAGGGAGGGTGACTTCCACCCAGCAAACCCAGACTTCGTTAGGCAGAATTCGCGAGTTACAACTCAGTCACAAGATAGAGTGGCGATATTTTCATGGAAAAGGGCCAACGCCAAAGCTGTTAAAGCTTGGTTCATACAATGAGCCATTGGGAGATATTTGGCAGGCTCGAACTCGAATCCTCGAACTTGCAGAGCAAATTCCAGACGGGCGGAAATTTACAGGTGATTTCGAGGTCCTTCTCTCCGATGGTGGTGATTCATTTCTCTTTGTGGACGGGGAACGGGAGCGGGGTTATAACCTTGAGGGAAGGTTACGAGGGCTAATTGAAGATGAAGGATTGATTCCTCACTTCGGTAGGACTAACCGTTTCGAAGGAGTTCCCAGTGAAGTCGTGGCGGTAAACTCCATGGGTTCAGTTAAGATGGTCGGGGTGAATCAGGGTGCGATGGACGCCAAGATCCAAGCGGGTTCCGGGATGAAAGAAATGCGGCTAGATCCAACCGATCTGGATTTGACCTATCCAAAGGCTGAAGAAGAAGGGCTTGAAGAGTTTCTCAAGGCAATTGGACTTAGCCTTCCTGAGGTCGGTCGACATCCTACGAGAGTTTTGGCTAGAAAAGTTGGGAGAGAGACTGGGCCTCCAGATCTTTCCATCGAAAAGTTCCGTGATATTAAAGCTAAGATTGGACGAACCTTTTTTGATGTTGATAAGTTTGAATACAGCCTTTTCTTGGCGGGGGCTGATAGGAATGCCCCGATCACTGAGTTCTTAAAAATTGATAGAAAAGGCCATTGTGAATATTTTGCAGGAGCAACTGCGATGCTAATGCGAAGAATGGGAGTTCCCTGCCGATACGCCGTTGGGTATTCATTACATGAGAGAGGATTTGGTGAGCAGGAATGGATTTTGCGAGGGCAACATGCCCATGCATGGGTCGAGGCTTATGTGGGAGGCACTTGGGTAAATGAGCGCAATGGGGACGTTGATGTATGGAGGTGCCGTGGTGGAGAGTGGGTCGATGTAGATTTAACTCCACCTGATTGGGTGAATTTTCAGAGATCTCATTCATGGTATCAAGTGGGGTATGACTGGTTTCAGGGTTTTCGGACAAGTTTAGAATTGTGGGTGAATCAGTCTGGCGTTTTTGATTGGATTTTGACGGGGGTGATTCTGCTTGGGCTCCTTTTGCTGATATTCGTGATTTATCGGTTGGGCTTGACCAGGAAGCGGAAGATCCTGGATACGTGGGAACAAACTGTTAGGGAAACCGGATTGCTAAAAGATTTTGAAAAGTGGCTTACAAAACGAGTGGGGGAGCGCCCCCGGTCGATGCCTATGGCGACATGGTTACGTTATTCGTTACCTTCTGGCTGTGATGAGTTTGTGCTGCTTTATGAGAGAGCCGCCTTTGGCGCTAATGATAGCGGAGTGATTTTGGAGGACTCAATTCGGATTGTGAAACAACTTTGGAAAGATCACGAAAAAACCCCAGGGACGAAAGACGTCCGAGGGGTTGATTGATTTTAAGATCGGAAATTTTAGCCTTTAATTTCTGCGTTATAGAAATCTTGCCAATCTTCTAGGTTATTAAGATTCACAGCGTCGAGGATCGCACCGGTATCGGCGATACCAACAGACTCGAGGATGGCGGTGCGAGTTGCGTCGTCATGGTTATAACCAACAACAGCAGCGTTGTGTGAATCGATCGCTTCATTGTCGAGGGAACCTCCTTTTTGGTCGAGGATCCATTGTTCACACTGGGTGTAAGAAGGCTTATTCTCGTTGATGTAGGCTAAAAACGCATCGCGCTCAATGCCGAGTGCGTCGAGAGTCATCTGGTCGAAGCCAGCACCTGCAGCGGGATAATCGCTGTGGAGCTTGCCGGCAGCGTCGAGAGAAGCTTTTTGCCAGAGACGAGGAAGGTGAAGCACGCCGAGAGGACCTGCGATTCCGGAAGTGACGAGAGGAATGATTTGGCTCATTGCTTTATTAGTTTATTGGTTTGAATTAATGAAGAGCCGAAAAACTAAGCTCCCCGCCAAGTTGTTAGCTAGAGGTGCCTTGTATGGCAAATGCTAATTCGAAGGAAGTTCTCAACCAATCCTTGTTTTTTTGATAGTGGCAGAGTTTTCTCAAGGGAACACGATGTCTGCCGGCTTTTCCATCGAATCACTTAATAAAGCACAGCGCAAAGCTGTCTTGGCCTTAAAAGGACCTGTTCTTATTCTGGCAGGTGCTGGAACAGGTAAAACGAGGACTGTAACTTGCCGGATGTCGGCCCTCTTGGAAAATGGAGTGAAAGCTGAAAATGTTCTAGCCGTGACGTTTACCAATAAATCAGCGGCGGAGATGGCAGAGCGCGTCATGGGAATGGTGGGCAAGAAACGAGGGAAAGCTTTAACTGTCTGCACCTTCCATTCGCTGTGCCTGCGGATCCTTAAACGGGATATTGAATCGCTTGGCTATAAGAAGAAGTTCGCTGTGATGGCCGGAGGAGATCAGACAGGGATGATTCGCCAGCTCATCGTTCGGAAAGGGGGGCGACAGATAAACTTAAAACCTGGGGAGGTGATGAGCGAAATTTCAAAGGCGAAAAATGCTGAATTGCCTCTTTCGGGAATCGAAGATGAGCTGATTGCGGAAATTGCGGTAGCTTATCAAAATGAGCTACGTGCCCAAAATGCGGTTGATTTTGATGATCTTCTTCTTCTTGGAGAAAGGGTTCTACGGGAGTATCCGGAGGTGCGGGTATATTGGCAGGATAAGTTTCGCTATGTAACGGTGGACGAGTTTCAGGATACCAATAGCCTGCAAATGAAGCTGCTTCAGCAATTGGTGGGCGAGCCTTACAATATTTGTGTGGTGGGTGATGATGATCAGTCGATTTATGGATGGAGGGGCGCGCAGGTCGCTAATATTCTTCAATTCGAAAGATTTTTTCCCAATCCAAAAATCATTCGATTGGAGGAGAATTATCGGAGCACTCAGGCGGTTCTGGAGGTCGCAAATAGCTTGATTCGACATAATCTGGGGCGGCGTGAAAAGAAATTGAAACCTACAATACCGGGTGGCGATTTGGTCCGTCTAGTTTCTATGCCGGGTGATCAAGAGGAAGCAGAATGGATTGTCTCCGAAATTGTCATGCAACGCGAGGAAGGTCGAGTTTTGGAAGATTTTGCCATCCTTTTTCGGACGAATGGTCAAATCCGCAAGATGGAGGAAGTTTTGCGTGAGGAGAAGATACCTTATCGAATGGTGGGAGCACAAAGTTTCTACGACCGGAAGGAGGTGCGGGATGTTCTCAGCTATGTCCAAGTTCTCAATCAACCGGAATTAGATATTCCCTTACTTCGGATTCTCAATAGCCCGCCACGTGGGATTGGAAACACAACCTCGATGGCGGCTTTAGATTGGAGCCGCGAAAAGGATCAGAGCATTTGGGAGACATTAATCGATGGTGATTTTTTGTTTCAAGTTTCCAAGAAGGTGAGGAATTCAATTCAGACTTTCACAAGTCAGGTGGAAGGGGTTAGAAGGAGTTTGATTGATGGAATGCATGCCGGAATAGTAATGGATCAATGGCTACGAGAAATGGATTTTCACGAGTGGTTGATGCGCCAATGCAAGACGGATAAGGAGAAAGATGCCCGAAGGGAGGGGGTCTCGACGACCATAGCATCCCTGACCGAAGCAATTAAAAAGGGGAAGAGCCTGAGTGACTTCCTTGACCAAGCCGCGCTCGATGCTGAAAAAGAGGATGATCTAGAAAAAAAGAGCGGTGTGACACTCATTACACTTCATGCAGCAAAGGGTTTGGAATATCCGATCGTTTATTTGGTGGGCCTCGAAGAAGGAATTCTTCCTCATAAAAGAAGTCTCGAAGAGGGAACACGTGATGAAGAGAGGCGGCTTCTCTATGTAGGAATAACGCGGGCACAGGAAAAAATGACGATGACTTACTGTGCTACGCGAGTGAAATGGGGGAAGGAAGAAGCTTGCGAGGCAAGTAGTTTCATCGGGGAATTAAACCCTGATTGGGTTCATGAGGAAGGCTACGAGGATATAATGGGTGCCGAGGCCTCCGAGGAGGAACTTCGTGGTTTCTTTAGCGCGATGTCAGCAATATTAGATGACTGAAAAAGCTCTCCGTCCAAGGTGAGGGAGAGCTTTGGATGTTTGAAGTTCTCTGATTAGAAATTAGGTGCGCCTACGACGCCCTGCGAATAATGCTGCTCCAATTAAAATGGAAAGGATACTGCTTGGTTCTGGAACAGCAATTGAAGTTCGAAACGGGTTTGCGCTATCTTCCCAGAACATAAGCGGATCATTTGTGCTCGAGATCGAAGGGGTAGGAGGTTGGTTCGTTACAATCCCCGGATCATTAAAAATCCAAGTCGAAACATCACGAACTACGGTGTTATATGCCGCTCCGTCGATTAAGCTTTCAGTGGTGTCAAAGATTCGGAAGCCCAAACGCACAGGAAATCCAAGAGGGAGTGAATCTCCGAGATCGGTATCAAGCGTAGAACTGATCTGAAAAGCCGATTCGAATCCGCCGCCAGCGTCGAATGTTCCGATCACTTCGCCAGGATTTGATGAGCCGACTCCTAGAAATGGGCTGAAAGAATCCCAGTCTACACTCGTGAAATCATCACCGCTTTTTGATGGTGCAACCCCCAAAAAGTATCCCAATTGGACTTGGGAACCAGTGGGAAGATTATTGCCTGATGCATCGAGAAGGTTTGCAAACGCTCCGCCTCCGATCGAAACCGTTGCTGCATGACTTGCGCTGCTCAAAATAATGAGCGCCAAAGATGCTTTTATTATATTTTTCAAGATTTTTGGGTCTTCTACGTGGTTATTTCTCTAGATCAAGTGAAAGTCTATTCGGAAAGTGGGTCGTAAGGAAGTGGTGCGGCAATGATCCCCTCCGCTCCGCTGATTTCAGTTTCCCGGTTTACAAAAATCGCTGTGTTAGCGGTGATTGGAAGGGTGTTCGAGTTGCCGAATTGGTTGCTAGCTGGAGCCCAATTTCCAAAGCCATTCACAAGGTAAGCATCCCAGCTACTGCCATTCCAGATATAGAGGCGGTCGTCACTTTTCCAGAGACCGTTATTTAATCCTAGCCCGGCTAAGGTTGTTTCAACGGGAATACGTGTCGATAGAAGTTTCGTTTTTGTAATCGTCGAGATTTGGGGGACGGCAGGCACTTCGCCAAAGAGAGTGAGTTCGATTGCACTCGTCGCACTTCGCAAAATGAACATTCCCTCGTCTGGGAATATGACCGTGTCATTTTCGTTACCAAAAAGATTGGATGCCAAAGCCCAGTTTCCAAAACCGTTTTTTTGGAAAGACAGCCACTCGGAGCCGTCCCATACAAAAACTCGATCGTCGGGACTAAATTGCCCAATTTTTGATGAAAAGATCGATCCGATTGTATTCGCCCCACGAATTTTAACCGTTGTCGCTGAAGGGAAACGATTTTGAACTCCAGGTGTTTCAGAGTCCTTGTCCCCGAGGAGGTCGAAGTTAGTAAGGAGGGTCAGCTGACCATTACCGGTGTTTGAAGAAATCAAAAAAGCTTCTTCAGCCCCATCGGCGTCGGTGATGTATGCGAGATGTGGTTGACTCGTCCATTGGTCCTGAGACCAATTTTGTCCAGTGACCGTTAGAGTTTG
>JAKMGP010000176.1 GCA_022424905.1 Akkermansiaceae bacterium | reverse complement strand
TTTCGAATTGTGTTACGGGGAAAACGTCTTCCTGGCCGTGGCCCCAGCGCTTTTTCACTTCTTTGAGCGTGATATAAGTGGGAAGGGTTGAGGCGACTTTTCGGATGCCAGCGAGGATCTTCTTTTCGTCACGAGCAAGAATATCGTCTTGAGTAAGGCCGAAGAGTCCAAGAAGTTTGTCGATGTCAATCCAGGTTGTCATCGAGTTGTAGTAAGAGAGTGTAAACTCGTCTTCCTCGCGAGGCATCGCGAGGCCTTCGAGGAGTCTCGGTCGGCCCTCGATCGAAGCGAGGCCGCCGCCTCGGTCTTCAAGTCGACGGGTGATGACTTCAAAAGTGAGTCCCGTCTTTCCTGCCAAGTGGTGGCCAAGAAGGGCGGGGTCAACATCAGCTCCAAGAGTGTCAATGTTGTGCAACATCAGGGTCCTGAGTTGTGGCCGGTCGATTAGGAGATCGGCGAGAGTCCCATTGAGAAGGAGGTTGGGAACTTCGTAAAAGTGACCGACAGGGTGGAGGCACTGTAGCGGGAGGTTGTCGGTGTAATCAGTCGCTTCCCCGGTCGATTGGGCCCAGTTGAGCAAGGCCGACCTGACTGAGTCACGCATTTTTTGCTGCTGCTCATCGAGGATCTGCTGTGGCATTTCCTCCCAGGCAAAGCGTAGGTCACTCACAGTTGGAATCATACGAAGGCCCACTGATCGACCTTGAGATAAGTGGAGCGAGCCAGGATAATTGTAATCCTTAACGGTATCCAAGAATTGGCGGGTGGGCTGGTGGGTTAGGTAGGATGTTGTGAAAACATGGGGGATGGTCGAGCCTGCTTCGTGGCCACGTTTGCGGGATTTGCCTAGGTGGGTTTCGATAAAGGTACGATGGCGGTCGCCAAGACGAACGAAGGGGTGGAGCGCCTTGCAAACTCCCGCTCCCTGGGTCCAGCGTGATCCGGCCCCGGCGGCGAGCGTGATGACACCGACTTCCCCATTTGCGAGTGCTTGTTCACCAATCGCGAGATCTTTCGTGAGATCTGAGTTGGTGAAATCAGTGATGTCTGTAGGTGAGACATCCTTGATAAGAGTGGTTGGAGATAAGCGGTTTTGGGCAAGCCCGATTCTACCTTCGAAAAGGTCTTGGCGAATGTCTTCGTGCTGTCGTTGATCAAATCCGTTTTCAGCGAGGAGCTTGGAAAGCGAGTTATCACCGTTCGCGTTGTTGTCGGCATGCGGAATGAGTGTTTCGAAGAGAGACTCGACAGAAGAAGAAAATGTGGAGTTTGTCCGGCAGGCTCGGGCGAATAGATCGAGTTCAGCGCGAGTTGTCGGTGAGAGTTTCTCGGGAGGAGTCCGCAGCGTATCGGCAAGAGCGAGGTGATAGTAGGGGGGCGGGAGGAGAGCTTCGTCTCCACGATGGATCTGACCAAAGGTCCCATGGGGGTTGATCGCGAAGTCGTAAACGACGGGATCCATGGCGAAGGGGAGGGCGTTTTCGAGCTCCCGCTTGGTTTGAATCATAATTTCGTGAATGATATTGAGGGCTTCCTGCTTTCGTGATGGTTCGACAATGAAGCCCATACCGCCACCGGACATGCCGCCGAGCATCCAAAAGCCCCAGAAGTCTTCCCCAAATTTCTTGGAGACGCGATCGATGAGAGTTTCCGTGAAGTGATTGGTGGCCCAAGGAATGATCGTTTGGAGTGGCCCCCGGAAGTTCTCGGTGGTGAGGCGTCCAAGTTCTCGGATATTGCCGCTAGCGAGAGCTGTTACAATTTGATCGAGGAGGTCAAGAGCCTCTTGGCGTGCCCTCCATTCCTCGGAAGATCGGAGAAGATATTTTTCGGTGACCATCTCAAGGATGGGACCGACGTTTTGAGCCATGCCCCCGTGAACGAGAATCAAGGAATCGGTGAGGGCCTGCCGGGCAGAGTTAGGGATTTCCTCCTGATTGAAGACCTTGTGCTTGGGCATAAGGCGCCCCCGCGAGATTCCTTGTTCTGGATCGGTATCGCCGGCAAGTTCCCCTTCAATCAGTTTGATTCCTGGCCAGACGCCGCCGGAGTCTTGCCAACCACCGCCGGAGCCACCGATCCATTCGCCTAGGATGGCACGGGCAAGGACAAGACGTCTTTCGTTTTCGGTGAGTTCGCCGGTGAGTGACTGGGTTTGTCCAGTGGCACGCATGCAGGCGCTGATGAGGGCGGCGAGGAGGTTTGTCGAAACGGCTAAGCGGGAGCCTTTCGGGATGTCATTAACCGAGGAGATGATTTCAATTCCGCGATTGGGGCCTACCAGTCTATTGAGAAGCTCGGCGAGGGATTTTCCGGATCCTTCAATGCCCGGAGGGATGATGCCAGATGCAATGACGGCCGCTTTGAGAAGTCCGAGGTAGTCTTTCGCAAAGTCGAAGACATCGGCTAGGGAGGTGATGATGGCAGTGGCCTTGAGGTCAATAGACGTGAGCTTGAGCACCGGTTCATCGATAATACGAAAGTAAGCCTCGACTGGAGGTTTGGGCTCGGCGTCGCGCCCATGAACAGCGAGATCCACTGAGACGTTGACGACACGGGCTCCTTGGGGGAAGTCCATGCCTAAGAAAAAAATGTCCGACCAAGCCGAGTGGGTCAAATCCATGCGAACAGGAGTGCGTTCGCAGAGAATGGGAAAGCGATGTTCGTCCTGCTCGAGGAGTTCATGACGGATACGGAGTGGGTGATCAGCTGGGTGTCCCATGCGAAACATCCACTGGTTTCCGCGGACCGTCCGGACTGATTTTCGGACTTGATCAGCCAGAGTTTGAAAGGCGAGTTGATGATAAGCTGATGCGAGAGCGGAGCAAATGCCATCGGATGGGCCTTCCCGGTCTTGGACTCTAAGAAAGACTTCTATGGCTTCTTCAAAGTGGCGCCCAAGAAGGTTCTCGTAACCATCGAACGGGATGGATCCGGTATCTGAAGTGGGGAGTTTTTCGGGGAGGTGAAACCGATGAATGGCTTGCAGAAAAAAGATGGCACGAACGCGATGATAGAGATTTTCTGATGTGCGGCGGAAGGCATCTAGTGCGGAGCATTCTTGCAAGAGACCCTTAGCATCGAGGGAAAGACAAGCTTCCGCTAATGAGCGATCGCGTGTCGCGGGGTCCTCTGCGGTGATGAGTGAGACTAACATCGGGAAATATGAGAAGATTAGCTCCGGGTAGCAGCAATTAGTTCGATCATGTAGCCCATTACTTCGTCGCGCCCTTCACCTGAGAGGGCCATTCCGAGTTGAGCTCGAAGGAGTCCATAGGATTCTTCGATATTGAAGCGCAGGCCCTCAATTTCGCACGCGAGATATTTTTCACTTTTAGCTGCTGCAGCAAGACTAGGTGTAAGGGGAAGATCTTCTTTTTCGGTGAATGCTTGATCAAGATATTCCATTACGGGTGCGGTTAGAACGTGGATCCCAAAGAAGCAAAGATAGCTGCCTGCTCGTAAGCCCGGAACGATAAGCTCTTGCTCGGCGATGGTGGGAGTTGGCTTCTCAATAATATGGGAAACTTCATAGAGTCCCTGAATTCCTCCAATCGGAGAACCTGCCACCGTTCCATAAAATGGAAGCTTACTTTCGTGGGTTGGTTGTACTGCAGAAACTGGCCCGTTTGCTTGGGACGCGAAATTCAGGAGCTGGCGGACGCACGATTCTTTGGCAAGAGAAAGGTAGAGATGGTCCCCCATCATCACGAGAAATGGGTCGTTTCCAGTGAAATCCCGGGCGCAAAGAATGGCGTGTCCATATCCCCGTGGAGTCGCTTGTTCTATGAAGACGACTTTA
>JAKMGP010000219.1 GCA_022424905.1 Akkermansiaceae bacterium | reverse complement strand
CGTGAATCTTGACCATCGCCAATTTGATCATATCGGCTGCGGTTCCCTGGATAGGGCTGTTAATAGCAGCTCGCTCAGCATTGGCTCGAATACTGGCGTTTCCGGATTTGATGTCTTTGAAGTAACGTCGGCGACCAGCAATCGTTTCGGTGTATCCTTTTTCGCGAGCATTTTCAACAGTGTCTGTCATAAATTGGTGAATGGCGGGATACTGCTCAAAGTATGTTTCGATGATTTCGCTAGCTTCACTACGGGGGATTCCGAGCCGCTGCGAGAGTCCGAAAGCTGAGATTCCATAAATGATGCCAAAATTGACCATTTTGGCGGTTCGGCGCATTTCAGGAACCACTTCATCAGTTTCAACGGCAAAGACGCGGGCCGCAGTAGCAGTGTGAATATCGAGATCGTTTTTGAAGGCCTTTATCATGGCGGGGTCGCCAGAGAGCGCGGCCATCACGCGAAGTTCAACTTGAGAGTAGTCGGCTGCCATTAAGGTGAAATCCAAGTTTCGAGGAATAAAAGCACGGCGTAGTTCGCGACCCATCTCTGACCGAACGGGAATGTTCTGGAGATTGGGATCAGACGAAGCGAGACGTCCTGTTGAGGTGACAAGTTGGTGGAGATGAGTGTGGACGCGATCAGAGTGCTCGGCACGATGGTTTGGGAGTGCATCAACATAAGTTGACTTGAGTTTGCTGGCTTCGCGGTAGCTAAGAATATTTGCGACAATAGAATGTTTAGAAGCAAGCGAAGCGAGGGTCTGCTCGTCGGTTTTAAATTGCCCAGTCTTTGTTTTCTTTGGTTTTTCGACGAGTTTCATTTCACCAAAGAGGATTTCTCCGAGCTGCTTTGGTGAGTTGAGATTGAAAGGGCGGCCGGCGGATTCCTCGATTTCCTTACTGAGGGTTTTGATTTTAACCGTAAGAACTTTCCCGACTTCATCGAGAACTGTTTGATCCATCGAGATGCCTTCGTTTTCCATCGCGACAAGGACTGGAAGAAGTGGTGACTCAATATTCTCAATGACTGGGAGAGCATTAAGAGTTTTGAGTTTGGGAAGAAGCTTGTGGTAAAGCTGAAGAGTGACATCGGCATCCTCTGCCGCGTATTCGGCGAGGACGGTAATGGGGAGCTCTGAAGGGTCTAGTTCGCCCTTCGAAGCTTTCTTTTTTGCGGCGGCGGCAAAAAGATCATCTTCTTCGTTTTGCTCACCGGAAAAGAGATCGACGAGCTTGATTGGCGAATATCCAAGGAGGTTTTCAGACAAGGAATTCATGCTGTGCTTTTGCTCCGGGGCGGCTAGGGTGTGCGCGAGCATGGTATCGAAGAACGGACCGCTAACCTGGATTCCGTGCGAGAGCATAATGGCAAGATCGAACTTCAAGTTATGACCGATTTTCAGAGCGGCAGATTGGAAAACTGGGAGAAGTTTTTCACGGAGGGAGGGCCATTCGGTGATAGGAAGATAGAAGGCTTCACCGGGGCTGTGAGAAAATGCGATGCCAAGAAGTTTTGAGGAGAAGCGGTCGAGTGAATTGGTTTCAACGTCGAAGCAAAAAGTGTCTACTGCGATGAGTTCTTCGATCAGGGAGTCTAGAGATTTCTCAGAATGGATCAGATGGTATTTGTGAGGAACGTCGTTGAGCGTTTTGAGTTTCTCGAAAACTGGCGCGACCGCAGGTTGTGTTGTCGCTGCAGAATCACCAAATAGGCGTTTCGTAAGAGTTCGAAATTCCCAAATTTCGAAAAGCGACGTGAGAGTTTCCACATCTGGTTCTTCAAGCTTAAAGTCATCGAATGATTCTTTGATGGGAACGTCGGTGATGATGGTTGCCAGCTCTTTTGAAACCCGAGCTTGATCGGCAAAATTGGTGACGTTTTCTTTCTGTTTGCCTTTAAGTTCGTCGGTGTTTTTGAGCAGTCCTTCGACTGAACCATACTGAGCAACGAGCTTTTTTGCGGTTTTTTCGCCAATTCCTGGCACGCCAGGGATGTTGTCGGAAGCATCGCCCCAGAGGCCTAGAATATCAATGACCTGTTTGGGATCGCTGATTTCCCAGTTTCCGAGGATTTTTTCGTAGGTGAGAACCTCGTGATCTGATCCTTGCCGTCCTGGTTTCCACATCGCGGTGTGAGGAGCTACCAACTGGGCAAAATCCTTGTCGGGCGTGACCATGAAGGTTTCGATCCCACCAGCTTCCTCAGCGCGACGGGCGACGGTGCCAATGATATCATCAGCTTCGAAGCCGTCTATTACGAGGACAGGGATTTTGAAGGCGGCACAGACCTTTTTGACCTCTGGGATGGCGGCAGCGAGTTCTTCGGGCATGGCTTCGCGCTGGGCCTTGTATTCGGGGTAAAGAATATGCCGGGCAGTTGGGGCTGATGTGTCAAAGGCAACAGCGAGGTGGGTTGGGGCCTCTTTTTCAATGATTGTAAGTAAGGTGTTCGTGAAACCGTAAATTGCGGACGTGTTTACTCCTTGCGAATTCGTAATCGGATTGCGAATGAAGGCAAAGTGAGCACGATAGACTAGCGCCATGCCATCAAGTAGGAATAAACGATTTTCTGCCATGGGAGGAGCCTTTCTCCTCAAGGGCGAAAGGTCAAATGCCGACTTTGACTGCGTGACAATCTGATAATTCTGTTTTAGCCTCTCACAAGATTCTCATCTGATTATGAAATACGCTCAATTTTCTGCAGTTGTCCTTGTCCTCTACTTTCTGGGAAGAATTCTTAGTGGAACAATAACCCCCGCATTGGTTGACGTGAGAGAAGAAGCGAGTGGGTTGGTTGTTACTGTGAAATATAAGGGGGCAAGTTACTCGATAAATTTGGACGAGGTTCGTGATAATGAACTGCCCGAGACTGTCACCATTGAAAACCCAACTGTCATCCCAACTTCTGGTGGAGAAGGGCAGGTGAGATTGAAAAAGGGAGACGTTGTCACACTTTTGAATCGCAAAAACGATTCGTTGATCGTCGAGAAATCTGATTCAAACGGAAAAGGTAAAATTTCGCCAAAGGATACGGACCTTTTCCAGCAACTGGTTAAAAGAATTTATGAAAGGGAGGCTGGAGGTGCTGTCGCGACTACAACCCCGCCTGCGCCGGTTCCAGTAGCAGCACCTGTCGCTAAAAATGTTCCAGTAGTTCCTAATCCGGAGCCAATGCCGGTTGTTAAACCCACTCCTGCGCCTGAACCTGAACCTGAACCTGAACCTGCGGCGAATGCGAAGCTGGGTGATGACGAGATCATTGCTTTAATGAAAGAGAGTATCGCAGGTGGGGCCGTGAAAGAGTTTACCAGTGATCAGGTCAAGGGGTGGAAAGCGAACGGAGAAGAGACAATTGATGGGACAGAGTATCAAACTGGCCTGGCTGCCTATGAAGCTGCGACGATTTTCGGGGTTCGACCGGTTCAGGCCAAGGCTCTGATCAAGGATGGAAAAATCGAACGCTGGGTTTATGCCAAAAGTGGTATGGAAATCCAATAAGTGGGTTAACAAATCCAATAAGTGGGTTAACGGGACTGGACGAAAAAAGGCGAACGAAATGATCGCCTCCTCTAATGTGATTAGTTTAGCGCTAAAGTAATCCTTAGCGCATTGAGGCGAAGCGCTGCCTTAGGAGGTCACGCTCGCTGAGGTCACCGATCTTGCTGCGAGCATCTGTGAGCCATTCGCGCTCGAGTTCATTCTTAGTGGGCCTTTTGGTTTCATAATACACGCCAAATTTCCCGGGAGAAAGATCTTGTGAAAGGTCCATTGCTGCCGCGACAGACTCCAGATCTTGTTCTTCCTCGTTGACGAGGTCAAAGACTCCACCTTTGCGTGGAATGCTGTCATCGAACGAACCAGGATTGAACATGGTGCATTCTGAAAGGGTCTCTACGACTGCAAAACCGGGGTGAAGAATGGCTCGCTCGAACATTTCGTTCATATGCTTTACTTGCGCAGCATGAGTACGGGCAATGAAGGTTGCGCCGCTAGACACCAGTTGGGCCATCGGGTTGATTGGACGGTCAATAGCTCCTCGAGGATCAGTTTTTGATCGCTGCCCAATCGGGGTGGTCGGGGAGGTCTGGTTTTTTGTCAGACCGTAAACGAAGTTATCCATCACAACGTAGGAGAGGTTGACGTTTTTTCGCGCGGCGTGGTTGAGGTGGTTTCCTCCGATGGAGAATCCGTCGCCATCACCCCCAAAAACGAAAACGTGAAGATCAGGGCGGGAAAGCGAAATTCCGGTAGCAAGTGGAAGAGCCCGGCCGTGAATGAAGTGAATTCCGTGAGTGTTGACAAAATAGGGAAAGCGGGAAGAACACCCAATTCCAGCGACGCAGACGATCTTCTCGTGTGGAATCCCGAGTTTTTGAACAACATTAAAGAAGGAAGCAAGCACTGCGAAATCGCCGCAAGCAGGACACCAAGTAGGGTGATCTGCTTTGAGTTGCTTCTTTGTAAGCTTTTCGGCGGGAGCGGCTGAGGTGGTATCTGACATGATAAAAGTCGGGTTGAGATTACGGAGAATATTTTAGCCTTTGATGAGTGCTTCGGCAGCGTCTGTAATTTCCAGAACACGGAAACTGATGCCTTGAACTTTATTCACGGATTCGATCTTAGGATTACAAGTTTTGCCTCTCAGAAGAGTCGCAAGCTGACCGTAACCATAAACTCCGGAATCATTCATTTCGGGTACGAGGACGTGATCGTATTTTTCAAAAAGTTCGCCCAAACCATCTGGAAGTGGATGGACATGGCGGATATTAATTGAGCCAACTTTATGGCCTAGTCCGTTGAGTCGGTCTGTGGCCTCCTTAATGGGCCCGTAAGTGGATCCCCAGCCGACTAGAAGAAGGGAACCACCTTTTTCACCATGAACCTCGGGAAGAGGAAGAGATTTGGCCAGATTCACGAGCTTATCCCGTCGTTTTTCCGTCATCTTCTCGTGGTTGAGTGGGTTGCCCGAAGGATGACCCCACTCGTCGTGCTCAAGGCCAGTGACGACTGGGTATTTTCCTTCGCTTGAACGCGCTCCCGGAGGTGAATGACGAGTTAATTGATCGAGGGGGTATGGCTTGAAATCTGCTCCTCTCTCGGAGAGGTCAAGTTCTGGATCCTGCCAATGGGTTTCGAGGTCGGGCTCTTCGAAAGCTTCAAGGCGGGTTGCGATCGCTTGATCGGAGAGAATGAAAACAGGAGTCGAATATTTTTTGGCAAGGCGGCAAGCTTCAAGGGCGGTGTAGAAACAGTCTTCGACATTTTTGGGGGCCAAGACAATACGAGGGGCATCGCCGTGGGATCCGTAAATAGCTTGTAGCAAATCGGATTGTTCGACAGAAGTTGGAAGTCCGGTGGAAGGCCCTCCCCGCTGGATGTTGACAACAATGAGCGGAAGCTCGGCCATGCTGGCGTAGCCGAGAGCTTCTGATTTCAGGGCTAGACCGGGGCCGGATGAGCCGGTGATAGCGAGGTGACCAGAATAAGAAGCTCCGAGGGCGAGGGAAACTGCGGCAAGCTCGTCCTCACATTGAATGAACATGCCATTATACTTTGGGAGCTCGGTGCGGAGAAACTCCATGATCGTGGTCCACGGAGTGATGGGGTATCCAGCGCCGAAGCGGCAACCGCCTGCGATCAAACCGAGCGCAATCATGGTGTTGCCATCGGTGGAGATGCGATTAGCTGCATCATTTTCGCCAGGAGCCATTGGCATGTGCTCGATGTCGTGGACGGGCCAGGCATAACCGGCGTCGAAAGCGAGCATTGCATTGCGCAGAATATCCTCCGATTTTCTGCCAAATTTCTTAGCGATGATTGCGGTCATTTTCTCGCGGTCTAATTGGTAGACGGCGCAGAGCAGGCCGAGAACAAAGATATTTTTCCCCCTCGATTTGGCGCTTCCGCCAATCGCTTCGATAGTTGCCGAAGTGAAAGGGACTCCGATGTGGATGATCCCACGCTCGTCTTTCAACTCTTCGACATTATCGCTATCGTAAAAGCAGATGCCTCCATCTTTAAGAGTGTCGAGGTGACCGTCATAGGAATGCTGGTAAAACGCAACCAAGGTATCGGCGCGATCTCCAGGGTGGAGGACCTCTCCAGAGCCGAGGTGGACTTGAAAAATAGAAGGTCCGCCGGAGATCGTGCTGGGGATCGTCATGTAGGTCATGACCTCCTGAGCAGTGGTGCCGGCGAGCTGCCCAAGGAAGGCTCCCACCGACTGAATACCGTCCTGCGAGTTGCCGGCTAGGCGGATGACCGCGTTACGAAGATCTGAAGAGGCGGCGGGCGGAGAAGCTGTTTGCGACATGATCGTGGAAAGTGATACAATAAGGTTCGGCGGAATAACCCTTGGGCCTCTTAAACTAAAGGAAAAAATGTAATTTTGGGGACCTTATCTTTGCAAAGAGCAAACGTGGGTAAACGGCTACTGATTTGGGAGAGTTTTTTCGAGAGGCGCTTGGCGTCCTCGATAGATGAAATGTTCGAGGCCGATGCGTTCAGCTATCTGACGTGCGTCCTCAGCGCGCGGGCTTCCACTCCTCCCAATTTGTTCAGCAAGCTGAATCGCGGCTCTCCAACGCTCTTCTCTTTCAAGGAGGGAGAGTGCCCCTTCAATGCCACACTTGTCATACCATTTCCATTCAAGGGTAGTGGTGTTTTCTGGGGAAAACTCACGATTGATCACTCGAAAGTAAGATTCGAGAGCTTGCGCATTTTTACCTAATTTTTCAAGGGCTTGTCCACTTATGTAATGCGCCCGATTTTGGGTAGAAGCTGGTAAGTTTTCAAGCTTGAGAAGGCTCTCATAAAATTCCAAGGCGACCTGGTGCTGCCCAATTTGATTTGAGGCATCGGCTCCAAGAACGAGAAAGCGTCGCTGATCGCTCTCGGAATTATTTTCATTCTTAAGAAAAGTTACGATTTCGCCCAGTGCCCGTTCCTGTTGGTTTCGGTCGATCAAGAGGCTACAAAGATTGATAGCGGCTTCATTAGCGAGCACTCCTTTTTTATCGATGAGTTCCCGAAATCGAAGAATAGCGGTCTTGTCTGCAGAGTCGGTTTTGAGCGCGGTAGACGTCAGTGCACTGTAGTAGCGGGCCGGGTCTGTGAATTCGCTCGCAGGATATTTTTCAATTAGAAGTTCAAATTGGTAGTTTGCTTTACCAATCTCCTTGTCCCTAGCGTTGGTTGGTTTACGGTAAGTTTGGCCCAGCTGAAAGAGAACTCGAGGGGCCAGAGGGTGAGAAGGGGCCTTAGCTAGCAAATCCTGAGCTTGTTGTATTCCTTGGTTTAGAGCGAGCAACACGAGAACTCGTCTTGCTTCAAGATCAGGTTTAGCCTGAAGATCAAACTTAAGGGGCGTGATGTTTTTAAGGGCAAGTTCACGATCGAAGGGCAAGCTAAAGATCGCGCTTTCGGCAAGAGCCAGAGCGGCCTCGGGCGTGCGGGGATTATCAGGGAAATTCGTCAGAAAGCTTATGAGGAGATCTCGGGCTTCGGGGTCTCTTTTTGAGGAAAGGAACAATCCTCGTTCCAGAATAAGAAATGAACGGGCTTCAGGGCTGTCAAGATTGCGTGTAATTTCATCGATCTCCTTTGAACGTGTTGAAGTAAGTAGAGTGATTCCGGCATTTAAAGCCGCAATTGACCGCAGGTCATCTCGCTGGATTTCCCGGGCAATTTCTTCGGCCTCAAGAAAGAGCTGGCTTGCTTTGGTTTGTTCCTCGATGGCAAATGCAGCCTTTGCTGCCAGAGCTTTAGCGTAGGCTTTGGTTGCTGGCGCAGCCTTCTCGTCATCGAGCAGAGAAAAGATGGCTAGGGCTTGCTCAAAATTATCCTCTTTAAAGTTTAAGACGCCGAGTTCGAGTAATGAGCGGTTAACGAATGCTGAGCCACTTGGGCTGATGAGCTGAAGTTGTGCGGCTCTTTTGCGACCTTCTCTTCTAAGATCCAAATCCTCAGATTGGAGTTGGATACTTGTGAGAAATGAAAGTGAAAAAAGGCTTCTCGGCTCAGGTAAGGTGGTGGAGGGAATGGCGTTTGGGAGAGTTGGGTTGATGGCTTGAACGGAACTGGAGTTTTTCACCGACGGGTTTTCTAGGAACGTTGGTCGAGGAGGAGCCCACTTTGAAATGTTTAAAATAAGTGCGGCTGAGTCAGTCTTGTCCGCCCAAATTCTCAAGCGTGCAAAAATAGCTTCCAAGTTTGGTGGGGCCGGATTCTTGTTGAGAGTCTCGAGCAGTGAATCAATTGCAGAGGATTCATTTCCTTCAAGGGAAAGGCTGTCGGCAAGAGCGATGGTCGATTCATGGTAAAGTGCGGCAGGGAGATTTTCCCGAATTTCAGGATCGTTGATTAAGGTTTGGAATGTTCCCACTGCAGAGAGGCGATCGCCTCTTGCGAGTTGAAGCCTTCCGTTAAGATAACGAAGAAGGCTTTCTTCGACCGGATTGGCAGGTTTTGATTTTTCAAGGAGGGAGCTGGCTTCATCGAGTTGATTCAGTGAGAGGGCGACCGAGATGAGTTGCAGCGTGGCTTCCTTTTGGATTGAAGCGTCCTTCGATTTTAAAAGCGGGGTCAATATCGGCCGAGCGTCTTTGGGATTACCGAGTGCGAGTAAAAGTTTTCCGGTTTGGAGGTCCGCGTTTTCTCGCATATTCAGACGGTCAATTTTTTCGAGTTCACCAATCGCATCCCGATACCTGCCCATCTGGACAAGTGAGTGGCTCCTCCAAAGATGGGCGGGGCTGAATTCTCTCAAAAGTGGGTTATCGAGCGTTTTGAGTGCGGTGCCAGGCGTGCCTGCCCGGATCTGAGCTTCCCCGAGAAGGGTAAGAAGGGTTGCGCGGGCGGTTTCGTCGAGATCCTGTTGGGTTAAAATTTTTTCAATTCTTGGAATTGCGAGATCAGGGAGATAATCCGAGATATGCTTTTTGGCCGCCTGATATTCCGGTGACTGTTGAACCTTGCTCAAAGTGACACCTTCTCCGAACAAGGAGGATGAACAGCAGAAGAGGAGAGCAAACCCTAGTAATCGCACTCGGGAAGAATAAGTCTAAGTTGGACAGAGCGCCATCTTATAAGGTGCCGAAGATTCGATCGCCGGCGTCGCCCAAGCCTGGAACAATATATCCTTGGTTATTGAGGCCTTCGTCAACCGCGGCGGTGGTGATCCTTACATCGGGATGGCTTTCTTCAAGAGCCCTTATCCCCTCGGGGCTAGCAACAAGGCAAACGAAATGGAGATGTGTGGCTCCTCGTTCTTTAAGACCGTCGATCGCGGCTATGGCGCTGCCTCCTGTTGCTAGCATCGGGTCTAAAACAAAGACTTCAGAATCCGCGATATGGTCGGGAATCCTTTCAAGATAGACTTCTGGTTGAAGGCTTTCCTCATCCCTCCTCATCCCATAGTGAGCTACAGTTGCTTCAGGGAGCATTTGAAGAAAAGGCTCACTAAATCCGAGCCCTGCTCTGAGAATAGGTACAAGCACAATCGGACGGGCCAATTCTTGACCGGTCATAGAGGTGAGCGGCGTGATTACTTCTGCTTCCTTTGTTCCCAAATGAGCCGTTGCGGGTAAAACCAAGAGTCTTGCAATGTCGGAAAGATAGTTCCGAAAATCCCGCGGCGGACAAGAGGCAGAGCGAAGTCGAGCGAGCCGGTCAGCCACTAGGGGGTGATTTTGGAGATCAGTCATTTTTTGCAGTAGGAAGAAGTTTCTTCAAGTTTGCTTGGCTCATGCCAAGGAGGTGGGAAGCCTCCTTTAGATCATGATTACATTGTTCTAGGGTATGACGAATGAGTTCACCTCGGACGAAATCGAGCGCATTTTGTTCTGTTCCCTCGGAGAGTTCCAAAATTAGAGCAAGGGCTTCCTTCAAAGTTCCTCCAATACTAGCGGGGCCTCGACCGATTGGAATATCTTCAGGTAAGAGGATGTCGTTTAGCGCGAGCGCACATGCACGGGCCATGGTGTTTTCTAATTCTCGAACATTGCCGGGCCAGCGATGCCCTTGGAGGTGTTCAATTGCTTCACCGGTTAGTCGCATGCGGGCTGTCCCGTTTCTGCGAGCAATTTGATCGAGGAAAAATTCGGCAAGAATTGCGATGTCTTCCTGACGGTCGCGAAGTGGTGGGAGTTCTATTTCAACCACATTCAGACGGTAATAAAGATCCTCTCGGAATCGACCCTCACTGACCTCTTGGGCGAGGTTCTTGTTTGTTGCAGTGACGATGCGAACGTCGGTTTTTTGAACCTCGTTGCTCCCGACTCGTGAAAAAGTCCCGTCCTGTAGGACTCGCAGAAGTTTTACCTGAACGCTTGGAGGAAGATCTCCAATTTCATCGAGGAAAAGTGTGCTTTCGTGAGAATCTTCAAAGCGCCCAGTTCGGCGAGCAATGGCACCAGTAAATGACCCCTTTTCGTGACCGAAGAGTTCCGATTCAAGGAGATTCTCAGGAATAGCGCCGCAATTGATGACCAGCATCTCTTTTTTACGTCGTGGGCTGTATGCATGAATTGAGCGCGCAATCAGTTCCTTCCCAGTGCCACTCTCTCCAGTGACAAGGACAGGAGCGTCTGAGTGAGCCACGCGGCCAACGACCTTCATGACATCTTGCAAAGGTCGAGAAACCCCAATGATCGTGGTTTTTCCGGTAAGTCCAGGACGTTGATCTGAAAGTGGTCCTATTTCCCGGCGCTGATCGACAGTCTGGAGGGCAGATTCGACAACTTGACGAAGTTCAAAAGCCAGCGATTCTTTTCTAAGGACATCAAGGGCGCCCTTTTGGGTCGCCTCGATGATCTGGCTGGTTGTGGGCGAGACTGCGGTGAGGATCGTAATTGTTTCTGGAGAAGAGGCCCGGATGAGTTGGAGTAATTCTACGCCATCAAAGGGATCAAGCTTGATGTCGCATATCACGACATCAATAGGGGCCTTCTTAATAACCTGAGATGCCTTGTCTGCACTATCACACCGCAGGATCTTGAGCCCCTCGGCATCGAGGTGTTTTGTGGCCCAATCGAGGTAGTCGAGGTCCTGATCGACCAGCAAAAGGTGATGTTCTGGTTCCTTTCTCACAACTAATATCCGTGCTCAGAGTCTCCCGAAGCGCCTCCGTCTGCGAGAATAAACTTCGAGAGCTTCATGAAAGTCGGACTTTCGGAAATCCGGCCAATTTTTTTCGGTGATAAAAATCTCGGCGTAGCTCAGTTGCCAGAGAAGAAAATTTGAGAGTCGGAACTCGCCAGAAGTTCGGATCAGGAAGTCAGGATCTGGGATTTCAGACGTGTCCAGATGTTCCGCTATCGTGTCTTTTTGGATGTGCTCTGGGTCGAGCTCACCTCGTGCGACTTTTTCGGCAATACGGCGGGTAGCATCCGTAATTTCCTCTCGACTGCCGTAAGAAAGGGCGAGAACTACGATTAGTTTGGTATTGGAAGATGTTTCGTCGATGACCTTAGTAAGCTCTTTCCGGCATGATTCGGGAAGGAGTTGGGTTCGGCCTATCGTCTTAAGTCGGACGTTTTTTTTGCGGAACTCTTTCCCTTTAGTTTTCAGAAATTGCTCAAGAAGCTTCATGAGGGCATTGATTTCTTTTTGAGGACGGTTCCAGTTTTCTGAGGAAAACGCGTAAAGAGTTAGAAATTCAATTCCATGCTCGAGGCAGGCGTCAACTGCCTCGCGGGCAGATTCTGCGCCAGCACGGTGTCCGGCTTTGCGAGGTAGCCCCCTTCCTTCAGCCCATCGACCGTTACCGTCCATGATCACGGCGACATGTCTTGGAGTTGAATGGAGTGGGGCTTTGCCCATGATGTTGAACTATCGAATGATGGTTTGTTCCCGGTCGGGCCCAACTCCAACGTAGGAGACTGGAGCACCGGTAAGTTCCTCGATACGCGCCAGATAGTCTTTGGCGAGTTGCGGAAGGTCATCGTAGGTGCGGCATGCAGTTGTGGATTCCTTCCAACCTGGGACCTCTTGGTAAACTGGGACAATGTCATCCCAGTGATCACGTTCGGCTGGTGGGAATTCGTGAATCTCTCCGTTAATGTTATAGCCAACACAAATCTTGATGGTCTCACGGTCATCAAGGCCATCGAGAATGGTGACGGCGAGGTCTGTGACCCCGTTGACCATAACAGCATAGCGGATGAGGACGGTGTCCAGCCAGCCACAGCGACGAGGACGGCCCGTGGTAGCGCCAAACTCCAATCCACGGGAATGGAAGAATTCGGCGATCTCGTCATTTTGCGCAGGAAAAGGGCCTGAGCCAACGCGGGTCGTGTAAGCTTTGCAAACTCCAACGACTCGATCGATGGCGTGCGGTGGCATCCCAGAGCCGGTGCAAGCCCCCCCGGAGGTTGTGTTCGAAGACGTAACAAATGGATAAGTCCCGAAGTCTATATCGAGGAATGTCCCTTGAGCGCCCTCAAAGAGAATAGTTTCTCCCTTTTTCCACGAGGTGTGGACGACTGGTATAACATTGGCAAAGTGGGGTCGGAGCCGGTTAATCGCTTCCTCGACTTCATGAAAAACTAGGTCAGTCTCGAAGGTTGGAAGTTCAAAGTGTGCGAGGGTTCGGTTTGCTTCCTTGAGTCGAGTGGAGATGAGGTTCTTGGCTTTCTCTGGATCGCGAAAGTCGGCTAAACGAAGGCCAATCCGATTCGCTTTATCGGCGTAGGTCGGGCCGATACCCCGTTTGGTTGTGCCAATCTTCTTATCGCCAAGCGACATCTCGCGAGCAGCATCGAGCTCACGATGGTATGGCAGGACCACGTGAGCGCGGTCTGAAATGAGAAGTTTTTTAGGGGTTATGGCAATTCCCTCAGCTTCTAGGCCTTCAATTTCCTTGCATAGCCCAACCGGATCCATGACGACTCCGTTACCAATGACACATTGTTTATCCCAGAGAATTCCGGAAGGGATTAGGTGAAGGATATATTTTTTGCCCTTCGCGATTACGGTATGGCCAGCGTTGTTCCCGCCTTGTCCACGAACCACAAGATCAGCATCTTCAGTTAAGAAATCTACGATTTTGCCTTTTCCTTCGTCGCCCCACTGGAGGCCGCAAATGATGGTGTTCATTTTTAAAGTAATTAGTTCGAGGATTCGATAAGTTCGATAAACTCATCGAAAAATCCCTTGTCATCATTAGGGCCAGGGGCGGCCTCGGGGTGATGTTGGACCGAGAAAACAGGATCTTTGGTGCTCCGCATTCCTTCTACCGTTTGGTCGTTGAGGTTGACGTGGGTCACTTCGATGAAATCTGGTAGTGATTTGTCGTCTGTTGCGAAGCCGTGATTCTGTGCGGTTATGGCTACCTTACCAGACCGGAGATCTTTGACTGGGTGGTTTCCTCCGCGGTGGCCAAATTTGAGTTTATAGGTGGTGCCACCGAAACAGTGGGTCAGAATTTGATGTCCAAGACATATTCCAAAGACTGGAACTTTCCCGATGAGTTGTTTTACCTCTTCGTGGATGTAGGTGAGTGCAGCAGGATCTCCTGGTCCATTTGAAAGAAAAACCCCGTCGGGATTCTTAGCGAGAACTTCACTTGCAGGTGTCCGTGAATTCACGACTTCAACTTCAAAGCCAGATTGTCGGAGCGAGCGAAGAATGTTGTGTTTTATGCCAAAATCGTAAGCAACAATTCGATATTTAACGGGAGGAAGGTCGATGTAATTAGTGTCCTGATTTGTGGTGACACTTGGAATTGTCCAAAGCCTAGATTCGCCTTCCCAAAGGTAGGGGGTTTTGGTTGAAACTTCTTTGACAAAATCGCTGCCTTCCATTGGTGGGGCCTCGTTGGCAGCTTTGATTGCAGCTTGTTCTGAGAGTTCGGTGGTGATGACGGCTCGCATTGCTCCCTTATCACGTAAGTGCTTTGTGAGGGCGCGCGTATCGATATCTTCGATGCCAATGATCTGGTGCTCCTCGAAGTAGTTCGCTAAAGACTGTTGCGAGCGCCAAGAAGAGGGGACTTCGCACAGTTCGCCAATTACGAAGCCACGAACGTGGGGTGAAGTTGATTCAGCATCTTCGGCGTTGACTCCATAATTTCCCTGAAGGGGATAGGTCATTGTTACGATTTGTCCGCGATAAGAGGGGTCGGTAATGATCTCCTGATACCCGGTCATTGAGGTATTAAAGCAGATTTCTCCAGAGGTTGTTCCAGAGTGACCAAAGGCACGACCGTGGAAGGTGCGACCGTCTTCGAGAGCAAGGATGGCGTTCGTCAAGGCG
>JAKMGP010000198.1 GCA_022424905.1 Akkermansiaceae bacterium | reverse complement strand
AAAACCATGATCTCGCCAGTATTCTCATCAACCACGCTAGTGCCTAGCGTAGCATAGGCAAAATGCTTATCATTACCCCATCCCTCCCCATCGTATGGCCCGATACCAAGGGATTTCCAATCCATTTCGATCGATTTGCCGATCTGCTGGCGCTCCGACCAGGTCGCTCCCCCGTCTTCTGATCGCCTAAGAAAAATTTCATGGATGTTTTTTCCTCCACCACGGCCAAACATCAGGACTGTGCCATCCATGGCGACTGAAAGGGTGCCATGCAGACCGAGACCACCTTTATCCCACTGCTCAAAAAACGGTTCAGAACTGCCGATGACCGAGGAAACATTTAGGCCAGTACGAGACTTGGTCGAGTCAGGCGTCTCCTCAGCTCTCACTATTCCGGTGACTGCAAACCAAATAGCGGCACAGGCAACAGACCTTCCTAATATACGGAACTCACTTCTCTTTGATCCTCTCATGGCTTTCCTTATTCGTAATTCATTAGAAATGAAACCTAGTCTGGAATACCCAGACCTAGGAAGCGAGATGACAATACTCAAAAATTGACAGGTTCAGATGTCGAGACCAATCAGCATCAAACTCAATTGATTACTTTCACACCAAACGCAACCAGCCCAAATCGGCACTTCCATGTAAAGACGAACTAGGGTCTATCCTTTGGGAAGCCTTAAACCCGTGGGAGCAAAAGGTTTTGTCAGGCATTAGACTCTACCCATCCTACCGGGGGAACACCTGCCGCACGCTCGAAATAATATGGTAAAGGAGATTTTCGGGCCTTTAAGGTGGGCGTAACTCCGATTGGTTTGTAATTTGATTTTTAGAGCGTGAACACTTTTCTTGGGTTTTATATTCCAATCTTCTTGGGTTTTATATTCCAATCGCAAGTGCGACTCCAACTCCTTCCCGCCAAAAGTAATTTTCTAGCAGTCAAATGAGATGAGACGATTCATACCCGTAAGAACCCACATTCTTTTGGTTTCGCTGGTCTTGCTTGGACACATAAAAGTCCTACTGGCGGATGACAACACAGGGCAGGAGCTAGCCCGGCAACCCATCGCTTTTGAAGCACCCACTTTGGATTCAAAACCGCTTGAAATCGGTTCACGCAGAGAGCTGTTCGTCGACAACTACATCTTGGGCTCCCTGCGCGGTAGCGCTAAAAGGCGACTGTTTGCGATGACTCCCGCAACGAATAAAACCACGGATGTCGCCATGACTCATGATGCTGATTGGGAGGGGCCTTGGTGTCGGTATGCAAAGTATATTCAGGACAACGGAGTCATCAAAGCCTGGTATATGGGCCACCACACCTACGGGTGGAACAAAAACATGAAAATTACGGGTGGGCGTCTGTGTTACGCGATCAGCAAGGATGGACACACCTTCGAAAAACCCAATCTTGGGATCTACGATTGGATTGGGTCTAAGCAAAACAACGTCCTTTTTGACGATACCACTTTTAAAGCAAAAGATAGCGGAGACTGGATCGCTACCCATCAATTCAACCCGTTTATAGACACGAATCCGGCAGCGCCGGCGGCCTCTAGATACAAAGGATTTAGTGGACAAGGGCACCATTGCGGAAAGACAGGCCTCTATGGCTACCAATCCATTGACGGCATCCACTGGGAAGTCGCAAGCGACGGGCCGATTGTTAGCAGTGACTATTCTTTGGACTCCTGCAACCAAGGGTTTTGGGATGCCGAACGAAAACGCTACGCCGTCTATTTCCGTCATCTACGTAACGACTCAGGCGAATCAGGCATCAAGGCTCCAGGCTGGAAACGTGACATCCTTGTGACCTTCTCCAAAGACTTCATTAACTGGACCAAGCCACAGTGGCTCATCTATCATCGGGACGACGGGCGGCCAGGAACGAACTTAGAGCACCTCTACACCAACGAGGTGAAGCCATACAAACGCGCACCACATATTTACCTCGGCTTCCCGGCGCAGTTCAATGGATCAGTCGACCCCATGCTAATGGCAAGCCGCGACGGTCTCCACTTCTATCGCTGGATGGAACATCCCGTCATTCCAAAATCGGCACCTGCTGATCGCCACAAGATCCGATCTAACCATCTTTGGCAGGAAATGGTAGAGCTTCCTGAAGAGCCAGATAAACTCTCAATGTACGCCAGTGAGAACCTAGGTATAAACGGACCACACGAGGACGGAAGCTTTCCCCGGGTCCGCCGATTCACAATCCGCAAGGACGGTTTTGTCTCTGTCCGCGCTGAGACGGAACACGGCGAACTCGTCACCAAACCATTGATTTTCACTGGCAACAAATTGACCGTGAATTACAACGCCCAACTCGGGCAAGCCGGAGAAATTCGTGTTGAGATTCTAGATGGAGAAAAACACCCCATCCCAAGTTTCGCGTTGAAAGACTGCAATCCGCTGTCCGACGATCATATAGACGCTGTGGTCACATGGAAAGGGGCAGACGATTTAAGTAATCTCGCAGGCAAGCAAATCCATCTGCGTTTCGTCCTGAACCAGGCCGATCTATTTTCGTTTCGATTCACAGAATAGACGAAGAACCGAATCGTTAGGTCAAAGGATTAATAGAGTCACACGCAATAACAAGGCAGAAGCTGGCACCCCGGTGGTTCACCTTTGGCCACTAGCCAAAAGTCTCGTAGTTGTCGGGTGTGAAACCCACCCTCTTTCTCCCCCATGAACTCCGCCGAAACCCGTTCTTCACGGCCTTTCCGCCAAAAGCAAATTCCTAGCAGCCAGCCTAGGCGAAAGGTCTTCGCTACGAAGCACATTGCAGATTCAAAAGATTAGCTTTTTCATTCGAGAGACAATCCGATCTCCCGCTCTCCGGGAAAGAACAGATTACAATTAGCCCTCATGCTTCCAACACTCTCCAGTGCCCGAAGCCTTCGAAAAAATTTCAAAAGAGCGCCACCTTTCTCTTTGCCCCTGCAAGAGCAAAAAAAGCTATCAGGATTGCTGTCTGCCATTCAACCAGAACAAGGCTCTTCCAAAAAGTGCCTAAGCCCTCATGCGCTCACGGTATAGCGCCTTTTTCTTTCGCCTCGTCGACTATCTCGTCGAAACGACTCACCCCGAAACACGCAGCGATAGCGGCTAAGGCAGCTGTGCCTGGTTTCTCTTCCTTCCTCAGGTCCAATTGCCCCTCATACCAGTAAAGATGTTCCATTGTAGATTTCAGAGCATCTGATACTCCCAGATCCCTCCGTGGAATAAGATTGGCCGTAGTTCTTTCCCTTCTTCTTATCCGTTTGCTTCTTGTCTTTCATCAAGACAACTTAAGGTCGACTAGAACCCCAAAACAAGGGTGTGACTGATACTGCTCGAAAACAAAGACTATCGATACGATGTCATTACGAAAGCTTATGAAACCTCTTCAAATCTTACCTAAAGGTGTATCACTCCCCCACCTTTACAAAAGGAAAGCCCTCCAACTCATTGAGAAGAAGGGCTTTGAAATATGGCGGACCGGGAGGGATTCGAACCCTCGATACGCTTTTGACGTATACTCCCTTAGCAGGGGAGCGCTTTCAACCACTCAGCCACCGGTCCGGCGCTCGGTTGAACGGGCTGGATATGAACACCTCAATTGACCTTCGTCAATGGTAAGCGCATCCAATTCTAAACTTTTTTTGAGACAAAAAAAAAGGCGACTCAACAAGAGCCGCCTTTCGAAAATTACGGAGTAATCTCCGCGCTAGTTTGAGCTAACACTTTCGAGGATAACCTGGTCTCCAGCTTGGAGAGCGACGCCATTTCGAAGGCTGCCTGGCTCGACATCAGCAACAGCCGTGTTTGGCTCAAGCTTCGAGATAAGAAGCTTACCAAGAAGCCGTCCGTCGCGTTGAATCAGGAGTTTTGAGTCGCCGGTAAGACCGGATTTCTCACCTGCTCCAATCACTACGAAATTCCAGTCATTATCAACTGCGACGATCGTCGCTTGGAAAGTATTCCCTTCGACACGCTTGATACTCTGATTGATCTTTTCGACTATACGGCTGCTCTCAGCGAGGTTTTTTGCGATATCTTCCTCAAGGCGCTTTTTGACGAGACTTGCATCCTCCTCTTCACCGACGAGCTTCTTTTGGTTCGCCTCCATGTCTTTCACAACGCGAGGGACCTCTTCAAGCTCGATCCCAGGAAACTTTCCGCGAAGCGCTTCCATGGAAGCATCGATTTTCTTCTTCTCAGCCACAGCAGCCTCGAGGTCACCACTCACCGCATCAAGAGTGTTAGCTTGCTCAGTCCCCTTGGACTTTGCTGACTCTAACTCAGCCCCAGCCTTGGCCTGCTCATCTAAGGCGAGGTCTTTAGCTTGAATCGCAGTATCCTTCTCGTCGTCCTTTTTCGAGATGCTCAGACTCAGATTCTTGTTTTCACCTTCCAAGATTATTCGCTCCTCGGTCGTTTTTGTATATTTTTCTTTGGCGGACCAGCCAAAGAAACCAGACGCAGCGATAGCGACAATTGCGATGGAGTAAGTAAGAATTTCTTTAATCATAAGATACTAGGTTCGTAGGTAAAATGTGTTTTTGACTATGTTTGTAAAATCTAGTTTCCGCTTGTAGCAGATTCGACTGGGATCACGATATCACCCGGCGCAACATCGACACCTTCTTGGAGGGAGCTTTGAATGACATCTGCCGTCGCTAGGTTGGCGGAGACGGCCTTCACATTGAGTTCAGCGATTTTCTCTCCCCCGCGAATCACAGCAACCCGAGAGCCGCCGATCACACCAGAACGTATTCCTGCCGCAAGAGTGACAATTCCAAGGCGACGATCAATAGATCGGATAGTGGTCTTCATAGTCGGGAAAGACTGACCAGAAGTCATCTGGCTTTGCTTGGTCTTCGCAGCAACAAGAACCTGACCGGTGCTTGTCTTTTCACCGCGAAGGCGCTCGATCTCCGTATTCAAAGTTGCAACCTGTCCTTTAAGCTCAGCGATAGAAGCCTGAAGACGCTCAATCTTTGGAGCAAGCTCCTCAAGGTCACCAAGTTCTTTCAATTTCTCTTGAGCATCGGCGACCTCATTCTTAGTCGAATCAAGCTCCTTTTGCTTGTTATCGATTTCAGCCTGGACAGCATCATTAGCCGCAGTCTGCTTCTCGACCTCGGCGCGAAGGCCATCACGTTTTCCGATTGCCTCTTGTTGCGTAGCTTCGAGCTTTGCGATGTCGTCAACGAGACCGTTAAAGGTCTTTGTATTTACGGTCTTATCGGCATTTTGTTTCTCAACTGCTGCGACTTGTATTACGAACTCCCCTTTATTCTTGTAGGCCACGAAAGCCGAGAATGCGAGGACGATTGCTGTTAGTGTGCCTAAAGTATTAACCATGGGATGTTTGTCGTAAGGTGGTGTTTGAAATAAGCTATCGGTGTTGGCGGCCATCCGGCAATCAGAAAATTCACCGAAAAATGAATTATTCTCAATAAGTAGCTGACTTTTACACTCTATCGCTTGCATCTGCGGTGGAAGAAGACAATTTGCCGGCGTGTCGAGCGTCCTGCGTGTTATTGGTTATTTAAAAAGATACCCCCTTCTCGGGGGATCTCAGTTCCTGTGCGCCTCTATAATGGCGGCCTCAGTCATCGTATTCCCGCTCGTCACCAAGCACATCACCGGGGACATCATTCCGAATCGACAATTTGATGTCTTTCTCCCCTGGGTCTTGATCGGCCTCCTGAGCTTTTTTATCAAGGATGCTCTAAATTGCGCCCGCATCATTTTGAACAACCACTTTGAGCAACGGGTGATTTTTGATATCCGCTCTGACCTCTACCGTAAGATTCAAAGACTCCCACTGCGATGGTTCGATAGCCGCCGCACCGGGGATATCATGACTCGGGTCGTCGAAGACGTAACCGCGATGGAGCGAATTCTAATCGATGGAATTGAGTTAGGTCTTATTTCGATCATTCAAATCCTCGCGGTTGGAATCACGATGTATTGGTTGGATCCCACGGTTGCATTATGGGCCACTCTTCCAATTCCCTTCCTAGTAATGGGGGCGTGGATTTACACTCGAAAGGCTCGAGGGCGATACAAGGCGCAGCGTGATGCTTCCTCCGACCTAAACGCAGTATTGCACGACAATATTGCTGGGATTCGCCAGATCAAAGCCTACGCCGCGGAAAAAGATGAACACGAACATTTCAATGGGCTTTCAAGCGCGCTCCGCAAGGCCACCTTGCGAATCATGAAATGGTGGGCTTTTTACAATCCGAGCATGTCGTTCTTCAACAGCACGGGATACGTCCTAGTTCTCGGGTTTGGAGGATATGCGGTGATGCAAGGCACCATGCAATTTGATGAACTCCTGACCTTCTTTTTACTTCTTTCTTTGTTCTACGAGCCAGTCAGCAAGCTCCACCAGCTCAATCAGATGGCTCTGTCTTCTCGTGCCGCCGCAGACCGTGTTTTTGAAATTCTCGACTCTAATGATGAACCAGACGCCGCGAGTGGAGACCCTCTCCCCCGACCCGTCAGAGGCGCGGTCGAATTTAACAACGTTAGTTTTTCTTACGATGAAGACCAACCAACGCTCGACGATGTCTCCCTCATCGCAGAACCCGGACAGACGATCGCTTTGGCCGGCTCCACCGGTGCTGGAAAGTCAACAATCGTCAACCTGCTTTGCCGATTTTACGAATACGACGACGGCTCTGTTCTGATTGATGGGAAAGAACTAAACACCCTCGCAAAAGGGTCACTGCGGGATGCCATTGGCTATGTGACTCAGGAAGCTTTTCTTTTCAACGGAACAGTGCGCGAAAATCTCTCGCTAGCAGATCGCCACGCTAATGACGATGCCATCTGGAAAGCTCTTGAAGCCGCCAAGGCCAGCGAATTTGTTCGCGCGCTACCAGGTCAACTCGATACCAATGTCGGGGAGCGAGGCGTGAAACTCTCAGGCGGAGAAAAGCAGCGCCTGTCAATCGCTCGGGCCCTCCTTAAAGACCCTCCCATTCTTCTTCTCGATGAAGCAACGGCTTCAGTCGACAACCAGACCGAACTTCTTATCCAACAGGCGCTTGATGAATTAATGAAAAACCGCACCTCTATCGTGATTGCTCACCGACTCTCGACTATTCAGAACGCCGATCGTATCTACGTTCTGCAAAAAGGACGTGTCATTGAGGAAGGGCCCTACGACGAGCTCATCAATCAAGGAGGAAAATTTGCGGAGTTGGCTAACACTATCAAATAGTCGTAACTCCCTCATTATCATTAACCCTGAAATACTTTTTTAGAAATTTTGGGCGGTTCCCACTAAGAATTGCAGGTTTTTTTATTCATCCGTAGACAAAACCGCCCCTCCAGCTACGTTTTCTGGGAAGTTATAACGATAATGCCGATTTTCCCTCCCTCGGGAGATCAACCGGCTTTGTGCGAAGCGGCTCCGGATTGGTCTCTGGAGCCGCTTTTATGATTTTGCGCGCCACTTACCCTCATCTACTTCACAAAAGAGCCGCCGCCGCGATGAGAGGGCCTCACTCTCAGTCTTATCAGGGATTAAAAGAAAGATCTTCAAAGGAGTCACGTTTCTACCAACATGATCAACGACCGACTTGATAGGATCCCCAATCCTCTTTGCCGTTTTTCTAATCCCGATAAAGGATCACCCCACATGACGTCCCAATTGACCCGGTCATTCATCTCCTTACTCAAAAAATCGCGCTCCTTTTTCTCATTAAAAACCCTCGCTCTCACCTTCCTTGGCACGGCAAGCGGACATGCTGCAGTTGATTTTAATCGCGATATCCGCCCCATCCTTTCCGACAAGTGCTTTCACTGCCACGGCCCGGACGAAAAGACCCGAGAGGCTGAACTGCGGCTCGACAGCTATAAAGGAGCGACGGAAGGGGGTGAATTTGAGGTCCCAATCGAGCCTGGCAAACCTAATGAATCGGAAGTTATTGCGAGAATTCTTAGCCAGGACCCAGAGGAGATTATGCCCCCTCCCGAAACCCACAAAAAAGTCTCATCGCAGGAACTTGAGCTTCTCAAGCAGTGGATCAAAGAGGGCGCGGGATATGATGATCCCTGGACTTACAAAAACCCACTCAAGCACCCCACCCCTGAGGTTCAGTCCAAGGATTGGCCCATCAACTTTGTCGACCATTTCATTCTCTCCCAACTTGAAAAGGTCGCCATTTCGCCATCACCCGATACTGATCCCGTCACCCTTCTTCGCCGACTAAACTTTGACCTGACCGGCCTTCCCCCTACCCCCGCTGATCGTGATCGCTTTCTAAACTCTTTTGAAGCTAATCCCCAAATTGCCATCGAGACCGAAGTCGATCGTCTCCTGAGATCTCCTCACTTTGGAGAGCGGCTTGCAAGCTACTGGCTCGACCTCGTCCGCTACGCCGACACCGTTGGTTACCACGGCGATCAAGATCACAACATCTCGCCTTATCGCGACTATGTCATTCGCGCCTTTAACGAAAACATGCCATTTGATCGCTTCACCCGAGAGCAACTGGCTGGCGACCTCCTCCCAAATCCGACCCAGCAACAACTTGTAGCAACTGGCTACAATCGACTCCTTCAAACCACCCACGAAGGCGGGCTACAACAGGCCGAGTATCGCGCCATTTACCAAGCAGATCGCGTCCGCAACGTCTCCGCTGTTTGGATGGGAGCCACTGTGGGGTGTGCACAGTGCCATGATCATAAATATGACCCCTACACCGCCAAGGACTTCCACACCCTGGGAGCCTTCTTTGCCGACATCGATGATGAGCAACACTTTAAGTCCGGAACAAACTCTCTTCCGACCCACCGCCCCCCTGAAATCTCGGTACTAACTTCCAGCCAAGAAGCCGAACTCAACTCGCTAAACAAAAAGCTTAACGACCTTTCGAAAGGCAGCCGAAACGAAATTGCTCGCCTTATCAAAGAATCTGTCGACCGAGCCTCTCTTGCCAAGAAGGCCGGAAACCCTAGAGAGAAGCAAAAATGGTCTGATGGCCTCAAACGAACCAATGACGCACTCGCCAAGCTCATCTCCGGCGACGAGCTTAGCCAATGGAAAACTACTGAAGAACGTCGTGCGCAAATCGCATCCTCTGGGAAACTCACGATGATCACTAAGGCACTCAAGACGCCTCGCATTTCGCGAATCTTACCACGAGGGAATTGGCTCGATGAATCCGGGGAAATTGTTCAACCCGCTGTTCCCCACTTCTTACCCAAGATCAAAAAAGAAGGACGTCAGACCCGCCTTGATCTTGCAAACTGGATCACTGATCCTCAAAACGGAACCGGCGGACTTACGGCCCGCGTTACCTCAAATCGCCTCTTCTATCTCTTTTTTGGAACCGGCCTTTCCCGCTCGCTCGGTGACTTTGGAGGACAGGGCCAACCACCATCAATCCCCAAACTTCTCGACCGGCTCGCCGTCGAGTTTTACGAATCCAATTGGGACATCAAGAAGATGGTCAAGACTCTCGTAACCTCGCGAGCCTACCGCCAATCTTCACTCGTTTCCTCAAACCTACGCGAGCGCGATCCCTACAATGAACTTTTTGCCCGACAAGCCCGCTTTCGCCTCCCTGCCGAGATGGTCCGAGACAACGCTCTCTCACTCTCCCGACTCCTCGTCACCGACCTTGGTGGAGCATCCGTTAAGCCCTATCAACCTAGTGGATACTATCGCCACCTCAACTTCCCGGTCCGAAAATATAAACAAGACACTGACGCAAAAATCTACCGCCGCAGTCTTTACATCCACTGGCAGCGGCAGTTCCTGCACCCCATGCTCAAGGCATTCGATGCTCCCAGCCGAGAAGAATGCACCGCGGAACGCCCCAAATCAAACACCCCAGTAGCGGCACTCAACCTCTTGAACGACCCCACCTTTGTTGAAGCCGCACGCGTTTTTGCCGAGCGGATTCTCAAAGAATCTAAATCAGACAATCTTGCGCGTCTCCACCATGCCTTTGATCTTGCTCTCAACCGCAAACCAACGACCGAAGAACGTGACGCCATCGGACAACTCCTCACCTACGCCGAGGCTGACTTTAAAAAGAATCCAAATTCGGCAACTGCCCTTGTAAAGGTTGGCCAAACCAAACCCGAAAACCTCGATGCCATTGCTCTCGCTAGCTGGACCACTGTCTCACGCGCCATTCTTAATCTTAGCGAGACAACCACACGCAACTAAGCCCCAAAGAAGCAATCAAAATCAACCCGGGGCATGCCCTGCATTTTGACTTCCAACCCTCTATTTCCGTGAACGCCACAAACTTCATCAATCGTCGAACTTTCCTCAACAACACTGGACTTTCCTTCGGATCCGCAGCCCTCCTTTCTCAACTCACTCGCGCAGATGGTCTCGTTGAAAAATACCCCGGCCTGTCCGGCTTCCCGCACCACGCACCTAAAGCAAAGCGCGTCATCTTTCTCTGTATGGCAGGCGGACCATCTCATCTCGAGACTTTCGACTACAAACCCCAACTCGATAAGCTGAACGGGAAGGCCATGCCGGAATCCTTCACCAAGGGCCAACCCATCGCACAACTCCAAGGACAAGCTCTTAAGGTTCAAGGCCACCTCACCAAATTTAAAAAACACGGGAATTCGGGCCAATATATTTCCGACTTCCTTCCCTACCACCAGAAGATGGCGGACGACATCACCGTCCTCCGGTCCATGGTCACCGAGCAAATCAACCACGATCCTGCTCATACCTTTATAAATACAGGTACTGCCATCAGCGGTCGCCCTTCGATGGGCTCCTGGATCAACTACGGGCTTGGGTCTGAGTCCGAAAACCTTCCCGGCTTTGTAGTTCTCACTTCCGTCGGGGGACGTAACCCCCAACCCATCGCCTCCCGCCAGTGGGGTTCCGGCTTCCTCCCCTCTCGATTTCAGGGGGTCGAATTCAATTCCACCGGAGACCCTGTTCACTACGTGACAAATCCGAATGGAGTGGATCGACAGCATCAGAACGCGCTCATCAAAACTATTCAGAAGCTCGACTCCCAACGTAACGAACTCGTCGACGACCCTGAGATTGCAACCCGCATTAGCGCCTACGAAATGGCCTTCAAAATGCAGGCCTCAGTCCCTGAACTCACCGACCTCTCCGGCGAATCTCAAAAGACTCTAGACATGTATGGCGCCAAGCCCGGGGACGGGTCGTATGCCTCCAACTGCCTTCTAGCTCGGCGCCTCATCGAAAAAGGAACCCGCTTCGTTCAACTTTACCATCGCGGCTGGGATCACCACGGCGGACTTGAAAAGTATATGGGGATCTGTAGCAAGCTCACTGATCAACCCACTTGGGCTCTCCTCACTGACCTCAAACAGCGCGGCTTATTGGAGGATACTCTTGTCGTCTGGGGTGGAGAATTCGGCCGCACCCCAATGTTCCAAGGTAAGGGAGGAGCTGGACGCGACCACCACATCAAAGGCTTCTCAATGTGGATGGCAGGAGGGGGAGTTAAGCCGGGCATGAGCTACGGCGAAACCGACGAACTTGGTTACAACGCCGCCAAAGATATAGTCCACGTTCGCGACTTTCACGCCACCCTTCTCCACTTATTAGGAATCGACCACCATCGCTTCTCCAAGAAATTTCAAGGCCTCGACATGCGTCTCACCGGCGTTGAACCCGCAAAAGTGATCAAAGAAATTCTTGCCTAAAATGACAATCTTCATCTCCATAATCAGCGCCACTTTTCTTTGTCTTTCAGCCCTCGCAACCGAGCCCGTCCGCGTCTTTCTTTTCGCCGGACAATCAAACATGGAAGGTGCCGACACCAACCCGAAACTCGTTGAAACCTTTCCTCCCTTTCACAACGCACTAAGCCCCCTGGAAAACGTGCGTTATTCCTATCAGACCGGAGCAGATCACAGATCAAAAGGTTGGACCGATCTCCGTGTTGTCGGAAATAACTTTGGTCCAGAAATTACCTTTGCCAGAGCCTTCCGTCAACAAAGCAAGCACCCGCTAGCCCTTATCAAAGATGCTTGGGGCGGGACAACCCTCATCAACGACTGGGCACCCGACGGCGGCAACGAGAAAAGCCGTAAGCTTTACCAACGCTTTATCACTCAGGTTCGCGACCGTTTGGCTGATCTTAAAAAGCAAAGCCTGACCTACAAAATCGAAGCTCTCATGTGGCACCAAGGAGAGAACGACATGTTCCACCCCATAGGAAAGGAACACTACGAAAAAAACCTGCGCAACTTCATCGCCAAGATTCGTGAAGATCTTTCTACCCCTGAGCTAAAGGTTTTCGTCGGAGAAATTAGCACCAAGGGGGTTTGGGGTATGGACAACCGTGCCAACGTCACCCTTATCCGCAACGCCCAGATGGCTGTTGTCGAATCTGACCCCAAGGTCTTTTTCGTCCCGACATCTCACCTGTCGTTTAAAATTGGACGCCCGGTCGGCCTGCATTATCACTTCGGCACTCTCGGCCAACTTCAACACGGGGAAGCATACGCTGCCGCCTACTTCGATCAAAACCGCACCTCAAACCGGCAAAGGCTTCGTATGCCCAAAGCCAAAAAAATAAAACTCTTCATCCTCGGAGGACAACGCAACATGGAGGGAGAAGCATCATGGGTCACGGACATCAAAAATACCCCTCTCGCAAAACCACAAAAGGCCCTTTACCAATACAACCTTGGCAAGGTCACAACCTCAAATGGTTGGGAACACTTATCACCCATCAAGCACCTCGGAGACTTCGGTCCCGAGCTAAGCTTCGGGCAACAATTAATTCCCACCATGGAAAATGGCGAAATCCTCGCGATCTACAAGTTCACCGACAGCGGATCGCAATCACTCGATTGGCTTCCCGAAGGATCCAAGGAATCTTACCGCGACCGCTATCAAGATTGGATAACCGGAATCAAAAAGTGCCGTGACGATCTCACACAACAGGGCTACCAATGCGAAATCCCAGCCATCTTTTGGCACTGTGGCGAAAACGACCGCGCCCTGAATTGGATGGCGGACAAATACACCGACCGCTTTCAAAATTTTATGAATGCGACCCGTAAAGATCTAGAAATTCCCGATCTCAATTGGATTCTCACCGAGCAACCCATACTTACGGCAGACATTACCGGTGATGAAAAACTCTACGATCTCAACTCTGATCTTGAAGCCCTGGACGCCAGCGATCCGAATTTTACATTCGTCGAAACCTCGGATCTCCCGCACAACCCTGTGCTCTTTGGCTCCAAAGGAATCATCGCACTCGGTAACCGCATGGCCGAAGCTTGGACAAAGATAAGACTCGAATAGATCTTGGTTCTCGCTCCTTTCCCTAAAGCCAGCCCGTCGACCTTAAAGGCTTTTTAAAAAGGCATGAATTGCACCCGCTTCCAGCGAACGGGCACTCCCTGTTTTTGATGCTAGAAAGATCCCCATTACCCGGCCCCGGTGGTCAACAATAGGCCCACCGCGACACTCCCCGCTTGCATCAAGAGCCAACTTTGAGGTTGGTTGATTCTTCCAAAACTCCATCGGTGAGAGAACCGTACAAGGAATCACATCCGCGACATTTTCATCCTTAGCTGCCAATCCAAAAAGTTTGAGGGTAACTCCTGATTTGAGGTCCTCACGACCTCCGATTGGCAACAACTCATGCACTCGACACCCAATTTTCAAAGCGGCGATATCGTTCTTCTCCGAAATACCAAGCACCTCTGCCTTGAAGCTCTGTCCGTCTTCCAGAGTCACCCTAACTGGCAACACCTTGCCATCTTGGCCTAAAAGAATCCGCTTGCAGGCCAATACATGGCCTCCCCCCTTATAAAAGAACCCGGTCTCCTGACCATTCACAGTTGAGATCCGAACACAGGACGGAGCAACATTTCTAGTGAGAGCCGCCCCCTCCAAAGCTTTGTAATCCTCATGACTCAGCTTAGGCTTCCGGTCTTGTAATTCATTAGCATGATCGACTTCACCCAGTCTTCTCAAAAAATTAATTGCTGATCCAAGATACCCTTCGCTTTCCAGTTGGTTTGCCAGTTTCGCTCCAACCCGAAAGCGCCCTGATTCACTCCCAGCCTTCCGGTAAAAATCGTAAGACAATTCAAGCTCACCAGCATCAGCAGCATGAGCTGCCAGGGTCAGCCATCGATCAATATTCGTAGCTCGATCTCGAATAAATTGAATCCGGGCGTTATCATACTTTAAGAGAGGCCGGTCGACCCAAGAGGTTTCTTTCACAACCTTCATCAGTACCGATGCCAGAATAATGAGAGCTTCGTCCTCCTTTGAAAATTGTAGGTCTCCGAGCATCTTTTCATAGTCCGAAACTTCCTCTAACCATTCCTTTGAAGACTTCTCCTGAGCCCACTGGGATTCCCTCCGCAATTCCCTAGCATCACGATAGGCGGCTGATGCGGCAAGCTTGTTAACCTTCCCATGAATATTTGGTCTGAGCCATTGTCGGGCATTTCGATCAAACTGCTTGGCCTTGGCCTCCCGAGCTTCGGCCATCTTACGACTTTCATTCACATTATACTCTTTAGTGAACAGTCGTTTCACACTGCGATGCATTTTTTTTCCCAGAGTAACCGTGCGGGCATCTCCTTTAGCAATCAAGGCATCCAACTCCTCCAGCACAAGTTTCGCATTCTCAATCGTCGGTTCTTCGAGTCGCTCCACAGCCTCCCCTAGCTCCGAAGCCAATAGGGCGGGAACTACAAACAAGGGGAGAATGATTAACGCGAAGCACTTCATTTTGGCGGCAACAAAGATGTGAACGCAAAACCCTAATTTTTCAAGAGTGGGAATTCCTCTCTTTTCGCGCTTGCCCCGCGCGAAGCTCCGGCGCAAAACCTTCCTGATGTCTGAAGTTACCAAAATTGCGATCATTGGAGCGAGCGGGTATACTGGCTTGGAGCTCCTGCGCCTTGTTTTTTGCCACCCAAAAGCCGAGGTTGTCGCGATCACTTCCCGCGCGTACGCCGGAAAGAAAGTGACTGAAGTTTTCCCTCGCTTCGAAAGCCATCCCGGAACCGAGATTTGTTTCATCGAGCCTGACATGGAATCCGTCGCAGCGACTGGTGCCGAGGTTGCCTTTCTGGCCCTTCCTCACGGGACAGCCGCTCCCTTCGCACGAGATCTCTTGGGTCTCGGAATAAAAGTGATCGATTTGAGTGCTGATTTCCGGCTCGACGACCCCACCGTCTATCAAGATTTTTACGACCACCCACACCCCGCTCCCGAGTTACTCGACGAGGCCGTCTTTGGAATTCCTGAGGTCTACGAGTCCGAGATTAAAGCGGCTCGGCTCATTGCATCACCTGGGTGTTACCCCACCTCAATCATGCTCCCCCTCATTCCCCTCTTAAGAGAGGGACTTGTCGAACACTCATCGATTAATGTTTCATCGATGAGTGGTGTCAGTGGTGCCGGCCGCAAGGCAGACCTCTCTCTCATCTTTGCCGAAGTCAATGAAAGTATTCGTTCATATGGCCTTCCGCGCCACCGGCACCTTTCCGAGATTGAGCAAGAACTTGGAAAAGCTGCTGGCGAAAAAGTCACGATCTCTTTCGTCCCTCATCTCATTCCCGTTACAGCTGGAATCTGCACTACGATTTTTGCGAAATTGACCGGTGACTTTGATCGCGTGGATGAAGTCCTTAGGAACGCTTACCGGAACGCCCCATTTGTTCGCCTCCGTGGAGCCGGCATCTCACCCGACACCAAACATGTCACTGGCTCAAACTACCTAGACATCGGCTGGCACCATGATTCTCGCACCGGACGAGTGATCGTCCAAAGTGCCGAAGACAATCTTGGGAAGGGCGCTGCTGGCCAGGCGATCCAAAGTTTTAATCTTATGGTTGGAAATATTGTAACTGACGGATTGCAAAACCTATAGCCTCAGTTCACCTTCCTCCCCCCATGGATCTTCCCTACACTCGAATTAAAGGTGGCGTTTGTGCGGCCCGCGATTTTTTTGGAAGCGCGATCTCTTGTGGCATCAAGGATCCAAAGTCAGACCGCCTTGATCTTTCCCTGATTTACTCGAAAAGGAAATGCTTGAGTGCTGGGATGTTCACTCAAAACCGAGTGAAGGCTGCACCAGTCCGGGTTTCCCAAAGCCACCTCCGTGCCGAAAGCTTGAGGGCCATTATTACAAATAGCGGGAATGCCAACGCCTGCACGGGACCCACTGGCATGCAAGACGCAAAAAACATGGCTAAAGAAACCTCTAAACTCCTCGAACTAAGACAACGGGAAGTGGGGGTTTGCTCCACCGGAGTAATCGGGCTGCCAATGCCGATGATACGGATTGAACCAAAATACGAAGAACTGGTAGCTGGACTAGGACCCAAGAATGGTAATGATGTCGCCCGCTCCATCATTACCAGCGACACTCACGAAAAGGAGTTTGCGATTTCATTCGAGCTTCACGGCAAGCGCGTCCGTATTGGCGGCTGCGCTAAGGGTGCCGGCATGATCAACCCGAACATGGCGACCATGCTTTGCTTTGTCACCACCGATGCCAACGTGGGGAAGAGCTGCCTGAAGGAGGCAATCGAAAACAGCGTTGAGAATACTTTTAATCGTATCACGATTGATGGCGACACTTCCACCAATGATTCTGTGATCGTTCTCGCCAATGGTGCCGCCGAAAATAAGACAATTCGCCGTGGAACCAAAGAATGCCGTGACTTCAGTCACGCTCTCGAATTTGTGATGAATAAACTCGCTAAGGCCATCGTCCGCGATGGAGAACGCGTCACTAAGTTTGTTACGCTTGAAGTGAAGAGCGCCCGCAATGCATCCGACGCTAAAAAGGTAGCTCAGGCGGTTGCCAATTCATCTTTGGTCAAATCATCATGGAATGGCGAAGACCCTAACTGGGGCCGCATCATTCATGCCGTTGGTTATTCCGGCGCCAGCATTCGCGAGGAGTTCGTTGATATTTATTACGAATCCAAGGTTGCCTGTAAGGGTGGCTTGCAGGCCAAGACAAATCCCGAGGTTCTTCGAAACATCGTCAGCAAACCAGCGTTCAAGATCACTATTGATCTTGGTATTGGGAACGCAAATCACCGGATCTACTCCTCCGATCTTTCACCGGAATACGTCGATTTCAATCGCTCAGAATATGCCTACTGGAAACAGGCAAAAAAAGACGGCTTAGTTTAAGCAAGGTCAAGAGCACGGGCGAGGGCCCCAATGATAAGATCCCCCTCCTCATTCCCCACTGATAATCTGAGTAAATTCGGAGAAACTCCGCAAGCTTCGGCCCAATCGAGTTCAAAGTAGTGTGCTAGCATTGTATAAGGACTAGCCAAGGTAAATTCAGTTCCTAGGTTTGGCCCCTTACAAAGCTCTAAGGCATCGTAAACCTTCGGCATCTTACGCGGCTGTTTTAGAGTAAACGAAACCAGGCCGCCATAGCCACCATTCTCCCTACGAATTAGACGATATTCATGGGGAGTATTAAATTTTGGATACCAGACTCGGCCGACCGCAGGATGCTCGTGGAGATAGTCCGCAACTAGCTCACCGTTTTGATTCGATTTCTCAACCCGCTGGCGGTAGCTCCTGATGTTCGAGCTCAAAACCCGGCAATCCCCACTATAAAGTCGTGATCCCCCTTCGGTATCTTCGCTTAGAAACGAGCGGAATTCACTCGCCCAAGGAGAATCAGCATTCAGCGTCAGCATTCCACCCATGACATCTCCCATTCCTGAAATCCACTTCGTTAAACTCGTAGTCACCAGATCCGCATATTGCAAAACCTGTAAATTTATAGAGCTAGCGATTGTGTCATCAACCACTAATGGCACGCCACCTTGACGACAAGCTTCTGAAATCCGTGGAAGATTGATTGTCCTTAACAGCGGATTACTTGGCACTTCACAAAAAACCGCGGCAAATTCACCCTCTTGGATTCTTCGGACCGCGGCATCAAGGTCCTCCCCATCGGCATCATAAAGAAAAACGACACCGTTTCCAAAACGCTGCTGGACCTTCAGAGCATCAACGTAAGGGAATTCCAACTGCAGAGTCTTTTTACTCGGAAAAAGGTTCATCACCGCTCGATAAGCCGCAAAGACACCGGACATACCGCTCTCATATAAATAGTGATCATCTAAAGCCGCTCCAGAAAACTCCGACAGCTGCTGTTTCAACATCACAACTGATCCACCCTCGGAATCCCGCTCCTTGAGAAGATCCTCGGCCCGGCGACTGCTAATGATCTCGCCCGTGAACCTCCAATATTCCATTGCCACACCAATCGCAGTTTCTGGGACAATTAAAGCCTGCATTCCCTCATCGTAGCTCGCGATTCGAGTTGCCACTGCTAATTTCCGTTCGACATAACGCTGGGCCCCCTGAGCGGCTCTTTTATGAGGAAAAACGATGGCTCGCTTCCCTGTCTCTGCGATCTCTTCGGTCGCCTTCGCAAAAACCCGTTTCACCAGCGGATGTAGAAAAAATCGGGGATATCCCGCTTCTAGCTTCTTCATCACACGGTCCCGGCCCTCCTCGTAGCCAACCACGGAATCCCACGTCGGAAGGGAAACCGAGCAAGCATGAGTTGTATCTGGAATCGGCCGACCGGTCGACTTGCCATCCCAGAGTGGATTTTTTAGGAGATCCCGCACGGCGCGACTTCTGACGCCTTCGGGGGCGTTTCGCAAGCTCTCCTTTCCTGATAATTGCGTTGACACCCTATTCAACCCCTCCTAGCTTTCGCGCCCCTTACAGCACGCCGGATTCCCCAGCGGGCCCAACGGAACCCAGTAAAACAATGAAAACGTTTTCAGCAAAACCAGCTGACGTCGAGCGTTCATGGCACATTATTGATGCCAAGGACCAGATCGTCGGAAAAGTCGCCGTGGAGGCAGCCCGTCTCCTTCGCGGAAAGCACAAGGCGATTTTTACGCCTCACATCGATACCGGTGACTTTGTCGTCATCATCAACGCCGAGCACGCCAAATTCAGTGGTAGCAAAGAGCAGCATAAGATCTACGCCCGTCACTCCGGTTACGTCGGCGGCCAGACGATTGAGACTCCCAACAAGGTGCGCCAGCGTCGTCCCGAGCTCATCCTCGAATGGGCTGTCAAGGGCATGGTCCCAAAGAACAAACTTGGTTCCGCCCAAATGAAGAAGCTTAAGGTTTACGCAGGGGAAGAACACTCTCACGAAGCCCAGGAGCCACAGCCCGTCACTCTCTAAACCTTTATTCCTTCATAAAATACCATGAGCGAAACTTTTACTGCAACAGGTCGTCGGAAGACCGCCGTTGCCCGCGTCTGGCTAACTGCCGGAACCGGAAATATCACCATCAATAACGAGCCCTTCGAGGACGTTCTCACCACCCTCACTTTGCAAGGACAACTCCTCGAACCTCTTCAGGTTACAAACCTCAAAAACAAGTTCGATGTTAAGGCTGTTTCACGCAGCGGCGGACTTCACGGACAGGCCGATGCCATCAAATTGGCGATAGCCCGAGCTCTGATCCTTCACGATCCTGAGCTGCGCCCAGCCCTCAAAGCCGCAGGCCTTCTTCGCCGCGACCCACGAGCAAAGGAGCGCAAAAAGCCCGGGCAGCCTGGCGCCCGCAAACGCTTCCAGTTCTCGAAGCGCTAGACCGCTTCAGCGAAACAAACCTCCCAAAAAGCCGCTTCCTCCAGGATGCGGCTTTTTTACGGACCAGCGCGTCTCAGAAGGTGGGGTATGAATCCGAAAAAATTAGATTGGAGACTCCCTCTCTCTAGAATTCAAAGAGCCCGGGCTGCCTTGATCGTATTCTTCATAAGCATTGCAATTGTCATCGGCCCAACTCCACCCGGAACCGGAGTGATTGCTCCAGTCTTCTCGAAGACACCCTTGTAATCGACATCTCCACAAAGACGGTAGCCGCGTTTTGCAGCTGAATCTTCGACACGGTTGATGCCGACGTCGATAATCGTCGCCCCCTGCTTCACAAAATCCTCTTTGATAAACTCGGGGATGCCTACGGCCGCGACAATAATATCAGCACGCCGACAAACCTCAGCTAGATCCTTAGTCCTCGAATGGGCAACCGTCACGGTGGCGTCACTCCCCCTTGCCATCAGTAAAAGCGCCATCGGTTTACCCACAATCATGCTTCTTCCCACGACCACCGCATCGGCACCGCAGGTTTCGACACCACTCGCTTCAAGAAGCCTCATACAACCCGCCGGAGTGCAGGGCACGAAACCAGAAGGATCTTCCAGAGCTAATTTAGCAACATTTTCAGGGTGAAATCCATCCACATCCTTAACCGGATCAATTGTGCGGACAATCTCCTCCTCATCGATTTGCGATGGCGGCGGCGATTGCACTAAAATCCCATGAATCGAAGCATCTTGATTGAGACGCTTCACGGTGGCTAGGACCTCGTCCTGAGAAGCGTCCTTTGACAGCACGACTTTTTCGGAATGAATCCCCAACTCAGCACACTTCCGAACTTTTGAATTTACGTAGACCTGGCTGGCCGGATCTTCACCCACCAAAACAACAGCTAAACCCGGAGTGATTCCATTGGACTTCAACTCTTCAATCTCACGAGAACACTCGGCGAGAACTTCTTCCGCTACTTTTTTTCCATCAATGATCGCTGCCATATTTCTCTTCGCAGTCCGTGATATCTTGAAGTAGGCATTTCTCAAGCCTAAGCCGTTCTTTCTCGAATTCTTCATCATGTAGTCGGCGCGGAACCGTTATCGGTTCCTCCAAAATGATCCTGACCTTGCTAAACGGTTTGGGTATCCGAAAACGATCCCAAGTCTTCAGAGTCCAGCACGAGAGATAATCAATCCTCATAGGTACTATCGGAAGGCCGGTTGTTTGGGCAATTTTAATCACACCTGGCTGAAGTTGATATCGAGGCCCCCGAGGACCATCAGGTGTAAAAACGAGATCTTTCCCATTCTTCGACGCTCGTCTCAGCGCCACAATTGCGGCCGCACCGCGACGGCTACTCGAGCCATGGACCGCACCCAACTTGAAAACTTTAACCGCCGAGGCCAAAACTACCCCATCCTTACTCGCGCTAGTGAGTACGACACACTCGCGCCTCGGATACATTTTCCTCCACAGATAAGGAGCAGCAAGAATCTGATTGTGCCACATCACGTGTATAATCGGTTGATCACGTGCGTTTAACTCAGAGACATTCCCGATCACTTCGCGGCGCAAAGTCATACCAAGAATACGAATCAACCAGCCTCCAAGCTTTCCGCTGACACGAGCTTTCCTTGATGTTCGAATCTGGTTATCGGATGTCAAAGTGATCGATCTTTCTGCTCCAAGTTTACAGGACAGACGCAATAAGCAAGAACTGACCTCAATTCAATCCATAGAACACTAATTATCCTTTTACCGTAAAACCGAGTGCACGAATCCTGAAACAAGAATCCGCAAATTTAAAAATGAGCTTCACTGTCACAAAATTATACGCATCTTGATCACCTAAAGCTTCTTTGAGAAAAGAACACTGGAACATCTCAATTTTCACTCATATCTTGTGGGTGAAGAGCTATGATTACAGTGACTGAAAAAGCCGCTAGCGAACTCGCTATCCTCCTTGCGACCAAGAATGCCCCGGAAGGTTCCGGGCTGCGCCTTGGCGTAGAACGCGGGGGCTGTGCCGGCCTGGCTTACACCATGCGCATTGGCGAACCTCAAGAAGGTGATGAAATAATCAATCTGAACGGAACACGCTTTATCGTGGCTCACGATTCTTTCGATTTCCTCGAAGGGTGCTCCGTCGATTTTACCGATGAGCTCTCCGACCGGGGCTTTAAGATTTTCAACCCCAACGCTTCACGCTCTTGTGGATGTGGAACCTCCTTTGAGCCATCCGAAGAAGGGAAAAAGCCCGAGTATGACCCTACCCTTGACGGGACTAACTGCAAATAGCCTAGAATGGCCCCGTCCGATTTTGATGATTTCCCAAAAAAGCGGACCCCGCTTTTTTGGTGGTTACTCGCTAATATTCTAGCCGTCTCTTTTGCGATAACCTCATGGATTGTTTGTCTCAACCTCTTCCGGGACCCCACTAACCCGACTAGCTATAAACTGATGTTGAAGGTGGGGAGACTAGAATCACCGAAAGCCTTCTCTCCTCTCGACACACCTGTTCCTATGAAAGACAGCGATCCCAAGGAGCTCGAGGCTCAATTTCAGAGCTTCAGCCAAACCGATCTAGAGACCCTCAACAAAGAGCTGCGACGCGCCTACCTCAGCAATTTTAAAAAGCCAAAATTCCTTACTTACGTTACTGGAGAATACCGTATCATCGGAGTCGAAAAGCTCACTGAGGAGGATTTTCTCAGCCCAGGTATTGTGGTCAAGGCCCAAGCCATGATTCGGCCCGATGCAGTCGCAGCTCCCCTTCCCTACCCAGTTTTCCTAGAATGCCTCTTTCCATCAGAAGACGCTACTCCTGAAAGTTTTCAGCTAGGAAATATACTAACTCTTAAAAAACAACGGGAATGCGCTGCTATTTTAAATATTGGCGCGACTGCTTTTGAAAATCGAAAAACCGTTTTTGTAACGGTAGTTCCCCTTGCAGCGGTAGAGCATACCACAGCAAGCGGCGCTACTTTTACAATCACTCCTCCAGCAATGGCTAACCCCGAGGCCTCTCTTCCAGCTTACCCATAAGCAACGCAGATAATGAGTTCGAGTTATCAAAATCGTCAACAGCGCTGGATCAAATGGGTAATGAGCCTGAAACGCCTTTGGGAATTTGCCTGGAAAGGCGGCCTTACCCTGCTCATTCCCCTTCTGTTAATGATTGGTTGGTACGCTTGGCACGCCAGTAAGTTCGATCTATCCGAAACCTCCCGTATGCCCGAGCGCACCGTCTTGCTTGACCGAAATGGAATTGAAATCGGGACGATCCACGGCGCCAACCGCCGCCTTGTTGAATTTGAAGAAATTCCAACTTTTCTAAAAATCTGCCTTTTTGCCCGTGAAGACGCCCGCTTCATGGACCACGAAGGTGTCGATTTTTGGGGCCTGGCCCGCGCGACTTTAAGGAATGCCAAAGACCTCGACTTTACCCAAGGAGCTTCCACCCTTTCGATGCAACTGGCACGTAATACCTTCGATTTAAGGGAGAAGAAATCCTTGAACCGGAAATTCCTCGAAATTGCAATCACCTACCGCATCGAATCAAAATTCTCGAAATCAGAAATCCTAACAGCTTATCTGAATCGTATTTATTTTGGCTCCGGCTTCAATGGCATCGAAGAAGCCTCCCTCAATTATTTTGGCCGCCCTACTTCCAGACTTACAAAAGGACAATGCGCCCTCCTCGTCGGGATTATTAGAGCACCACACGCCTGTAGTCCGTGGCGCAACCTTGAGGGAGCAGTCCGGCAACGTGATGAGGTCCTTGACCGCCTCATAACTACTGAAGTGATCAGCCCAGAACAGGCCGATGCAATTAAATCCCAAGCTCTCGATCTTCGTAATCCCAACGCCGGAGATCTCGAAACAGATCATGGAACACGCGTACTACGGCGCCCTCTCGAAATTGTTCTCAACGAAACACAGATTACAACTGGTGGCTTGGAGGTCATAACCTCAATTGATTTCCAACTTCAACGTAAACTTGAAAAGCTTGTTCAAGAAACCTCTATTCCAGATGGATGCCAAATGGCTTCGATCGCTATCGACCCCCGTAACGGAGATCTTCTTGGAGTGGTCGGATGCCGTGAAAAAAAACCTACCGGCTTCAACCGGGCTCTTGATTCACATCGCGACCTTGGCCCGCTCATGATTGAGCCTCTGATCGGGACAATTGCCCTAGAACGCGGACACTTACCGATTGTCGGAAATCCAGTCGCCACTGGACGTCAACTTCAGGCCCAAGACGCAATCCAACTACTCAAAAGATTTGGATTTGAGGGAACTTTTGGAAAAGGCGAAGATCTTTATCGAGGGACACTCAGTGTTTCACCTCTTGAATTGGCCATTGCTTACGCCACCCTTCTCCAAAATGGTTCACGGCCTACGCCGGTCTTCGTTCGTGAACTGATCCAAAAAGAAAGGACACTTTTCTCCCGCCCAGCCGCATCCTTCCCCGCTTTCGCAGATCATTCTCGATTGAAAAAAATCCCCGATTTCATAAGTGGCTTATCACTTCCTGGCACTGATCACTGGGCTGCCTCTCTTAGCCCGGAGAAAGTGATTGTTGTCTGGATCGGCTATGATAACCCCAAGCCCTTTAATTTAAGCCCCCGGGAATCGCAGAGATTAAAGGCAGACCTTTTGCAAATCGCCCGCTGAATTGACGAATCAAGCTCCTTAAAGTTCTCCGCCTCTTCGCAGATCTCTCCGAGAAAACTTACCCCTATCACCTGGAAGGTCTTAGATGGGAAATAACAAAAAACCAAACAATTCTCTTTCGGAGCTATGCACCCGTAATTTTAGCGCTAAGTTCTTCAGCTGGACAAAAAAACCGGAAGAAATCTTCCGGTTTTTTGTGCAGTAAAGTAGATGGAATTTACTTACTTTTTGGCAAGGAGTTTGGCTACAACTGCATCCACTTCTTTTTTCCCATAGGTGTGGCCTTCTATCGTATCGACGAGCTTACCACTCTTGTCCTTAGCGATAATACCATGTCCCTTGAGCTTGGCTTTTTTGATTTCTTCCTTGCTCTTGCCGGTTCCGACGAGAACGTTTTTGAAAGTAATTTCTTTTCCCTTTGTCTTTTTGAGGTCATTCACGATGACCGAAATTTTCGCGCAAAGCGGTCATCCATCGAAATAATAATAAGTGAGCGTGGGGATCTTGGCCTCAGCGGTAGCTTCCACTACAGGAGCCTTAGGCTCATCTGCAGAAGCAGTAGTAATTAGGAGGATGGGCACCACAGCTGCGACCATCCAGGCTATTTGTTTTTTCATCGTGAATAGACTAGTGAGTCGAAACTTTATGGCAAGCCAATGCCTCACGATTTTAATTAAGCCTTCTCGATTAAAGAAGAAGATCTTTCACCACTTTGCCATGAACATCAGTGAGACGGTAATCGCGGCCCTGAAAGCGGTAGGTGAGTTTCTCATGGTCAAACCCAAGAAGATGCATCCAAGTAGCCTGTAAATCGTGAACGTGGACTTTGTTACGGGCCACCGAAAAACCAAGATCATCGGACGCGCCGTGGGTGTATCCCCCTTTCACTCCCCCACCAGCCATGACCATGGTGTAACAATCAGGAAAATGATCACGACCAAGCACTTTCCCCTTGGCCGTTCGGCCTTCACGGAATGGAGTTCGCCCGAATTCTCCGCCGAGAATAATAAGAGTGTCTTCGAAGAGTCCCCGCTCCTTGAGGTCATTGATCAAGGCCGCAATGGGTTTATCCATAGTGGCACATTTATTGGTGAGTCCATCGCGTATGTCTTCCTTGGGATTTGTCCCGTGGAAATCCCACCCCCAGTCAAAGAGCTGAACAAAACGAACTCCGTCTTCGGCAAGGCGCCGCGCAAGAAGGCAGTTATTAGCGAAGCTCGAGGCACCGGGTTGAGCGCCGTAGGAATCAAGAGTCTTCTTCGATTCCTTCGAAATATCCATAACCTCGGGGACTGACATTTGCATACGAAAGGCTAGTTCGTATTGTGCCATGCGTGTCAGGGTTTCAGGATGGGCAAAGTCTTTGGCAGCGGCCTCATTAAGATCGCGGAGGGTATCAAGGCTCGAGCGACGCAAGCTACGATCCATGCCCGGAGGGTCAGTGACGTAAAGAACAGGATCTCCTTTTGAACGACACTGCACGCCTTGATGAACAGACGGAATAAAGCCCGAGCCGAAGGAACTCTTCCCACCATTCGGCTGCACTCCACTAGAAATAAGAACTACGTATCCAGGTAGATTTTGGTTTTCGGATCCCAGACCATAGGTCGTCCAGGCTCCGAAGGCAGGACGGCCCGGCTGCTGGAAACCAGTGTGCACGAAAAGCTCAGCGGGCGCGTGATTGAAATGATCAGTGGTCATCGAGTTGATGATGCAGAGATCGTCAGCCACGCCGTGCAAGTGCGGGATCGCGTCGGACATCCACAGACCATTCTTACCATACTGCTTAAAAGTACGCGGGCTACCCATGAGCTTGGGGGTGCCTGAGGTAAAGGCGAACTTCTTCCCCTTAATGTATTCGTCCGGGCATTCCTGGCCGTCACGCTTCACGAGCTCGGGCTTGTGATCCCACAAATCAAGATGGGGTGGTGATCCAGTGAGGTGAAGGTAGATTACCCGCTTCGCTTTGGGCGCAAAATGCGGAAGCTTAGGTAGGAGCGGATTATCGGGAGCTTCTAAGCCCATAGCATCAGTCGCGAGCATTTCACTAAGTGCAACTCCGCCGAGCCCCATGGAGCATTTTTTAAAAAAGTGCCGCCGTGTATTGTATTGCAGGCTTTCTAACTGTGGATTCATACGATGCAAAATAATTTGAGATTTTAACGCTTCATCAAAGTCTCATCGAGATTGAGAAGAACATTTGAGATAACCGTCAGGGTGGCGAGCTCTACGATATCAACATCTTTAGGAACTGGGCCGATGGGATTGGTAGCCATTTCCTGCGCGAGCTTTCGGTCGGCGGCATATTTGCTGCGCGTGGAATCGTAGAAAGCGATCAATCGGGAAGTTTCGACCTCGTTAGGAGGACGTGAAAGGCAGAGTTGGAAGCCATGTTTGATCATATTAGCAACCGTCCCTTTTTGCTCCACCATTCGTCGAGAAAGAGCTTGAGCGGCTTCAATATAGACAGGGTCGTTCAAGGTCACAAGGGCTTGTAAAGGCGTATTAGTATTACCACGTCGCACAGTACAAACCTCGCGATTAGGAGCTCCGAAGGTCGCCATGGAAGGATACGGACTAGAACGACGCCAGCTCGTGTATAGGCCGCGACGGAACTTATCTTCGCCCGAGCTTGTGCTCCAATCGGTTCCGCCTCCAAAGGCAGCCTTGAGACCAAGATTAGGTTGGGGCGGCCGAACCGGAACACCATACATTTTCGAACTCAACAATCCAGAAACCGCAAGAGCCTGATCTCGAATCATTTCTGCGGAAAGTCGGACCCGTGGGCCGCGAGCGACCAGACGATTGTCAGGATCCAGTGCGGCCATCTCATCACTAACATGAGACTTCTGGCGATAGGCTGATGAAGTGACAAGAAGGCGGAGAAATTTCTTAACATCCCATCCCCTATCCATAAACTCGACCGCAAGCCAATCAAGGAGTTCTGGATGAGAAGGCCGTTCGCCCTGAGATCCAAATTCCTCGCTTGTAAGAACGAGCCCAACCCCAAAGAGATTCTCCCAAAACCGATTAGCAACCACGCGAGCGGTCAAAGGATTTTCTTGGTCCACTAACCATTTCGCCATGGCGAGCCGGTCGGGATTCGAGCCTTGGGGCAGCGAGCCAAAGACTTGAGGCACTCCGGGGCTCACCTCTTCACCAAGACTCAAATAGCTCCCCCGAAGTTGAATGTGAGTCTTACGACGCTTATCTTTGGGCAAGTCACGCATGATGGGAACCGAGGTGAGAGGCTTCACGGTGCCCAGTTGCTTTTTGAGATCCGCAAGCTTCTTGGTCTGAGCAATTATATTGGGATTGGTCTTGCTATAAACAGCAATTAACTTGGTCTTCTCAGCAGCACTCCGTTTTACAGGAGACTTTTTGAGGATCGCAATCGTCTCGGAGGAAAGCGCAGTGGAAGGAGCTGCAGAATCAGTTACCAAAACCCGAAAGCGGCCAAGAGCATGGTTGGGATAGCGTTGCAGCAGTTTGAGGTTAAGATCCTCCCCTTCGAGAGGTTTGTCTAACTCCACCACGATATGATGATCTTTCCCTAGTGATCCACCAACAGCCCAACCAGAATCATTGCCAGAATCACCATCGATCGCGGAGGCCGCTTCGAACTTATTCTGATCATAGGTCGAAGAGGCATTAGAAAAAGAAGCTTTACTCTTACCGCTGCTGAGTTCGATCTCGTTAAGGACAAAGTTTCCACTTCGGCCTGGGCCTCCGCTAGTCAGTTTATCATATGCGAGGGCCTCGATCTTGATTGCGGTGATTTTTTTTAGCTTATTTTTGGCGGCAATAGTATAATCATCCGTTTCGGCTGTCTTTCCACTCACGAGGATAGAGCCGTCATAATCTGCTTTTAAGTTCGCACCGGAACTCGCAGCCATCTTGCTTGGCATGAGAACATGCCAACGACTCGCTTTGGGCTTCAAATCCGCCTCCCATTTCGCAAAAGCTTTAAGGTCGGGCTTATTCGCAGATTTCATTTCCATCTCCAACTTTGCGATCTCGGCGGAAATCTTAGCGGCTTGTTTCTTATTCTGATCCCCCATCACCTGAATGATTGGAGCTTCATTACGTCGATCGGCGTCTTCCGATTGATTGAAAATGGCGAACATTTGAAAATACTCAGCATGACTGATCGGATCATATTTGTGGGTATGACACTGGGCACAAGCTGCTGTGGTCCCCATCCAAGTTGCCATAGTCGTATTGACACGATCAACGACGGCTGCATTACGGAATTCTTCATCACTCGTTCCGCCTTCGTTGTTCGTCTTAGTATTGCGGTGGAACGCTGTTGCAATGAGTTGATCTTCTGTCGGGTTGGAAACTAGGTCACCAGCGATTTGGTCAATGGTGAATTGATCGAACGGCATGTTCTCATTGAAGGCACGAATAACCCAATCTCGATAGGCCCAAATAGTGCGACCAGGGTCATCCGCATAACCGGCTGAATCCGCATAGCGAGCGAGATCCAGCCACATACGAGCCCAGTGTTCACCGAACGCAGGCTTGTTGAGAAGACGGTTGACTAAATTTTCGTATGCCTTGGCACTCTCATCCGCGAGGAATACGTCGACTTCCTCCTTAGTGGGTGGAAGTCCGGTGAGATCGAGGGCAACACGTCTAATTAAGGTATGAGGATCAGCTTCCTTGCTAGGCTGAAGATCTTCTTTCTCGAGTCGGCTGAGAACAAATGCATCTATGGGATTACGAACCTTCATCATGGTTTCATTGACCCGAGGAATCTCAGCTCGAACGGGCTTTGCGTATGACCAGTGGACCTCGTATTCCGCTCCTTCTTCGATCCACCGCTTGAAAAGTTCGATTTGTTCCTTAGTAAATCGCTCCCCCTTTCCCGGAGGCGGCATCATTTCATCCTCATCATCCGTAACAATACGGTAGATCAACTCACTGTCTTCGATATTGCCAGGCAAAATAGCGGCAAACCCCTCGTGCTCCCTCGTAGCCCCTTCACGAGTGTCAAGTCTAAGCTTGGCCTTACGATCCTCTTCGTCCGGACCATGACAGCGGTAACAAGTATTGGATAATAGGGGGCGAATTTCGTCATTGAAGCTGACTTTCGCACTGAGTGCGGAAAGACCAAGAATGAGAGTGAAAATAAAACGAATGAGCATCAGAAAATATCTTGAGAAGCTTAGCTAATCATTACGGATATCCAACCTCCGATCTTGCTCTGATGACATCGAATTTTTGAGGATTGAAACGACCTCTCGCTTTTCGACGTAGTCAGAAGAATGACGTTTTTAAAAAACACGGTTATCTTTTTAAGCCTTTTAGCGAACAGCTCCGCAGGCGAATGGCCAGGATGGCGTGGTCCCACCGGGGATGGCGTGGTTCCCGACGAAAAAGCTCCCCTAGAGTGGTCGATCGAAAAAGATGTGAAATGGAAAGTTAAGATTCCCGGCAAGGGACATGCTTCACCGATCATTTGGGGCGACGAACTCTTTTTGGTTTCGGCTGACGAAGAATCAGGAGAACGGCTGCTGATGTGCCTCAGTATCAAGACGGGAAAAACTCTCTGGCAAAAAACCGTCCTCGAATCACCCATCGAAAAAGTACACCGCAAAAATAGCCGCGCTTCGAGTACTCCAGTGACCGATGGTAAATCTATTTATGTAAGCTTCCTTGATCAGGAAAAGATGTTTATTGCGGCTTACAATTTGGAAGGGAAGAAGCTCTGGGAAAAACGGCCTGGCATTTTTTCAAGTGTTCACGGTTACTGCTCCAGCCCAATCCTTTGGAAGGATAAGGTCATTATTAACGGTGATCACGACGGAAACGCCTACATCGTGGCTCTAAATAAGGAGACCGGCAGCGAAGCATGGAAAACGCCCAGACCAAATAAGACACGAAGTTATTGCACGCCTCTAATCCGAACCATCGGTGGACGAAACCAACTCATTCTCTCAGGAAGCAAAAGCGTTGCTTCTTACGATCCCGACACCGGCAAACAACACTGGATCATAGACGGACCCACTGATCAGTTTGTCGCCTCTTTAGTTTACGACCAAAAGTATCTCTACATGACATGTGGCTTTCCCAGTAAACATATGATGGCGATTGACCCCACCGGCAGCGGAAACGTCACCGAAACTCATGTGATCTGGCACACCCGAAAGAACCCATCCTACGTTCCTAGTCCGGTAGTAGTGAAAGGTTACTATCTCGTAGTTTCCGATTCGGGCACGGCGACCTGTTGGAAAGCACACGAAGGTAAGTTGCTCTGGAAGCAGAAACTAGGGCGCGAACATTCAGCCTCACTTGTGGTCTTACGAGATCATGTTGTTTTTGGATCTGAAAAGGGTCTGATCACAGTGGTTAAACCTGGTCCAGAATTTGAAGAAATAGCTAAGATGGAACTCAGTGAACCACTGTGGGCTTCGCCGGTTATCACAGATGGCAATTGGTTTCTCCGTGGTGAAGAGCACCTTTTCTGTATTGAGAAACGAAATTAATCCCTTTTCAATAGACCGTAATAATCAGGCGGGAATGGCCACTTCCCTTATTCGTCACCCGTAACAGGAATAAGAACCTCCCGTGGCTTAGCACCATCGGCTGGCCCTACGATACCACGGGCTTCCAAGATATCGATCATGCGGGCAGCACGGGTATAACCTAGCCGAAGACGGCGCTGTAGAAGCGAAGTACTAGCCTTTCCTTCGGCACGAAGTACTTCCATGCAGCGCTCGAGTGTCTCCTCGTCAGCATCTGAGACTTCTTCGCCACCACCATCGCCATCTGACCCGCCGCTTTCGATGACCTTCTGAATACTCTCTTCAAACCGCTGTTCGGTTTGGTTCGCGCAAAAGTTGACGATTTGCTCAACTTCCTCATCTGAAACAAAAGCACCTTGGGCGCGTTCTAATTTGGCTGACCCTGGGGGCAGGAAGAGCATATCTCCCTTACCAACCAATTTCTCAGCACCCTTATTATCGAGAATCACACGGCTATCGAGTGACGACGAAACCTGAAAGGCAATACGGCTTGGAATATTCGCCTTAATAATACCCGTGACAACATCGGCTCGTGGAGTCTGGGTCGCTACGATCAAGTGTATACCGGCGGCACGAGCCTTCTGGGCGATCCGGGCAATCGCTCCTTCGACATCAGCCGGAGCGGTCTGCATAAGATCGGCAAGCTCATCAATAATGACAACGATGTATGGGAATCGGTCCGGCACCTCGAGATCGTCTGCATCAACTTCATCATCCCGCGAAGCGACTGGGCCGAGATCGCCATCCTCAAAAGCCTTAGCCATCGATTCAACCGCCTCTTCGTCCACAATAGAGTCAAGATCCTCTTGCTCTTCCGGCGTGACCACTTCTTCCTCAGTACGAACTCGGTTGTTAAAGCTATCGAAGTTTCTTACTCCAAGCTTTGCAAAAATCTTGTAGCGGCGCTCCATCTCATTGACACACCAGTTTAAGGCCCCTACCACTCGCTTAGGATCAGTAACAACCGGCACGACAAGATGCGGTAACTTCGCGTAAACCTGCATTTCCACGACCTTTGGATCGATCATGATGAAGCGAAGTTCATCAGGACCAAACTTATAAAGAATACTTGTGATGATGGAATTGATGCAGACTGACTTACCCGCGCCGGTCGCACCGGCCACAAGACAGTGAGGCATCGCAGCGAGATCTCCTACCACGGTGTTTCCATAAACATCCTTGCCAAGGGCGAGAGGAATCTTTCGCTTGGAGCTGCGAAAAGATTCGTCCTGCAGAAGTTCACGAAGCGCAACCGCCACCCGATCATCATTCGCGATCTCGATCCCAACCGTATCCTTGCCAGGAATCGGCGCTAGAATATTGATTCGCTCGGCCTTAGTTGCACGGGCAAGATCAGCCTCAAGTTGGGTAATGCGGCTCACTCGCAAACCAATAGCCGGATAGATTTCATAACGCGTGATAGTAGGACCACGGGTGATATCGCCGGCGGTGACCTCGACACCAAAAGCGCGACAAGTCTCGATAATCATTGTTTGGGTCGCTAGGAGTTCTTCACTGAAGTCTTCCGGCTCGACATCATTTTCTTCGTCAAATTCAAGAAGATCAAATCCGGGCAACTCGTAATCCTCAAAGCCCTCGGTGCTAAGCCCAGTATGAGTCGGTTTCTTGCGCTCAAAGGGCCGAGCTCCAGCGAGAGGAGCAACTTTTTTCTGAGATGAATCGATAATTTGCGGTGTTGGGATCTGCCTTAATTGAAGGACACCCTGACCATCTTCCTCAACACTGGATTCTGGACCAAGCGTTGGCTCAGCCACAGATTGGCCCTTCTTACGCTTGGCACGCTTCTGGACAGGTGCCGGTGGTGCTGGTCTGGCCGCCCGCTTCGCGCGTGAGCTGGAAATGAATGCTCCAATAGATACTAAAGACGCACGGGCAAAAGTAACTGGATGCCATCCAGTTAAAAGAATCACGCTGGCAAGATAAACCCCAAACAATACGATAGTCGCCCCCACCGAACCAAGCAGGCTTTTGAAGACAAAATTACCAAGACCCTCGCCAACCGCACCTCCAGGCCAATTTCCAAAGTGGACGCCTCCAAAAATCTCAAGGACGCTGAAGAGGGCGGCACTGGCAAACATCAGTGACCCGAAACCAATCAAAGTGTTAAGACCTAGCCGGCTCTTGAACCATGCCACCACAAATCCAAGCCAAATCGTTCCAACTGCAAGCAAATAGGCCGCCGCTCCAAAAAGAGCAATAAAGACAAATCCGATCAAAGCACCAACTGGCCCGATCAGATTTTGGGTATTGCGCGATTCCACCCCTTCCGGAGCGAAGCTACCGAAGAACTTCCAATCTATGAAGTCGACGGTTGTGAACCTGATGAGAGAACAGAAAATCAATAATCCCACTAGGATCAAACCGATTCCAATTAACTCCTGGCCACCCTCTTTCTTCAACACCGCGTGCTGTCTCCTCGGCTTTTTTTGCTTGGCCATTATTTTAGATGAAGAGACTTAATCTCCCTGTGCGAACTATTTTCGCATAAGAACGGTCGATCAGGCAAGAAGGAACTTAAAGGTATCTGCATAGTCTGGGTTTCTTAAATAATCACTCAAACATCAGTTTTCTTGTCGAAATATCCTTTTCTCCCCATTTTCAAGGAGATGGAACCAATTTCATTTTCGCCGATTTACATGGCTCGTGTGTGGGGGGGGCGCTCTTTTGAAAAAATCTATCGGCGAAACCTCCCGGATGATCAGCCCTACGGAGAATCATGGGAAATGAGTGATCGTCCTGATGCACAATCCATCGTCTCGTCTGGCCCATACGCGGGCAAATCACTCCATGATCTCTGGACCAATCACCGCGAGGCAATCTTTGGCAAAGGGTTCACCGGAGACCGTTTCCCGCTCCTAATAAAAATTCTCGATGCTCGCGACGATCTCTCTATCCAGGTCCATCCTCCTGAGAACCTTTCTCGTGAACTGGGTGGTGAACCAAAAACCGAAATGTGGTATATCGCCGAATGCGATCCCGAAGCCAAACTTTACATTGGCCTAAAAGATGGGTGTACACGCGAGTCATTCCAGCAGTCCCTCTCTGAAGGAACCTTAGAAGAACAAGTCCACGCAGTCAGCCCAGAGCCGGGCGAATCCATTTTCATTCCGTCTGGTCGACTTCACGCAATCGGCGCGGGTTTTCTCATTTATGAAATCCAACAAAATTCAGACACCACTTACCGGGTTTTTGATTGGAATCGTGTCGGTCTAAAC
>JAKMGP010000187.1 GCA_022424905.1 Akkermansiaceae bacterium | reverse complement strand
CTCGTCTGGGATAAGAATGTCAAGAAATGGGAACTCTACAATCTGGCTGATGACCGTACTGAAATGCACGACCTCGCTGAAAAAAATCCTAACCAGGTTCAACAACTAAGGAGCCAATGGGAGAAATGGGCAAAAAAAACAGACGTGAAATACAAAAACTAACCGTCCTCAATAATCTCGTTAAGAGCACTCAAAAACATACCATCCAACGAGGCACGAGGTAACCCCACAGGCTTTTAAAAAGTTAGGGGTCAATTCCGTTTCCCAAAAAACTTTCACCGTCTATTTTAGGGGTTGAATAACAATGAGTTATTTGACACCTTTTCTCTGATGGCATCAGAGAATCCAAAGACCCGTAAGGTTATCTTCACACTGGCGTTCGCACTTTCGACTTTCACCGGGGAAGCGGCGATTATCATTGGAGGTGATATTCTTAACGGAAACTTCAATGCAGGAAGCTCTGATGGTGACACCACCGATGACAATTTCCAATCGACTCCAGATTGGGTGAATATTGGTGGAGCCCCAACAATGCAAGCAACTCGGACGAACCTAGCTTCTCCCGATGGCAGCAGAAACGCAGTTTTATCTCTTGCTGGTGACCGTAACTTTGGTTCCGAACTGGGTTTAAATGGTTATATTATTTCAGCCGGAGATACTTTCGACGTTCAATATGAGTGGCGAGATGCTTTCAACTGGAATGATAGCCTGGATAACGTTGAAGTCGTCCTCTTCACTACCGATAATGATACCCTCACAGGAGCAGTAACTGAATTAGTCTCTGATCTTTCAGGTCTAAGCACGACTAACAACACCTATGAGACAGTTGACCATGACGCCTTTTATACCGCTACAAGTGAAGATGCTGGGAAAAGGCTCTTTCTCTATTTCCGAGGTTTGAGTGGGGAGGGCAGCGATACGAATGGCTTTGCTCGATTTGACAATCTCACTCTTGAAGTAACTTCGGCGGTTCCTGAACCTAGTTCCGCTTTTCTGATTTGTTTGGCCGGAATGGGTATTTTGAGGCGCCGACGCTAGATCAACGCTTCATTCGACACGGTTGTCTGAGTAAGGCCGCAGACAGTGCCATCAATCTAAGCTGCTCCTCCGGGCAAAAGAGAAGGAATCTCGAGATCAAGGGCCCTCCTGCCTGTCGAGCCGACCCGCTCGAGGGTTGAGTGATTTTTATGGGAATCTCCCTTATCTGAGGGGTTCTAGCTTATCTAATTGAGAATTATTGATATTTAAAATTTCTAATAATTTAGTTGATTTTTATAAAACCGAACCTTTGACTTCCATTTACGCAACATTTTAACGGTTGCACTAAACAAAAACAACGACATGGCACTGAATAAAAAAACAACAATTATTGCTGCTCTTGGAGCTCTGATTCTGCCTGTGGCAGCCAAACATCATGAAGTCGAGGCTCCTGCCGAGACTGCGTCTTGCTGCGATGGCCTCAGTGGCCTTTATGGCATCGGGTATTCCTCAGGCACATTCTCAGCTTCGGATGGATCTGAAGGAGACGCTGACGGTTACACCTTAGGATTAAGGTTAAATATTACGGAAGATACTGAAATTTTCTTCCTCTACCAAGATTATGACAGCGGGGACTTTAACGAGGCGACTGCTGTTCTTCGCAAATCATATGACCTGCTTGATGGGTTCACAACAAAGGCCGGCATTGGTTATGGCACCCAGTCCATTGGTGGATCTGTAGCATCAAATGCGATTGTCGGTGAACTTGCAATCGGCACTGAAATCGCTGGAATTGGAGTTAGCCTTACCTATGACCATAACTTCGTTCTTGATAGCGATGTCAACGATGACTTTGCAACGATGCACTTGGTGGGAATTTATCCACTTAGCGACTCGATGAATTTGTGGGCTGCTTATGAATGGCAAGTTTCGGGTGATACTCTTGTTGAAAAAGACGACACGACCTCGATCGGCATTGGCATCCGCTTCTAAAGAAAATTTTTCTTTATTTTATATATCTAAACCCATCCCAGTTTTCTGGGGTGGGTTTTTTATATCCCTTGAGGGTCGCGACTCGCACTTTTTAAAACAAACTTCATTAATTCCTCCAACAAAGCCCCCAAACTTTCGAACCTGAAAACTCAGCCATCGTAACTTAAAAATCTTCCAACGATCTCGCTGAAAACACGAGAGATCCTGAGCAACAACCCAAAGTAATTGTAGAAGATGCTTTCAAAGAATACTTCAAGAACGATCGCACCCGTAAGAACTCCCTCATATCTATGACTAGCCACCAGCGCGCTAGAATCTGGCATTGTGAGAGCAAACCATACTTTTCAAGGTCCCATTCCTCTTAGGAACAGAATTAGCTCCTTCCTTTCCCCCTCAAAGCACTCTGCCTAGCTCATCTGGTTAAGTCACCTGGCACAATTCCCTTACCCAGGGCCACCCAGCAAGCGCTTTTAACAGCTCACTCCCCCTCGACACGGATGCATCGAGAGGGGTGACAGCAATCATTCCCCCCTTACTTCCCGTCAGAATCAGGTAAATCTGGCGGTGTTTGTTTCTTAGCAGGTGCCGCCTGTTCAGCAGGTGCAGTCTGTTCAGCAGGTGCAGTCTGCTCAGCAGGTGCAGTCAGTTCAGCAGGTATTGAGTCTTTAGGGCTATCTGCAAGCTTACCAAGGAATTCGGGCAATTCTATTCCGACATTCTTCGTGAGTTGGTGCAAGGGCGGGAGTGACCCTACCAATCCAGAAACAAAGCCGGCCGTATCATTCTTACCATCTTTACCTTTTCCTGAATCCCAGACAGTCACTGAATCGATCTTCAGATTCGCGATTGCTTTGACCTGCTCTTCGACGAGAGCCGGAAGCTGTTCGGTCACTAACAGAAGGGTCGCATCATCTGCCGATCCTCCAGAAGCACTCACAATTCTCCCAAATCCTTCCGCCTTGCTCTGAAGAGTCGCTAGCGTTCCCTTAGCTTCAGCCTCCATGACAGATTGGATACCATCAGCCTCA
>JAKMGP010000167.1 GCA_022424905.1 Akkermansiaceae bacterium | reverse complement strand
GCACCGTGGACGAAGGAGTGCTCGTAACCGAGGCATAGGCCGGGAACCCACCAGTTCCCTGTGTATGGATGGTCGCCATCGGAGACGTGGATGCTGGACCAGCCTCGTGTTTCGCCGGGAACCTCGTGGTCAAAGTATGAGAGACGATTGAGGTCGTGAAGATCCCAGGAGATGGATTTGTTATGCCCGTTTATTTCGAAGGTCTTGAGTGCTTTATGGCCGCGAGCATAGCGGGTAGATTCGAAAATAGCAGTGGAGCCGTTTTCAAAGCGAGCAAGGAAAGCGCAGGCGTCATCGATTGTGACAGGGTGCTTTTCGCCTGTCTCTTGGTGGACGCGTTCTTTAATAAAGGTCTCGGTCATAGCAGAAACGCTGACGATATCGCCGTTAATCCAGCGGGCACAGTCGATGTTATGGGCAAGGAGATCGCCGGTAACACCTGAACCAGCCGTGGCGGCGTCAAGACGCCAAAGGGCTTCGCCGCCCTGAGGGAGCTCCTCGGACATCGTCCAATCTTGGAGAAAGTTTGCGCGGTAGTGGTAGATTCGGCCCAGGTCGCCGCGATCGACGATCTGCTTAGCAAGGGTGACGGCGGGAAGAAAACGGTAGTTATACCAAACAAGGTTGGGAAGGCCGGCGGCTTCAATTGCTTCGACCATTTGGATCCCCTGTGTCCCGTCGAGGGCGAGGGGCTTTTCGCAAAGGATCATCTTACCATTTTCGATGGCGGCCATGGCGATGTCGAAGTGGGAGTTATTGGGTGTGCATATATCAATGGCATCTACATCGTCTCGTTTGACCAATTCACGCCAATCGGTCTCGGTGTCGGAGTAGCCCCATTTCTCCGCGAAGGCTTTCACTTTATCTTCAGAGCGGCCGCAGATCACCTGCTTGACAGGAACATGTTCAGTGTCGAAAAAGTGATCAAGTTGGGAGTAGGCATTCGAATGGGTGCGGCCCATGAATCCGTAACCAACAACGCCAATGCGGACAGGTTTTTTGCTCATCTGTGTGACAGATTAGAAAAGGGAGGGGAGGGGGCAAGGGTAATTTGGAGAGCGGCCGTTTCGCCCATTGTCGCTATTGGGCGTCGCTGACCTCGAGCATGGTGTCGAGGATAGTGTTCCAAGTCTCGGGCTCTTCGAGTAGCTCGTTTGAGAACATACAGCCGTCCCAGCAAATATGTTCGATTTTTCGGTCGGCGTGATTCTTAAGCCACTCGGAGGAGCAGGCAACAATGTCAAGTTTTCCGTTTGGATCATCGGCAGGGCAGTGGCGACCGGTTTTATCGTGGGCGCCAGACCCGTTTACGGTGCCATCGTTTTGAGCGACGTGAAAGTCGATGGTCCAGGGGCGGAGTTTGTCGACCATAGGGCGATAAGCTGCCCAAAATTCTTCGTTGGTGTGGTCTTCTTTGACGAGTGCATGCTCGGGAGCGTTGTAGCCGAGAAGGTAGAGATAAGTGTGGGCGAGATCTGACTGGAAACCGACTGTTTCGGGCATGTTGATGGTTTCGAGGAGATCGAGGGTGTCTTTCCAAGAGTGGATTCCGCCCCAGCAGATTTCACCTTCCATAGCAAGGCGCTCGCCGTTGTCTGCGGCGATTTTTGCAGCGCGTTGGATGGTGTCGGCAGCGAGGGCAGTATTTCCAGCAGGGTCTTTAGCCCAGTCCTCGACACCGCCGGCGGTGTCGATGCGAATAGATCCGTATTCGCGAACTCCGTGTGTCCTAAAGATGCTGGCAACGCGACAGGCTTTCTCAACCGCGAGGACAAAGTTGTCTCGGTCAGATGGTGAACCGAAAGCAGGGCCTCCAACAGTTCCTTCCCAAATAGGCGCGACGAGGGTTCCAACCTTGAGATTTTTGGAGGCAATGAGATCGGCAATCTTTTTCAAATCATCTTCGGAAGCATCTGGGTCGGTGTGAGGGTGAAACAGGAAGTAGTCGATGCCGTCATATTTCCGGCCGTTGACTTCGGCATTGGCTGTGAATTCAAGCATACGCTCGAGGGAGATGGGGGGGTGGTCGGTGCCTTCTTCTTTTCCTACAAGACCGGGCCACATGGCGTTGTGAACTTTGAGTGAACTCATGAAGGAAATGGTGAAGGTTGAAGAGGAAGGAGTGAAGTTTGAAATTTCAGTGGTGAGATTTGCCAAATCCCCGGCTTTTCTGATTTTGCCACCCTTTACGTGCTAAACGTTTGGGAATAATCGTGGTCCGCAAGAATGATGGTGCGCAGAAATGAAGGCTTCAGATCAGTTCTCAAGAGGCCACTAAGTGATAATCTTGTCGATTAATTTAACTGGGCGGTTTTGTGGCCCGAGTTTAGCTGTCGTTCCCGTGGTGCAAGCCATGGTGTTGTAGACGTCGATGCCTTGGGCGTCGATATCGAGAATTTTTCCGGTCTTGAGGAGGCCGTTTGCTCCGGTGATCGCGTGGAAAACGCCTGAGAGTTCTCTCTTAGTGTTGTTGTGCCGGCCATCACCGGATTCGGTGGAGACGGTGATCATAGCGTTTTCGAGAATAGTTTTTCCGTTGGCTTCACGGGCCTCGTCAGTGGAGAGGAGAGAGAGGAAGTGAGCCACTTCGCGCATCTTCATATGGGCGTGGGCGCGGAGTTGTTCGTTTTTCTTTTTCTCATTAAACTTGTGCCACCACTCGTGGGAGCAGCCCTTGTCTCCGGAGGCGCGAAGCTGGGCGGAATCGTCGAAGGAGAAGCGCTTTTCACCGTTGTAAATGTAGTCACCTTTGATGCGAAGTCGTTCGCCGGCAGCCAGGAAAGTGAGCGAGCCAAAGCGGGCGCGATCAGTTTGAATTGCGAGGGCATAGAGTTCAGACATCAGGCGCCACTCGCGGACTAAGTCGCTGAGTTGTATGTCGATGCCTTGGCCGCCGGGATCGGCCTTTCCTCCATGAGGGAGCCGCGAGGTTGTGGGGCGAGGTGGCGCGTCTTTGGCAACTTCAAATCGGAAGGCCCGTTGTTCGTATTCGCGGATGCGGTCGAGATGGTTTTTGAAACGATCCTTGGATGCGGAACCGAGTGGCGAATTATTGCCGGAGTAGTGGCGGTATTGCTCGAGGACCGAGTCGAGGACGCTCCGTTGCAGACGCTTGTCGAGATTGCCATTGCTTTCAATTCGACCGAAGACTCGGCTAAAAAGGTCGATGGGTCTTTCTTGCATCGCTGCAGCGACGGTCCCGTCGGAATGGTAGGAATGAACGTAGCGAGAGATTCGGCTGCGGCGGAAGAAGGTTCCTGCAACCAAAGTGGGAACAATAACATCAGGCTGGCCTTTGGGATAGTGAGCCTGCCGCAGAAGTTGATCTAGGGAAGCTCCGCCGGCGCGGGCTTCTCCGTTTGGTGCGGTGGCGGTGAAGGCGGCGGAGGATCCGTCAAAGTGTGCATTTATACCGGATTGATCAGCGCGGACGTGATCAACACCCCGCATAATAAGAAGTTTGTCGGCGAGCGGTTTGAGGGGTTCCATGACACCATTGAACCCTTCTTTTTGAAGGGCCGAGGGAATACCAAGGCCAAAGAAAAGATTGAAGGCACGCATCGGGATGGCGACGTCCTGGGCATTTGTAGCAGCAGACATCTCTTCGAGGTAGGGAAGGCCAACGGTAGTTCCGGCAAGAGAGCGAAGAAGAGTACGGCGGGTCATAAGATTTAAATATGAAGAGTTTACTCGGTAATAAGAGGGGAAGTAGCGAGGTGGAGGAGGACGTTTTGATAACTTTCTTTATCTCGGACCTTTTCAAAAAGCTTGTCGAGGTGAAGGCGGTCGGTAGTTGCGATGGGACGCCCTAATGAGAATTGCGCGAGCCTCCAAATGATATTTTGGCGCACCCGGGGACTCTTGGCGAGAAGATCCATGAGTTCGCGGGTGGTCTTGTATTTGACGGGTGCCGTGGTGCCGGGAATTAGGATTTTGCCATCTTGACGGAGTTCGTTTTTAAAGTGGTCGCGGGTGGTATATCGGGCCAGTCCGTCATATTGCTCTAGGCCGAAAGCGAGAGGTTCAAATTTAGCGTGGCAACCGCCGCAGGATTGATCGAGCATGCGGCGTTCCGCGACTTTTCGTTGTGAAAGTCCGGGTGCTGAAGGAACGGGAGTGGTGTCGACTCCGGAAGGTGGATCCTTGACCGAGCCACGAAGAAGGTCGTGCAGAACGAAGAGTCCTCGGGTGACCATGGATGCTTCGTCTCCCCCAATGGTGAGCAGGCTTCCCTGAGTTAGGATTCCACCCCGTGGGGTGTTGGAGAGATCATACTTCGTAAATCCGTTGCCCTGCGGTTTGAGACCGTAGTGTTTTGCGAGTTCGGGAGTGAGGAAGGTGACGCGGGCGTTGAGGAGATCGCTAAGTGGGCGTTTTTCGTCCCAAAAAAGATACTTGGCAAAGGCGAGGGTTTCGCGACGCATGTCTTCGGCGAGTTTGGGCTTCCAATCGGGAAACTGTCTGCGATTGGGTTGGAGATTCTTGAGGTGGTTTAGGTTGAGCCACTCGGTGATGAAGGTGAGTGAATGGCTGATTGCGGCTGGAGTTTGGAGCATGCGTGCGACCTGTTTTTTTAAGATGACTGGGTCGTGGAGGGTGTTGTTTTTTGCAGTGCTGAAGAGAGCTTGATCGGGTGGACCACCCCACACGAGATAGCTGAGTCGGGAGGCTAGTTCGTAGGCATCCGGTGAGCCTTCTCCTTCGATCCGGTAGATGAAACGGGGGGATTGCAGCATGCTACGCAGGATATAGGCGAAAGCATCGTCGAAGTTGCCACCTGAAGCCCCGACGCTGGTTACGACCCCCTGATAAAGGTCGATCTCGCGATCACTCAACGGGCCGCGAAGAAGCCAGGTGCCGACCGATTGGATATGAGCGCGAATGGGTTTCTGGGTTGTGCTACGATTCCGGGAAAAGCGGGCGGCGAACTTTTTAATGTCGAGCTTGGAGACAATGAGGTTCGCGAGTTGGGCATGGGCTTCGACATGCTTGAGGTCGACGCCCAAGTTATAAGCGGTGTTGCTGAAACCGTCGGTTCGGAGGTCGGTTGGAAGAAGATCAAGGGCATCCTTTCCAATGTCGACCCCGGTGGTTGATTTGACGGTGGCGATGTATTCCGGAGTGGTGAGACGGCGGGGGAACTTTTTTGGTTTGGTAATGAGGAGGTGGGCGGCGGGGTCGATATGCTCACTGTTCCAAACAGCGCCGGTTGCAATCCATTCGCGAAGCTTGACTTTTTCTTCTGAAGAGAGAGGAGGGCGCTCTTCAGGCATCTCGTCGGATTCGACCGATTCCCAGACGAGAGATTTTTTGAGATTGCCGGCGGCAATGATATCGGGGTCGAGGAAGGCTGTTTTCTGGTGAGAAAGATCGAGATCTCCTTCGAGGGTGGTCGAGTCGTGGCACTCGAGGCAATGTTTGGCAAGGATAGGTTCGATATGATTGACGAAAAGATACCGGCTACGGTCTGCAGGAGTCTGAGGCTTGGGAGGCGTTGCCGGAGCGTGTCCGTTTTTAAATAGGGTGACCACTTCCGTTGGGATGAGGGCCGTCGGGAAAATAGCGACCTCGTGAAAGGTTCCGAGCCAGGGGCGGTCATGAGTGAGCTCGTTGCCAAGAGCGAAGCGGTAGTTGTGGTCCCAGTTCTTTAGCAAGCCTGCGAAACTACGTTGGCCGGATTGACGTCCGTTGATAAACATCGTTCCGAGGCCATTTCGTGAGCGGGTGAAGACGATATGAGTAAGCTTTTTTATAACCTTGCCGGAAGAGAGGGAGGGGATGCCATTGGGGCCGGTTCTTTCGGTGCGGAAGCGAGCGTCAAACTTGGATGCGTCCTGGCCAAGGGTGACGTTGCGATTAGAGGAGCCGCGGGAGAGAGTGACGATGCGAGCGGGGCCGTTTTGATTTAGGTTGGCAGGAGTGATCCAGGCGCTGATGGTAATTTCGCCGGATTTTTGCACCGCATTGATGAGCTTGGCGGGAGGGGCTTTTGTGGTGAGAAGAGTCGGGCGAACAAGGGTCAGGGCTCCGGGAGTTCGTTTAAGAGCTCCATTGTTAGGGATCTCGAGATGGGCCGGGGGATTGACGCCCGAGGAGTCTATGATCTGAGTTTTCGTATCGCGGTCAAATTGGTATAGAACAATCGGTCTGGTCGCCGCCACGGCATTGCAGGCGAAGGTGAAGGTGAAAAGAAGGGGCCGGACCATTGAGATAAGAACGAGGATGGTCGATGGGGACTTACAGTGAGAGCTTAAATTTATGGGGTTCGTGGATCTCTGCTTTCGCGGAGAAGGCGAGAAAGGCGTTTATTAAGAGTTCGACGGATTGTTTCGATTTCAGGTGGGCGCTTTTCATTGAGAAGCAGATTAAGTAATTGATGTGGATCCTTTTTAAGATCGTAGAGCTCTTCGGAGGGGCGCTTTTGAAAAGAATAGCTGTTTTGAGGTGAGGAGTGATGGCGCATCCACTGTTTGGATGGGCTGGGGTCGATGTTGTAGGAAAAAGCTCCCTTTTCAGTAGGCCACGGACTTTTGAGGAAGTCGTAGATTGGTTTTTTGTTAGAAACGAGTCCGGTCGGCCACTCTGCGGGATCGTAGTTTATGATGTAGAGATAATCTTTCGTTCGGAGCGCCCGGGAGGGGTTTGGGTAGACGTGACGTTCCATGCCGGTGAGAACAAAATCGCGTGAGGAATCGATCAGTCCAGACTTCTCTGATATTAGAAGAGGAAGAAGGGATCTCCCTGTCATGGAATCGGGACTTGGCAGGCCGCATGCTTCTAGAATGGTGGGGGCGAGATCAGTGAGCGAGACGAAGTCGCTGATGCTCCTGCCGGGTGGGATGTTTTTTCCCCAGCGGATGGCGAGGGGAACGCGGGTTCCGGAGTCGTAGAGAGTGGCCTTGGCGCGAGGGAAGGGCATACCATTGTCGCCGGTCATGATCACGATGGTGTTTTCGAGTTCTCTGAGGTCGGTAAGTTTCTGAAGGATTTGACCGGCGAGTTCATCGAGCTTCTGCACTTTCAGGTAGTAGTCGCCAAGGTCGGTTCGTATCGTCTCGTTGTTTGGAAGGTAGGAAGGAACTTCGATCGATGTAAGATCGAGAGAGCTCTTGAGTGATCCTTGCCACTTGTAGGGGCGATGGGGTTCGCCTGCGCCATACCAAAAGCAGAAGGGGGCAGCGGGATCTATATGGCCGATAAATTCGTTGAAGTTTTTGAATCGTTTTCCGAAGGGGTCGTTCCCACGAAAGGTGAGTTTGCTGGGGGAGGTTCCTTTTCGGCAAAAGCCGGTCTGGTATCCCCGCTGGGCAAGAAAATCAGGGTAGACTGACGTTTTTTTGGGAATTGAGCCGCCAAGGTTTACTCCTTCACCCAGTCGCCAGTGGTATTGTCCTGAGACGACCGCATGACGGGACGGAGTGCAGGAGGGAGCGGGCGTGAAGGCGTATTCAAAGAGAACACCTTCTCGGGCGATACGATCAAAGTTGGGGGTCTTGACAGTTTTGTCTCCGAGGATGGAGGCGTGTGGCCAGGACCAATCGTCACCCATAATGATGACGACATTTGGAGTCGCCCCGGAAAGCGAACCAACGATAATCAGAAAGGGGAGGATTTTTCGAACTAATGGCATCTGGTCTATTGAAGGTGCTGCTGGAAGAACTCGATACGTTTGCGGCGGAAGTGGGGAGCTTCCCCAGTTCCATGTCCGGCGCCAGGGGTCATGTGGAAGGTGAAGGCTAATTGAGGATGCAAGCCACCATAGAATTGCTCTATTTATGAAGCAAAAAACGACGATCGGGAAAATCTCGATCGTCGTATTTAAGGGAGTTGCTTGGGGCTTAGGCTTCGTCTTTTTTGGCTGCGGCAAGGGCTGCAGCTTTGCCACGGGCGACTTCCTTGCCTTCCCGATCCACAAGGATATAGGTGGGGACTCCCCGAACGTTGTAAGGCGTTACCAATTTTTTTTGATTGGTGTCCTTTTGTAGCATAATGGGCCATGGTTGCTTGAAGGACTTGGCCCATTTCAGAGCATCATTTTCGGCGCGGTCCATAGAGATGTGGATCATCTCAAGATTAGGATTAGGGCCAATTTCCTTATTGTATTGCTCCGCAAACTGAGGAGCTCCTTTTTGACAAGGTGGTCACCAGCTAGCCGAGAAGTAGAGAAGGAAATATTTAGGAGCATCCTCTAGTTCGTAATCGACAAAGGCTTCTCCATCGAGTTTTTGCAGCTTTTTGAGAGCCTTCCCAAAGTCGCCATCCATGAATTGAGCGGCTTCCTCCTTATTTTCTTCAGCTGCTGCAATTTTAACCCCCTCTTCTTTGGCCCATTTTTGATCCTCCTCAGAAAGGAGGGCGAGGCTGAAGGTCATCTGCTTGATACCGAGCTTAACGGTCACCGAATTATCACCGCAGGAGACTAAGTCCCCTTCGAAAGTTTTGGAGCCATCAGCACTAGTCCAAGTGCGGGCTGGGCCGAGGCCTGCCAACATAAGTGATGCGATGGTTGTTAAGATGGTTTTTTTCATGGCCTATACTACTGAAAAACGAAGCTGTGTGGTGATTTTGTCTTAAAAATTATGAGTTCAGGCTCAAGATGATCGGCCTCTCTGAAAAGTGAAGTCGTTCGCGTCAGGAAAGGTCTAAGTGTATGACGGGACAAGGCGGAGGAGCGACTCGACAAGGTCAAGGAAGTTGTTCCACCATTGGAAGAGAAAGCTGCTGAGTTGAACTTCTCTTGACGTGGCGCATAGGATTAAGGTGAAGAGAATGAGATTGGCGAAGATGATAATGATCAGGGAAAAAAAGGTGCCGTTTTCTTTGAGATCGGGTTGGTCCTTGGGGATCATCCAGACGGTCCAAATAATGTGGAAAGTCCAGGTGAAGCCAAGCAGTCCGGTTAGGATCAAGCCTCCGGCTGGGATGTTCCACCAGAGGCTAATAAAGCTGTGAAGGGAGATGAGGACCGCTGACCAAAAAGGAATAAAGTAAGGAGAAAGAGCGATGAGAATATTGGACTTATTCGTCATCACGTACCCTCCTTCCGTGCTGAAGTGAATCGCGCTGATGCGCCCACCGCAGACGTAAACAAACATCGCGTGGGTCATTTCGTGTCCAAGAACGTATAGGTATAGAAGACGGTCATTGGCGATCCCGGCGATAAACCAACTGATCATCGAACCAATTCCTGCGATAAAGCAAAGAAGTTCGGTGGAATACCAAATCGTCTGAAAAATGCGCTCCTCACCGCTTTCTTTCATAAGAGTAATGGCCGTGATGAAGCAGAGTGGCATCAGCAAGATTCCAAGTCCCCAATGTAGAATGCGGCGGGTTAGCGGGAGGCTGAGTGACTCGTCCTCGTAAAGATCACTCGCTTTCGCGGTGTCAGCGATGGCAGCCTGACGGGTCATGCCGCGGCGTCTGCGATCGCCTCGAAGATTGACCTGAATTTGGGCTCGCTGGTGAACATTCAGCAGACTTGCACCCCAACTGGCACGGCGCTTCCGGCGGGAGCGGGAGCTCTTCTTGAGTTTGCTGGGAAGTCTACGATTGCTCATCGAGATCATTAAGATAACTAAATGATTTGAAAAAATAAAGAGAATGTCTGAGATTCTCTAGGTTTTTTGGCCTGTCCTTTGCTAGGGTGGAGGTGTGAGTGGAGAAAAAAAAGTTCTTGGGTTGGTGGCAGTTGATCCTTGGCTAGAGCCATATTCCACGGAGATCGGAGATCGGATTGCAAGATTTAAGGAACGTTTGCACGAATTTGGACCACTGCTGGAATTTGCGACAAGTCATCAGAAATTAGGTCTTCATCGCGAGGGCAATGATTGGGTATTTCGGGAATGGGCCCCAAGGGCCAGGGCACTTTTCCTCACTGGAGATTTTTGTGGGTGGTCACGGAAGGACTATCCTTTACGGCGTCTATCGGAACAGGGAGTCTGGGAGGTGAGGGTTGCAGGGAATGCACTAAGGCATGGCGATTTGTATAAAGTTCATATCGAGGGAGTGAATGGTGCACACGACCGCATTCCTTCTCATGCTACTTTTGTGGTCCAAGATGAGGAAACTAGGGAGTTTTCAGCCCAAGTGCAGGAATCGTCTAAATATTCTTGGGAAAATGCTGCTCCAGCGGCCGTGCAACATCCTAAAATCTACGAAGCCCACGTCGGGATGGCTACCGAGGAGTTTCGAGTAGGAACCTATCGCGAATTTGCGGAGCAAGTTTTACCGCGCCTAGCTCGGTTGGGCTACAATGTAGTTCAGCTCATGGCGGTTGCTGAGCATCCTTATTATGGATCGTTTGGGTATCATGTAGCTAATTATTTTGCGCCTAGTTCGCGATGTGGGTCAGCCGAGGATTTAAAATATCTCATCGATTCAGCTCATGGGATGGGGGTCGCGGTGTTAATGGATATTGTCCATTCGCATTCGGTGAAAAATTTTTCGGAAGGCTTATCATCGTTTGACGGGGAGGAAGGGCTATATTTTCACAAGCGCGACCACCCGGAGTGGGATTCACGACTTTTTGATTATGGTCGTTCTGAGGTGTGCCAGTTCCTACTTTCAAATCTGGCGTATTGGATGACCGAGTATCGTTTCGATGGTTTCCGTTTCGATGGCGTAACCTCCATGCTCTATCATCATCATGGGAATATTAACTTTGATCACTACGATAAATACTTTCACGATGGCGTGGATTGGGAAGCGGTGACTTATCTGCAGCTAGCGAATCAATTAATCCATGAGATCAATCCTGATGCTCTGAGTATCGCGGAGGATATGAGCGGAATGCCAGGGCTTTGCCGCCCTCTAAATGAAGGGGGAATCGGTTTTGATTTCCGTCTTGCGATGGGCATCCCTGACTATTGGATTAAGTTGCTTGAGCACATTAGAGATGAGGACTGGAACCTTGATGAGATTTACCATACCCTCACAAACCGTCGCTGCGGGGAAAAGACCATCGCTTATGCTGAGAGTCACGACCAAGCCTTGGTGGGTGACAAGACTCTCGCCTTCCGACTAATGGATGCCGCGATGTATCATCACATGAAGAAAGGCGATGATGATGTGGTGATCAATCGGGGAATGGCACTGCACAAGATCCTTCGTCTCATGACTTTGGTCCTCGGTGGGGAAGGCTACCTCAATTTTATGGGTAATGAATTTGGCCACCCTGAGTGGGTTGATTTCCCCCGTGAAGGGAATGATTGGAGTTATAAATATACCCGACGGCAGTGGTCTCTGGTGGATCATCCTGATCTAAAATACCGTGAGTTGGAGGCTTTTGATGAAGCTATGATGAATATTGCAGACAAGGTTCTCGCCGCATCGGGGGCCAAAATGCTGAATTTGGATCAAGTAAACCAGTGCATTCAGTTTGAACGAGGTGATCTCATTTTTGCGGTGAATTTGAGTCCTTCGAGTTCGGTGGTTGATTATGAATTCCCGGTTCATCAAGAGGGGAGCTATCGGTTGATCTTGTCGTCGGACGATCCTAAGTTCGGCGGGGCTAATAGGGCAGACAGCTCAATTGACTATTCTGCCGTGAAGGGGTGGATGAAGATCTATTTGCCCTGTCGAACTATCTTGGTGTTCGCGCGTAAGGATTGAGGGATCGTCGGAGGATCTTTTGATGCTATCGGATCCCTTTATCTTTTTGTGCGACTATCACTAAACTATCCCTAAAGAAAGGGAGATTCCGAATGGGGTTCACTGCGAATTTTGCAAGGTTGCGAAGCTTGTTGGGATGAGATTTCCAGTCGCGGAGGGGGAAATAACCAGTCTCGTTGGAGCGGCCAAGGTGAGAGTAAAATGAGATGGTTTCGCTTCTTATGATACCTAGGGAACTGTTGCTAAAGCATTCCAAAACCTCTGCAACGGTATATTCTTTCCAGTGCCCATGACCTTCATCATCAACCTCGGGTTCTTCCCATCGATTTGGAATGAAGAAGTTTTTGTTAAGGGCCCGCCGATTTGGGGTTGTCAAGATAAGGCGGCCGCCTGGTTTTAGACAGTGCTCCATCCCTTTGAAGAGCTCGTCAAAAGAGTCCGGATTCAGGTGCTCAAAGACTTCGGTGAAGAGAATAGTGTCGAAGTGATTTTCCGGAAAAGGGAGGCTGGGGTGATCGTTTAAATTGTGGTCGATTAAATTGATGCCAGCCTCACTAATGATGGGGAGGCGGTCGGGCTTGAGATCAATTGCGGTAACCTCCCAGCCGCTGCGCTGGAAATATAGGGATAGATAACCAGGCCAACACCCAATATCGAGAAGCCGAGGAATCTCAGAGCTCACCGATCGCACCGAATCCGCGCTGACTCGGAAGCGGTGCTCGTGATTTCGGAGGTAGGCTTCGTCTCTCTTGAGATCTTTTTTAACCCTATTAAAGATCTCTTCGTCCATGATTCCTTAGATTAGGCAATGGTCAGAACTTGAGCAACAATTCGCTTGGCATTGGGAAGTTGGTCCGGTTCAACATGCGGCGAGTAAATGGCGGGCGCATCAATAGTGCAGACCCGCTTTACAGGAGCATCGAGATAATCGAAGGCGTATTCTTGAATGAGAGTCGTGATTTGCGCGGAAACTCCGCAAAAGGGCTTTGATTCGTCAACGAGGACTGCTCGGTTAGTCTTTTTCACAGACTCGATAATAGCGTCCTGGTCGAGCGGACGAATGGAGCGGAGGTCGACCACCTCAGCATCAATGTTATGTTCGTTGGCAAGAATGTCAGCTGCTTCAAGGCATCGAAGGACGCTGGCTCCGTGGGCAATGAGCGAGATATCGGAGCCTTCACGTTTGATGTCAGCTTTCCCAAGAGGAATAAGAAAATCTCCAGCGGCTGGATCAGGGACCTCTCCCGTGTTCCCGTAAAGGGTTGTGTTTTCCATGACGTAAACAGGATCGTTATCACGGATTGCGGTTTTCATCATTCCTTTGGCATCGGCTGGAGTGGCGGGCGAGCAGACCTTGAGGCCGGGGAAAGCGGCGAAAAGGCCCTCGGGAGTGTGTGAGTGGGTCGCCCCCACATTAGTGCCGCCGTTAGCAGGTCCGCGCATCACGATGGGGACATTAATAAGTCCGCCGGACATATAGCGGCAGCAGGCGGCGTTGTTCACGAGTTGGTCAAAAGCTACCGAGTGGAAAGACCAAAACATCAATTCCATGACTGGACGGATGCCAAGCATGGAGGCGCCGATACCCATGCCAATAAAACCAGCTTCGGAAATTGGGGTGTCAACGACCCGCTTGTCACCCCATTTATCCCAGAGGCCTCGGGTGACCTTGTAGGCCCCGTTGTATTGGGCGACTTCTTCGCCCATGAGGACGACGTTTTCGTCGCGGGCAAGTTCCTCGTCGAAGGCCTCGTTGAGAGCGTCACGGTATTCGATTTCGCGCATAATATTTTAGGTGAAAAATTAATCGTTAAAGAAATGGCGTCCGATTTGGGAAGCTTCGGTATTGTTGTCTGTTTCCCAGTAAACATCGTTCGTAATATCTTCGATGGTGGGAGCAGGGGATTCTTCTGCAAATTGGGTGGAAGCGGTGGCCTCTTGTTTTGCTTCGGTATCGATTGTCTTAGCTGATTCTTCGGTGAGAACCCCCTCTTCTATAAGTTTGGCTCGCCAAAGATTTATGGGATCATGATTTTTTTTGTAGTCTGCAATCTCTTCTGGTGAACGATATTTCTTGTGATTCGCATCGGCGACTGAGTGGCCGTAGTAACGATAGGTCATGATTTCGAGTATGGTGGGCTTGTGCTCTTTGCGGGCCCGCTCCATCGCGATGTGAGTCTTGGCTCTAACTTCGTAAAAATCTTCACCGTTCACGACATCCCAATCCATGTCATAAGCTTCGCTGCGTTGGGCAAGACAGTCCTTGTAGGCACTCGAGCGTTTCTGTGAAGTTCCCATCGAGTAGCCATTGTTCTCAATTATGTAGACGACGGGAATCCCGAAGAGGGCTGCGATGTTGAGCGATTCGTGGAAGGCACCCTGATTGATAGCCCCGTCTCCAAGGAAGCAAAGTGCGCAGCCTTCGAGACCTTTATATTTAAGACCGTAGCCGAGCCCCAAACCGAGGGGGGTTTGGCCTGCAACAATGCCGTGACCACCCCAAAAGTTTTTATCGGGAGCGAAAAAGTGCATCGAACCACCTTTGCCCTTTGAGCAACCAGTGGCTTTGCCATAAAGCTCGGCCATACACTCGTTCATGTTCATGCCGACCGCAAGAGCGTGGGCATGGCACCGATAAGCTGTGATCATGTGATCATGATCGCCCATGAGGGAAGCTGCTCCAACAGCAACGGACTCCTGTCCGATATAGAGGTGAAGGAAGCCGCCCATCGTGCCGTCCTTTTGATAATTCTTTAGCGCAGCCTGCTCAAAGCGTCGAATTCGAACCATTTGGCGAAAGGTTTCAAGTTTCTCTTCGGCAGAAAGCGTTTTGTTAATCGGCGAGCCCGCAAAGTTGAGCGGGGAATGATTTGGGCTGTTGGCAGTTTCCATGGCGAAAGATTTTTCGAGGGCCGACATAGCGGCCTCTGCGAGTCGCGGCAAGTCTAATGCGGCGGGTGTATTCTGTCCCAAATCGGATAAAAACAAACTCCTGATGTGCATTTTTATCGATGAAACCTCTAATCGAGTGCCGCCGGCCTTTCGCCGGTCTCTATTTTTCGGTGAAATTTGAGAAACGACCACCTTGCCTTGTGGCGATCAGGCGCGAGCCCTCCTTCGAGAGATCGTTTTTGCAATCTAGATTAGTTGGAAAACAAGGAAGCAGGGAAAATAATTTGCATGATCAGGGTTAGGAAAAAATTGACCACTAGGATTGCGAGTGATGAATAAACCATCGCTTGAGTTGTTCCTCGGCCAACCCCAACCGCTCCATTCTTAACTTTCAGTCCTTGATCACAGGAAATTATCACGATTAAAATCCCGAAGAAGAGGCCCTTGACTAGAGCGATGGTGGGGTCGGTGAGGTCAACGTAGCCTTTCATGTTATCAATCCAGTAGGAGGATTCAACGTGAAAGACACCTACTCCGACAATATATGAGGCGATCATCCCGAGTGCTGCTGATTCTGCAATCAAAAGGGGCACTGAAATGAGCATCGCGAGAAATCGTGGGGTAACTAAGTAGTCTACTGGATTGACGGCCATCGAACGAAGAGCGTCGATTTGTTCTGTCACCTTCATAGTCCCGATTTCCGCGGCCATTGCAGAGCCTACTCTACCTGCCATCATGAGGCCTGTTATCGTTGGACCTAGCTCGCGAAGCATTGCAACTGAAACTAGTCCGCCGGCTGCGGTCTCAAGGCCAAAGAGTTTGAATTGGAAAAGAGTTTGGGCAGCGAGTACTGCGCCGGTGAACGCTCCGGTTACTCCAACTACGATTTGGGAGCGTGCTCCAATTTCGGCAACTTGCTCCCACATTTTGCGCCAACGCTTCTGACCTTTCGTCAGTGAATAAAAAATTTCACGCGTCAATAATCCGAGTTGCCCGAGGTAGTTGATAAAGGTCAGGAGGACTCGGCCAGTTGCCTGAAAGATGGTCACGAGAAGGATGCTAGCCTTCTGAAGGTCACAAGGCCATGCGGAATTATCGCAAAACTAAGTAAGGGACAAAGCTGCTTTCTTGGCTGGTGATAAGGATTCCTTAAAATTCGAGATTCGTATAAGGGGAACTCAACTTGCCTCGAGAATGGCATTCCTTAAATCATCAACCGAGTCCAAGAGAGGGAAGTCGGTGGGTGTGCCATAGCCCCAAGAAAAAATAAGTGGCTTCATGTCGCCGTTCCGGGCGGTGGCTAGATCGACGGTAGAGTCTCCGATGTAAGCGACCTCCTTCGCTTTAAGATTCCAATCACTAATGATTTGGTGGGCCGTGGTAGGGTCTGGTTTTTTCGGGTATCCGTCTCGATGGCCGCGAACCTGGCTGAAAATGTTTTGCGGGAAAAGCGTCTTAACGATCTCGACAGTGTATCCATGAGGTTTGTTGGAAAGTACGGCCATCGGGATGTTGTTATGGTGGAGTTCTTCAAGAAGGGAGGTCATACCAGGGTATGGAGAAGTTCCGTTTTTCCAATCCTCGGAATAGTGCTTCTGAAAAGCAGATAGAAGTTCGTCTTGCTGGTTGAAGTGATCGGGGCCAAGGGCTCGCGTGATGAGATTAAGTAAGCCGTCGCCAATGAAGGTTTCCACGACATCTTGCGGATGGTTAGGCAGCTTAATGTCGTCCAAAGCATGGTTGAGAGCAATGGCGATTCCAGGAAGGGAATCAACAAGCGTACCATCAAGATCAAAGATCAATCCGCGGATCATGGAGGTGCGATAGTTGGTGTGAGCGGATTTTCCGAGCCTTGTTTTGACAGATACGAAAAGTTTTGGGAGTAGTTCTCCCGACATGAAATTCAACTTTTCAATTAAGACTCTTGCGGTCACTTCTGTTCTGAGCCTCGGATTGCTCTCTCCTATTCACGCTGACGATGACGAAACTCCGCTCGCCGAGGAAATGGATGTTTTAAGCGGCTCGCTTAAGAGGCTCCGCAAAGCTGAAACTGCCGCTGAGAAGGTCGAGTTGGTTCACGCTGCTCAAAAAGCGACCATTAAGTCTCTCCAATATTCCCCGATGGTCTTCAAGGATATCAAGGATGAGAAGGAGAAGGCCAAAGCAACTGCAGATTACAAAAGGCTTATCGGCCTGACCTATGCGAAGCTTTGTGAGCTGGAAATGGCTTACCTTGCTGGGGACGAGGACAAAGCAGATGAGATCAAGGGTGAACTTAAGGATCTTAAGAAAGATGGTCACGAAAAATACACCGACTAAAAAGTTCGCCTAGCTTTGTAATTTTTAACTCGCTCGACTGCTTCTTGTAGTCGGGCGTTTTTTTCGTTAAAACTAGTTTTCTCAAATTGGGACAACTGGTTGCCTTGCCGACTTTTAGCGGATCTCCCTCCTTTTTCAGGGTTGCCCACCAGGTAGTTAACCTTAATTAATATTCCAATGGTCCTTCGTGGAATAGAATTCGCTTATAATCAAATGGCTGGAGCTCTTTTTTGTCACGCTAGGGGCATTTCCGAACTTTTTTTAGAAAATTTTCGAGAAACCCCTTGCCAGATGCCTTTTTATTTCTAGAGTCGCGGCCCGCAAATCGGGCCTGACATCATGAATTCATTGAGAATTCAACGATTAAGGCCCTTTGTTAGGAAATCAACTATCGGGCGCTCACCGGAAAAATGGCTCTTGCGAGGAATCTCGCTGGACCTCCCGGCGCACTTTTCCGGTTGAGAACCAGCGCATGCCACAATTTTACAATTCCTCAATACTTTACAAACCCGCTTAACCGCCATCCCAAAACGATCGCATTATGCCCACCATTAATCAACTCGTCCGCAAAGGTCGTAAGAAAGCAGTAACCAAGTCCAAGTCACCGGCTTTGAATAACTGCCCACAGCGCCGTGGCGTTTGTCTCCAAGTTTACACTCGCACACCAAAGAAGCCTAACTCCGCGCTTCGTAAGGTTGCCAAGGTCCGCCTTACCAACGGGTATGAAGTCATCGCTTACATTGGCGGTGAGGGTCATAACCTCCAAGAACACTCGATTGTTCTTATCCGTGGTGGTCGAGTGAAGGATTTGCCAGGTGTGCGTTATCACATCGTCCGAGGCTCACTCGATACCCTTGGGGTGGACGGCCGCAAACAGGGGCGCTCAAAGTATGGTGCCAAAAAGCCTAAATAATTTTATTTTAATCTCTGACCAACCAATTTCATGGCACGCAGAAAAAGAGTCTACCCAGCCAAAGTTTACAAGGATCCCAAGTTCGACAGTCAAGTTGTCGGTCGCTTGATCTCGAAAGTGATGAAAGATGGCAAACGTTCCCTCGCAGAGCGTATCGTCTATGCCGCTATCGATCGCGCCAACGAAGGCACTGATACGATTGATCCTCTTGAGATCGTCAATCGCGCTATCGAGAATGCGAAGCCCCGCGTAGAGGTTAAATCACGTCGTGTCGGTGGAGCCACCTATCAGGTGCCATTAGAGGTGGACTCAAATCGCTCCGAGTCCCTCGGCATGCGCTGGATTATCACTTTCGCTCGTGCCAAGAAGGGTACCCCAATGCACGTCGCTCTCGCCAACGAGATCAAGGATGCTGCCAACAATACCGGCAACTCGGTTCGCAAACGCGACGACGTGCACAAAATGGCCCAGGCAAACCGTGCCTTCGCCCACTTCCGCTTCTAATTTTTTTTCCCGCGAGTCTGATGAGCAAAGTTGCGCAATCCCCAACCCGTCCCGTTCCTCTTGAGAGGACACGGAACATTGGGATTGCTGCGCACATCGATGCGGGAAAGACCACGCTTACCGAGCGTATACTCTTCTACACAGGAATGATCCATCGGATCGGGGAGGTGCACGATGGTGCAACCACCACTGATCATATGGAACAAGAACGGGAGCGCGGGATCACCATCACTTCAGCTGCTGTCACTTGCCAGTGGATGCAGCAAAAAGAAGACGGGGTCTCAAAGCTCTTTACCGGTGACAACCAGCGTATCAACATTATCGATACCCCCGGTCATGTTGATTTCACGGCAGAGGTAGAACGATCGCTTCGTGTTTTGGATGGTGCAATTGTCGTTTTTTGTGGAGTTGCCGGAGTCCAACCCCAATCCGAAACAGTTTGGCGCCAGGCAACCACTTACAATGTTCCCCGTATCGTCTTCGTCAACAAGATGGACCGAATTGGGGCTGATTTCGACGCTGCGGTCAAAGAAGTCCAGGAAAAGCTCGGTGCACGCACCGTTCGCATTTTGATTCCAATCGGTTCTGAGGAAAATCTTCGGGGTCAAATCGACGTTCTCAATAAAAAAGCTGTTCTTTACAAGGATGATGACATCCTTGGTTCGACTTACGACGTCGCTGATTTGGACGCCGATCAGCTCGCCCTTGCTGGGGAGGCATATTCGGAACTACTCGAGGCTGTTGCAGATGTCGATGAGCAGATTGGCGAGATGTTCCTCATGGAGGAGCCGATTTCGGTTGCTGATCTCAAGGCTGGTCTTCGCCGCGCTACAATCGCCAACCAGTTGGTGCCAATCGCTGGTGGTTCAGCTTTCAAAAACAAGGGAGTCCAGTATCTCCTCGATGCGGTTGTTGACTATCTTCCAAGTCCACTAGAGATTCCTGCCGCCGAAGGGCTTGATCCTGAAAGCGAAGAAAAGATCGTCAAGGTTGAGACGACTGACGACGCTAAGTTCTGTGCCCTCGCGTTCAAGCTTTGGGCTGACAAATATTTCGGTAAACTTATTTTTTTCCGAATTTACAGTGGAACCGTCTCCAAGGGAGACATGATTTATAATCCGCGGACGCAAACCAAGGAGCGTGTGGGTCGTTTGATTCAGGTTCAGGCTGATAAGCACGAAGAAATTGAGACCTGCTTTGCTGGTGACATCGCGGCTCTCGTTGGCCTCAAGAATGTTCAAACTGGTGACACTCTTTCCCACCAACAAGCCGGCGTGCTCTTAGAGCCACCAAGTTTTCCTGAGCCTGTGATCTCGATGGCTGTTGAGCCCAGAACTAAGGCTGACTCGGACAAGATGGTCATCGGACTCGATCGCCTTTCTGACGAAGATCCTACCTTTGTGGTCAAGACTGACGAGGAGACTGGGCAGACCATCATTGCTGGAATGGGCGAGCTTCACCTCGAAGTCATCATCGATCGCCTCAAACGTGAGTTTGGGGTGCAGGCGAATGTGGGTAAACCACAAATCGCTTATCGCGAAACAGTATCTGCAACTGCTCAGGGCGATGGAAAATTCATCCGTGATGCTGCTCTTGCTGGCAAGGCGGCATACGGTCATGTCACTCTCAGCCTCTCGCCTAACAAACAAGGTGAGGGGATCACTACCGAGGATAATGCTTCCGCGAGCGATTTTCCAAAAGAATACATCCCGGCTATCATGAAGGGGATCAAGGAAGCCCTTACGAACGGTTTGGTAGCCGGCTATCCGGTTGTTGATGTCCACGCAAGCGTTACCGGCGGTTCCTTCCACGAAGTCGATTCCAGTGACAACTCATTCAAGATTGCCGCTATCTTTGCGATCAAGGAGGCTTTGAAGGCGGCTTCGCCTATTCTTTTGGAGCCTATCATGGATGTCGAAATTGCGACACCCGACGAGTTTCAAGGAGACATCATGGGTGATCTTAATCGCCGCCGTGGTCAAATTCAAGAGATCAAGACCAAAGGCATTGTTGCTAATGTTTCCGCAACCGTCCCCCTTTCCGAGATGTTCGGATATTCCACGGACGTTCGCACCCTTTCATCCGGCCGTGCTTCTTATTCGATGGAGCCTAAGTGCTTCGAGGAAGTGCCTCGCAACGTAGTTGATAAACTCGTCGCCGAACGCGGTGGCGGATACTAAGCCTACTTAAAATAACAATCATCCCACCAGAAACCTTTTCATCATGAACCAGAAAATCCGCATCCGCCTTCGCGCATTTGACCACCGGGCTATCGATCGCTCCACTGTCGAGATTGTCGAGACTGCTAAGCGCACCGGTGCTAAAGTCGCCGGCCCTGTCCCTCTGCCAACACGGATCGAAAAATTTTCCGTTAATAGCTCGGTTCACGTCAACAAAAAGGCTGCTGACCAGTTTGAAGTTCGCACACACAAGCGCCTCCTCGATATCGTTGATCCCACTGCCCGTACTGTTGATGAGCTCAAGAAGCTGAATCTTCCCGCTGGTGTTGATATTCAGATCCACATTTAATTTTTCCTCTTTAAACTAAATTATCCAAACGGAACCTAGACCCATGTCACTCGGAATCCTCGGTAAAAAAGTCGGTATGACTCGCGTTTTTGACGCAGAGGCAGGCTGCATGATCCCCGTCACTGTCGTCGACGTGAACGGAAATGAATTGCTTCAGGTGAAAACCACGGAGACTGATGGCTACTCTGCTATTCAGGTCGCATATGACGATCAGAAGGAGCGCCGCGTCAATCTTCCTGAGCGCACTCACCAGGCAAAGCAAGGGGCGACCGGTGCCAAAAAACTCATTAAAGAGTTTCGCTTCGACAGCGATGCCGATCTTCCTAATAAGGAAGAGGGTCATCCGGGCGCTGCTCTTTTCGAGGACGGTCAGTGGGTTGACGTGATCGGAACCACAAAAGGAAAAGGTTTTCAAGGTAACGTGAAGCGTCACGGCCACAATGGTCAGCCTGACGGTCACGGGCACATGATGCACCGGAGAACTGGTGCGATTGGTGCTGGCTCGACCCCTGCTCGAGTATGGAAAAACCAGAAGATGCCCGGACATGATGGGACTGTCCGTCGCACCACCCAAAATCTCAAAATTGTTCAAGTCCGTCAGGAAGACGGAGTCCTCCTCATCTCCGGTTCGGTTCCCGGACACAACGGTGCTTATGTCACCGTTCGTCCAGCTCTTAAAAGAACCGCAGCCAAGTAAATCCCAGTTTTAGAAAGAACCTGATCCATGTCAGCATTCACAATTCAAGACGCCGAAAAGGCCAAGATTCAGCTCATCGCTGATGGTTCCAAGGGCAGCCAAGCCGTGCACGACCTCGTCGTTGCATACCAAGCCAATCGCCGTTCCGGAACCGCTCAAGCCAAGACTCGCGGAGAGGTCCGCGGAACTGGTAAAAAGATGTATCGTCAGAAAGGCACCGGTGGTGCCCGCCACGGGGATCGGAAAGCTCCGATCTTTGTCGGGGGTGGCGTTGCTTTCGGGCCTCGCAACCGCTCCTACGCTAAAACGGTTTCCAAGAAAGTCCGCACTCTCGCTTTGCGCCGCGTTCTTGGAGAAAAAATAAATGAAGGTGTGGTCCATAGCGTCAATTCCTTCGAGGTTGCTTCTGGAAAAACGAAGGACATCGTCACGGCTATTCGTGAAGTTTCCGACGCCGCTCGCGTGATCATCGTTGGGAAGTCCTTTAGTGAAGAAACTTACCGTGCCGAGCGCAACTTAACATGGGCACTCCTACAAACCGCCGAGAACGTCAACGTGGAAGAGCTCCTCTTTTGGGGTGATGTTATTATCGTTGATGACGCCCTCGAAACCCTCGCTCAACGCACCGCCTAAACCATTCAGCTAGCCATGAGAGATATTTACCGCATCATCGATACTGTCCGCATGTCGGAAAAGGCCACTCTTCTTCAGGAGAAGGAGAACGCCTACACCTTAAAGGTCGATCGTCACGCCAACAAGATTGAGATTAAAAATGCCGTCGAGAAGCACTTCAAAGTGAAAGTTCTCGGTGTCCGCACTGCCAATTGTGCAGGTAAGGCTAAGCGCCGTCGTCGCGCTGATGCTGGACGCACTCCCGCCTGGAAGAAAGCCATCGTCCGCCTTAAGGACGGTGACTCCCTCGGCCTCTTCTAATTTATAATTTTAGTAACCCCACTCAGAAAGGATCATTCTAATGCCTCTGAAAAGTTTTAAGCCCGTCACTCCCGCAAATCGTTACAAGATGCTTCCGGGATTTGACGAGATTACCAAGTCAAAGCCTGAAAAAAGCCTCCTCGAAGTCAAAAAACGCTCCGGTGGTCGCAATAACCAGGGCCGTATCACCATGCGCCACATCGGCGGTGGCCATAAAAAGAAGTATCGTCTCATCGACTTCAAGAGAACTAAGCGCGACGAGGTCGCGACTGTAGTCGGGATTGAATACGATCCTAATCGAACCTGCCGCATCGCACTCCTGGAATATAAGGATGGAACCAAGTCCTACATTCTTGCCCCATCTGGTCTCACTGATGGACACAAGGTTGAGGCTGGGGAAAGCGTTGAGCCAAAGGTTGGTAATGCTATGCCTCTCAAAAATGTTCCTCTCGGAACTGCCATTCACAATATCGAAATCCGTCCCGGATCCGGTGGTAAGATTGCTCGTGCTGCTGGTCAGCAAGCGATTCTGGCTTCTCGCGATGAGGGTTATGCATTCGTTAAGATGCCTTCAGGTGAACTTCGTAAATTTCACCAAGAAAGCTACGCAACTATCGGCACGGTCGGTAATCGCGATCACATGAACGAGGTTTCTGGCAAGGCTGGGCGGACCCGATGGCAGGGCAAGCGTCCTTCCGTTCGTGGAATGTGTATGAATCCTGTCGATCACCCCAATGGCGGTGGTGAAGGTAAATCTAAATCAGGGGGTGGTCGTCAACACCTCAAATCTCCTTGGGGACACACCAAGGGGCAGAAAACTCGCCGCAAGCACAAGAATTCAACATTCATTGTGGAAGACCGTCGCAAGTCCAAGCGCAAGTAATTTAAACTGCAAGTCACTTAACAAAATTTCATTATGGCACGTTCATTGAAAAAAGGTCCTTACGTCGATCAGAAGCTTCTGCTCAAGATTGATGCCGCAGTCGAGTCGGGCAATAAAAAGCCCATCAAGACCTGGAGCCGCCGCTCCATGATTACTCCGGACTTCGTCGGTCACAACTTCGCCGTTCACAACGGAAAAACCTTCATTCCTGTTTTCGTTTCCGAAAACATGGTGGGCCACAAGCTAGGTGAGTTTTCGCCTACTCGTATTTTCAAGGCTCACGGCGGAATTGGTAAAAAGTAAGCTTCTAGAAACCTTCATTATGCGTTTTCCATCCACCAAGTTACTCCTCACCGGGCTTTTTGCTCTCGGTGCAATGGTAGCTGGTGCTCAGGAGACCATGTCCGAAAAGCTTGAGCGCGAGAATCGTCAGTTGAAACTTCAGCTAGCGAATTTGAATACGAGCTTGAGCGCATCGCTCGAAAGAGAGGACAGCAAGACGAAGGCTTTGAAAGAGATTCGCGAATATCTCGCTCTACGGGGCAGGGATCTCTTTGAGGACCGCGACACCAAGCTGCTTAACGCCGTTTCTGATTATCAAGTTGCGCGCGAGAACCTCGTCCAGCTCGAGGATTCTCTTGGCAGCCTTCTACCGATCATTAAAAACTATCTGCGCACCGCTGTTGCTTCGAATCCTGAATTCCGCAAGGAAGTAGAGGTTAAGCTTCGCGAACTCGAAGTTGCGCTTGGACAGCGTCAGCAGCCTAAGCGCAAGATCGAGAAAGGCAGTATCCGGGAAGCTCGCGTTGTTACAGTTGATTCCGAATCTGGCCTCGTTGTGATCAACGCGGGTTCCGATGCAGATGTTGGAGTCGGAATGCGTTTTCGCATCGAACGCTCTGGCACACACATTTGTGACTCTTCGGTTGGTCTCGTCAGGGCCGATGTAAGCGGACTCCTCTTGCTTCCCCTCAACAATCCTGATGTCACGGTTCAACCCGGTGACCTCGCAAAAATCATTACTCTATAAAATCTCACCCGACAAACTGATGTTAGTTCGTTCGACCACAAAATACGCTCGGATTTCTCCGAAAAAAGCACGACACGTTGTTCGCGAAATTCAGGGGCTTCCCGTCTCCGATGCTCTTGACGCGTTGAAATATACTCCTAAGAAATCTGCTCGCCTCATCTTTAAGACCTTGGAAAGCGCGATTGCTAACGCCGAGAACAACCATGAGCTCTCGGCCGATGAACTCATCGTGAAGGAAGCGGTTGTAGGGGAAGGACCCACTCTGAAGCGTTTCAAGCCCCGTGCTCGCGGTTCCGCTGGTGCAATTCGCAAACGCCAAAGTCATATTTTCATCACTCTGACCGACGAATTCGAGGCTCCTGAAGAAAAGCAACGCTCTGGCAAACCCAAGAAACGCGATACCATCAAATCTCTCTTTGGGGCTGGTGCCAAGCCTGCTGCTAAGAAAGAGGAAGCTCCTGCCGAAGAAACTGAAGCTCCTGCCGAAGAAACTGAAGCTCCTGCTGAGGTCGTCGAAGAAACTGAAGCCGCCAAAGAGTCCGCTGAATAAGCCAAACTGAACAATTTACCTCTATAGAATCATGGGACAAAAAGTTAATCCAATCGGTTTCCGCCTCGCGGTCAACAAAGACTGGCGCTCCAAGTGGTATGCCGAAGGCGAAGACTACACGAATAAGCTCCACGAAGATCTGACGATCCGGAAATACATCGCCGGCCGCCTTCAGGGCGCCGCCCTTGCCAAAGTGATCATCGAGCGCGCTTGGAATAGCGTGCGTGTTACTCTTCATACCTCTCGTCCAGGTCTTGTTATCGGACGTAAGGGGTCTGAGATCGAGCTTATGACCAACGCAATCTCCAAAATCGCTGGGGGTTCACAGGTTAAGATCGATATTGTTGAGATTCGCAAACCTGAGCTCGATTCCCAATGCGTCTGCGAGCAGGTGGTCATCCAGCTCGAACGCCGAATCGCTTTCCGTCGTGCGATGAAGCGCGCTGTTCAGACTGCGATGGACTTTGGGGCTAACGGAATTCGTATCCGTTGCGCCGGTCGTCTCGGTGGTGCTGATATTGCTCGTGCTGAGTGGTATCGCGAAGGAAAGGTGCCTCTTCAAACTCTTCGCGTTCCCATCGACTATGGTTTCGCGGAAGCCAAGACTGTTTATGGAATTATTGGCGTAAAGTGCTGGATCAATAAAAACGAGGATTCGGATAAAGGGGCACGCCCTCCAGGTCATGATCGCCCGCGTCGCCGCGGTCCAGGAGGTCCAGGAGGTCCAGGAGGAAACCGTGGCGGTGGTGATCGCCGTGGTGGTGGAGGTGGCCGCCCGGATAATAATCAAAACAAGCCCGCTGAAGGTGGAAGCCAGCCAGCTGCTTCCTAGACAATAACCCATTTCGTAAAACCAAGAATTTAGGAGGATAGAATTATGCCTTTAATGCCCAAAAGAACCAAGTTCCGAAAGTCACACCGTGGCAATCGGGGTGGTAATGCCCAGCGTGGCACCGATGTGAGCTTCGGTGACTTCGGACTCCAGGCCCTCGGCCGTGGATGGATGACGAACCGTCAGATCGAGGCTTGCCGTATTTCCATCAACCGCTTCCTCAAGCGTAAAGGTAAGACCTGGATCCGGGTTTTCCCTCACAAGTCGATCACTCGCCGCCCACCTGAAACTCGTATGGGTAAGGGTAAAGGCTCGGTAGATGCTTGGGTTGCTGTCATTCGTCCTGGCACCATGCTTTTCGAGGTTGGTGGTGTCCCTGAGTCCCAAGCTCGCGAAGCCATGCGCCTCGCATCTTATAAGCTTGGATTTGAAACCCGTTTCGTTTCCCGCAACAATCACTAAGCCTGATCTGATCAAGCTTTAACCACTGAACTGACCGAAAGGAATCACGTCATGCCCAAAGTAAAATTTTCTGAAATTTCCGAGCTGAGTCCCGATGAACTCTCGACTCGTCTTCGTGAGCTAAAGGAGGAGGGACTCGAACTCCGTCTCCAACAGGCCACTGGACAACTCGAAAATACTGCTCGCCGCAGTATTGTCCGTCGAGAAATTGCACAGGTGAAAACCGCCATTAATCAGCGTAAGTCCTCCTAGGAAGCCTGATCGAAACCAACTTTTAACCAATTTAAAAAAGATGTCCGAAAATCAGGAAGCCCAAGCGGTCCCGGCCAAAAAAGACTTTGTCCCATCCGAGGGATCCACCGCGAACAAAAAAACACGCGTTGGAATCGTTAAGTCAACAGGTATGGAAAAGACAATTGTTGTTGAATATACTAACCGTGTTCCTCACCCCAAGTTCAAGAAAATCATCAAGCAGTCCAAGAAGTTTTATGCTCACGACGAAGCTAGTGAAGCCGCTGTCGGCGACAAGGTTCGTATTGAGGAGACGACTCCGATCTCGAAGCTCAAGCGCTGGAAACTTGTCAAAGTTCTGAGCCACTAATTAAAGCCCGGCTCCAGTAGCCATTCATACAAACTCTCTAACGATACTTAATTCGCCATGCTTCAAATGGAATCAAAAGTCGCGGTTGCCGATAATACTGGTGCTCGCCAAGCCAAAATGATTGGTGTCATCGGAAAGCGGACCAAGTCTGCTCGTGTCGGTGATATTATCACTGCTCACATTCGCGAGTCCATCCCAACTGCCGCCGTGAAAAAAGGCTCGGTTGTAAAGGCTGTGGTCGTTCGCACGGCATATCCTGTTCGCCGTGCTGACGGTTCGGTTCTTCGTTTCGACGAAAATGCGATCGTAATCATCGACAAGGATGGCAACCCGAAGGGCTCACGCATCTTTGGACCTGTCGCTCGCGAACTTCGTGAAAAAAACTTCATGAAAATCGTCTCCCTCGCTCCCGAGGTTCTTTAACTCAAAACTTTACCGGATCCATGAAAATTAAAACCCACGTGAAAGCAGGTGACGATGTCGTCGTGATCTCTGGAAATCACAAAGGAAAACAGGGCACTGTCCTTTCTGTCAACGCTGCGAAAGAGCAAGTTGTTGTAGAAGGTGTTCGTGTCATGAAAAAAGCAATTCGTCGTTCTGAGCAGAATCAGGATGGGGGCATCGAAGAAGTTGATGGCCCGATTCACCTTTCCAATGTAAAAAAAGTCTAGCCCGCAAGCCCTGACTGTGTCAGGAACCGGGCTCGTTCCAACCACTCGAACAAATCGGGAAGGGGAACAAACCGCGCGCTTAAGCACTCTAACCAAGCTGACCCGCCACTAATACAATGAAACCAACACTCCAGTGCCTATACGAGGAGAAGCTTATCAAGGCTCTCCAAGATGAATTAGGCCTCACTAATGTTAACGAGGTTCCGCGCCTCGAAAAAATCTCAATCAACTCTCACGTTGGCCACTATGTCAATGAGCGCAAGGCTGCCGTTGAGGATGCGGTTGATGAGATCGGAAAGATCACCGGTCAGAAGGCCTCTGTTGTTTTTGCCAAGAAATCGGTCGCTAACTTCAAGGTCCGTGAGGGCGAAGCGGTGGGTGCTCGTGTTACGCTTCGAGGCGCCCGTATGTGGGAATTCCTTGAGCGTTTCATCGCAATCACTTGTCCTAACATTCGTGATTTCCGTGGCCTGCCTTTTAAGTCCTTTGACGGACGCGGAAACTACGCCGTTGGATTCCCGGATCAGGCAATTTTTCCTGAGATCGAGCTTGATCAAATCAAGCGCCAGATTGGCTTTGACTTCATTTTCGTGACTTCAGCGAAGACTGATGCACAAGCCAAAGCAATGCTCAAAGCCCTCGGCATGCCATTCCGCGACAATGTCAAAGAGGAGGCAGCCGCTTAATTTTACGACCTGGACAAACTAATACCATGGCAACTCTCACAGATCCCATCGCTGACTTTCTCATTCGTTTGAAGAATGCTTCACGCGCTGGTAATGATTCATTCAAAGCTCCGCATTCAAAAATGAAGGTGGAAATCGCCCGTATCCTCAAGGAGGAGGGCTATATTTGGAACTACGAGGTCGACACCTCGGCAAAGTTCCCCGAGCTGGTCGTTAAGACCAAGTTCGTTGACGGCGTCCCCGCGCTCACTGATCTCAAGCGGATCTCCAAGTGTGGACGACGAAAGTATTCCGGTTCCCAAGAAATCCCTCGCGTTCTTAACGGGATGGGAATCTCGCTCATTTCGACCTCTAAAGGTCTTATGACCGGACATCAGGCCAAGAAGGATAAAGTCGGTGGCGAGATCATCGCCTTCGTTTGGTAGTAAATCCCTGACTCAGAAAACAGAACCATGTCAAGAGTAGGACTCAAACCAATTTCCGCAGTCGATAAGGTAACCGTCACTGTCGATGGTAACACCGTCAATGCAGAAGGGCCCAAAGGTAAACTTTCCTTAGATCTTCCCGAAGGCATCACTGTTGAGGTGGCCGACGGAGCGATCAATGTTAACCGTGCTTCAGAGCAGCGTCATTTGCGCGCTCTTCACGGAACCTTCCGCAGCCTCGTGCAGAATCTCATCATTGGGGTGAACGAGGGCTTCGTGAAGGAACTTGAAATTCAAGGCGTCGGTTTTCGTTCGGCAGTCAAGGGCAAAGCCCTTGACCTCAGCCTTGGAAAATCACACCCAATCCTCCACCCCATTCCAGATGGTCTCACAGTAACTGTTACTGAGAACACGAAGATTAAGGTCGAAGGAATCGATAAGCAACTCGTTGGCCAATTTGCCGCTGAAGTTCGTAACTATTATCCACCTGAGCCCTACAAAGGTAAAGGTGTTCGCTATGTTGGCGAATACGTCCGCCGTAAGGCCGGTAAGTCTGTTAAGTAAATCCTGACGAAAACCCAGAACTCCATATTTACAAATGAGCACTCTCAATCGAAAGGAACTTCGCCGCAAGGTCCACCGTCGCATCCGGAAGAAAGTTTCCGGGACTGCCGAGCGTCCACGCCTTGCTGTCCACTTTTCAAACAAAAACGTTTATGCACAGGTCATTGACGACAACTCAGGCACGACTCTTTGTGCTGCTTCTACTCTTGATTCATCCATCGAGAAGACTGGGGCAAGCAAAGTGACCGCCGAAGCCGTTGGTAAGCTAGTTGCCCAGCGTGCTGCTGACGCCAAGATTGAGGCTGTTGTCTTCGATCGAGGTGGCTTCTTCTTCACAGGTAAGGTCAAAGCCCTCGCCGATGCTGCCCGCGAAGGTGGCCTTAAATTCTAATTCCTGCTCCGAACTAAAATGGCAAATAACGAAGACTCCAAGCCTGCTGAAAATGCAGCGGCAAAGCCCGCCGAAGATGCAGCAGCAAAGCCAGCGGAAGCAAAGGCCGCTGATCAAAAACCAGCTGACAAAAATTCAAATAACCGTGGCGGTGATAATCGCGGCGGTGGTGGTAACCGCGGTGGCGGTCCCGGCCAAGGTGGTGGTAACCGCGGTGGTTTCGGTGGACGTCAGCGCGAGGCCGCTCCTACTGACTCCGAAGGCAACGAACTCACTGAGAAGGTCGTGTTCATCAATCGCTGTTCTAAAGTGGTGAAGGGTGGACGTCGCTTTAGTTTCTCAGCTCTTGTAGTTTCGGGGAACGAAAAGGGGGCTGTTGGTGTTGGATTTGGAAAAGCAAACGAAGTTGCCGAGTGCATTAAGAAAGCTTCTGGCGTTGCCAACAAGAGCCTTCAGAAGGTCAAACTTAACGGACCCACTATACCTCACGAAGTTTACGCCGAATTTGGTGGTGGCAAAGTTCTCCTCAAACCTGCTTCACCCGGAACTGGTGTGATTGCTGGTGGCGGTGTTCGTGCCGTCTGTGAGGCTGTTGGTATTCACGATGTTCTTGCAAAGTCAATTGGTTCCAATAACCACGCCAACGTAGTTAAGGCGACCATCAAGGCGCTCACCATGCTCCGCAACAAAGACGACATCAACGCGCTCCGCGGAAAGAAAAAAGAGAAAGCGATCTAACTCAGCTTTCCTAAATCCCGAAACATATTTCAAAAAATGAATCTTCATAATCTCAAGCCCAATCCTGGAGCTAAGCATCGCAAAAAGCGTCTTGGTTGCGGAGAGAGCTCCGGTCTTGGAAAGACTTCTGGTCGAGGCCACAAGGGTCAGAAGTCCCGTTCCGGCGGTGGCGTCCGTCCTGGCTTCGAAGGTGGTCAAATGCCACTTGCCCGTCGCCTTCCCAAGCGTGGGTTTTCCAACCTTCAATTTCGCGACACCATCGCCATCGTCAATGTTTCCCAGTTGGAACAGTATTTCGATGCCGATACTGAAGTGAATGAGGAGGCTCTCCGTCAGGTTAAGCTGGTCAAGGGCCAGTGCGACAAGATCAAGGTTCTCGGACAAGGCGAAATCACTAAGGCTCTCAAGGTCTCGGTTGATCAAGCAAGTAATTCCGCAAAAGAAAAGATCGAGAAGGCTGGAGGCTCTTTGGAGCTTTCCTAGTCGCTTCTCGGACATACTGGTGAAGAAATCTTTTCACGAAATTTCCACGTTGGGCCCGGTTCGCCGGGCTACAGCGTTTTTTGCGTTATTGGGATTTCTTTGTCTCTCGGCTTGCGGCGATCGCCAAGATTCCCCTGCCTCGTTACTCAAGGAGCAAACCCGGGTCTTTTCTGAGATGACCATGGTGATATCGGAAGTCGCGAATGGTGGTGATCGAGATTCGGCTACTCTCAAAATTAGCGAGTTGGGAGAAGAGCTTAAGCAACTTAAAATCAGACTCGCTGCCTCTCTCGAGAAGCTCGAACCATCCGACCGTGCCAGTATAGGTGGTCAAACAGAATTTTTGGAAGCAACTGCTGCTTTCCAGAAGGCCCAGGAATCTCTTTTCCGTTCTGGGAGAAACACCCACGAGCTTGAAAAGGCTCTGATTACCCACCATAACCCGGCCCCTCTAATTGGAGAGGGGAAAATCGAATAACTTTCCCGACATTTAAATCATCATGATTTCTGCATTTACCAACACCTGGAAAATCCCCGAGCTTCGGGACCGCATCCTTTTTACTATGGCCATGATCGTGATCGTGCGCCTCGGCGTACATCTGCCGCTTCCCGGTGTGAACATGGATGTGATCCGCGAGTATCTTGAGATTCTCAAAAAGGATAACGAAGAGGGCGCCGGTGGCGGTGTCGGCGCGATTCTTAACGTTTTCTCCGGTGGAGGATTGACCAGTATGGGCCTCTTCGCCCTGGGGATCATGCCGTATATTTCGGCCTCGATCATGATGCAGCTTTTGAGTGCGGTTGTTCCTAAGTTGGCCCGCCTTAAGAAAGAAGATGGTGGTCAGCAAAAGATCAACCAGTGGACCCGGTTCGTAACAATCGCGATTGCGGCCGTGCAGGGGTTTTTCTTAGCCAAGTCGCTCGAAAATCCTGAGAGCAATCCCCTTTTGCGTGGTATCGGAAAGGCACTCGATGCAACTGGTCAGGATCTCGTTCCGGCTTTTGCCGCTAACGCTGGTGGCTCGTTTGTAGCACAGACCGTTCTTATCATCATTGCAGGCACACTTTTCCTTATGTGGATTGGTGATCAAATTACTGAACGTGGAATTGGTAACGGGGTTTCACTAATTATCTCGGTGAATATCATTTCGTCGCTCCCGGGTGTTATCGTGACCATTTGGAATACCTTCGTGATCGAGCGTGGTGATAACCCGTTTAGTCCGCTTCTAATCGTCTTTATGGTGGTGCTTTTCCTCTTCGTGATCGCCGCGGTGATTACAATAACGCAGGGTCAACGAAGGATAGCGGTGCAATATGCTCGGCGTGTTGCAGGGCGTCGCGAAATGGCCGGAGGGACTCAGTATCTCCCTCTAAAGGTGAACTATGCCGGTGTGATGCCCGTCATTTTTGCTACCGCTATTCTCCAGCTTCCGACTCAGTTGCTTGGCCAAATGACCGATGCCTCATGGGTAAGGACGATGGGTGAGCTCCTTTCTCCGAATGACATCTGGTTCTACCTCCTCTCTGGCTTTATGATCTTCTTTTTCAGTTTCTTCTGGGTGGCGACGATGTTCCAGCCTTCGGAGGTTGCTGAAAATCTTAAGCGGGGTGGTGGCTATATTCCAGGAGTGCGCCCTGGAAAGCCGACGTCGGACTTTCTCGACTACACTATGACCCGTCTTACCTTTGCGGGGGCTCTTTTCCTTACTTTGATCTTTATGATGCCTTTCTTTATTGGGCTCGCTCTTGATCTGGGTGCGAATAGTCTCGTGACATCCTTTTTTGGAGGGACTAGCTTGCTGATTTTGGTTGGTGTCTTGCTCGATATGATGCGCCAGATTGAAACCCACCTTCTGCAGCGGCAATATGATGGATTTCTCCGTAAGGGGAAAATTAAAGGCCGCCAGCAACGTCAAATTTCGGGTCAGCAAGCGACCAGTAGTTCAGTTTTATATCTCTGGGTGGTTCTTGCGATGATCATTATTGTTGCGGTGGTTGCTCTTTTTATTAAGCGGTAGATGAAGTCCCGGCACTTGGTCTTCCTCGGCCCTCCGGCGTCGGGGAAAGGGACCCAAGGCCTGCGCCTGGCTAGGGAAAACCATTTAGCTTACCTCTCGACAGGCGCGCTTTTACGAGGTGCTCTTCGTGACAATACGGCGCTCGGTCAGGAGGCGCGGTCTTTTTTAGATCGTGGCGAATATGTGCCCGACAAAATCATGATCCCGATGGTGTTGGAGTGGGTTGGTGAGCAAGGCGACGGATGGTTGTTGGATGGGTTTCCGCGCACTGTCCCTCAAGTAGAAGCGCTTGATTCCCTGCTTGAGGTAAAACCTTTAGCAATCATTTTGCACGTCCCGGATGATGAATTGCGGCGGCGGGTAAGATGTCGTCTCGAGTGCGTGGAGTGTCATAGAGTTGCTCGTGAAGGTGAGGGGCAACTGTGCCCTGAATGTCAGGGTAAACTTGAACCTAGGGCGGATGATGCGGCTGAAAATTTTGAAAGTCGTTTGGCCGAATATCGGCGTTTGGTCATTCCCGCTGTGACTTACTATTGCGATCAACAGCGGGCGCGCATCGTTAATGGAATGGGCTCTCCTGATGAGGTTTATGGGAGGGTGAAGGGGTAGCGACGGCCTATTGCTTACTTTTCAATGGTGGTAAGAAGCGGGATGATTTTCTACGTCTTGACCGTTGGGCGCCTAGTCGTTAACTCCTGTTGCCATGGCCAAATATTCTAAGATTCCCATTAAGACCAAGCAGGAGATCGTGATGATGCGGGAAGCTGGTAAGGTGGCGAGTGATGTTTTACAGCGGACGGCTGGATTCATTGCAGCTGGAAAAACAACCGGCGAGGTAGATGAATATGCCTTGTCTTTGATAGAAGAGCACAAGGTGAAGAGCGCTTTTTATAAATATCGTGATTTCCCGGGCTATACTTGCATCTCAATGAATGAGGAGGTGGTGCATGGGATTGGTGGGGATCGCGTCATCAAGGATGGAGATCTAGTGAAGCTCGATGTAGGAGTGAAACGGCAGGGATGGATCGGCGATAACGCCCTTACAGTGCCGGTTGGTAAAATCAATGGCGAGCAGAAGCGGCTTCTCGCGGTGACAGAAGAGTCTCTTTTTGTGGCAATTTCTCATGCCCGGGCAGGTGCTGCGCTTTATGATCTTTGTGGATCTGTTGAAGATTATGTCACCAAATTTGGTTTTACCGTCGTTAGAGATCTGGTGGGTCATGGCGTTGGACGCCAATTACACGAAGAGCCCCAAGTGCCTAATTACCACCCTGGCGGCAAATCACCCATTTTAAAGGCCGGGATGATTTTGGCGATTGAACCCATGATCAATGCAGGTGTGGGAACGGTTGATTGGTTGGATGATGGTTGGACGGTTTCGACTTCGGATCGTCGGCCGTCGAGTCATTTCGAGCACACTGTACTAGTGACTAATGGTGATCCTGAGATTTTGACTTGGCGCCCAAGAACAGCCCTGCCAGAGCAGCTTGGTATCCCCCCATTAGGTTAGAGGCAAAAGACTTAAGCTGCCTCATCGATCGGATTTTAAATGACCGGTTCGACCTGCCAGTCAGACCCACACGCTTGCGGGAAAGCCTAGTCTCTTCGTGGGCAGGACATTGGCAGGTCCCAATACTTGGTTAAGAAGACAGTCGTAAAATAAGGGCTGTCTCTAATCTAAGGTGACAGTCGCTGATTTGATAGGGACCGTGAGCTTGAAGTCCTGGCTATAGTGTCCGACGATTCCACCACTGTCTCGGCCGACTTCAAGAATGTCGATGGGCTGAGCGCTCAGACGGAAATCGTTAGGATTCACGGTGTTAAGTTCTTCACCGGCCACAAGGGTGATGCTTGTTTCACCAATGATGGCTTCAAAGGGACCTTTGCAGTTGGAGGGAACTTTGAGGGACGTGGTCTTTTGGTTTCCTCCGCGGCGGACCGTGAAGCAGAGGTGCTCATCTTTGAGGTAGAAAGACCAACCGTGGTTGGAGCCACCTTGAGAGAGGATGACTCCTGAGGCAGGGAACTTCTCTATCTCGGCCGTGACCTTGAATGGGCGATTTGCAATGTTCGGAGATGTTTTAGAAGTGAATGTATCATCGGGTTTGATGTTGAAGATCTTTTTCCCGGAGGGTTTGGTTTTCTTATTTTTCTGTTCTTGTCGCCAAGATCCGAAAGGAACGATACCTCGTTCTTTGGCCCATTGGTCATATTGGGCTGCCATCTTCTGTACCTTTTCTGGATGCTTTTTGGCGAGGTTCTTCATTTCGGTACGATCCGAGGGGATGTTGTAGAGTTCCCATTTTCCTCTCACGCTCTTGGCAACGAGCTTCCAATCACCATCGCGAACAGCACGGTTACCCTCGTGCTCGAAGAAGATGGGCTTACCCCGTTTGAGGGCCTGACCCTTGAGAATTGGGACAAGGGAAGTTCCTTCAACCGGAATCTTATCCTTCGGATAGGTAGCCTTGGCGAGATCAAGGCAGGTAGCCATTAGGTCGATAAGGTGCGTGGGCTCGGCTGAGTTACGTGAATAGGGATTGAGAGTTGGGTTGGTAGAGAGAACCACTGGAGCCTTGATGCCATCAGGCCAATGAGCGATGAGAGGAGAGGAAATGCCCCCTTCGTGAACCCAGTGTTTGTATTCACGAAAAGGAGTGTTTGAGACATTAGCCCAGTTTTCGCCGTATCCGATTTCAGTTTCAGGAGGCCCAGGCATGACGCCTTTGCCGCGGCGAAGCGGATAGCCATCACGAGATTGGGTGGGAATCATATTAGTTTGAAGTTCGTTCTTCCCCATAGGTTTGAGGGTAGGCTTGGATGGACGTTTAAGCGGGCCGACAAGCTTGCCCCGGCCAAAGCCTTCGGCGCAGCCTCCGTTATCCTGAAGATAAAAAATGAGGGTATTGTCGAGTTGCTTGTGTTCTTCGAGGCATTTGACGATTCGGCCGATACCTTGGTCCATGTTGTCAACCATCGCGGCATAGACTTCCATGCAAGCGGACTCCCATTCCTTCAGTTCGATTTTTGACCAATCACCCACGGGTCCGGGAATTTCCCACTTGGAATCGATGAGTCCGAGCTGCTTCATCTTTTTGAGGCGGGCTTGGTAAGTTGGGGCATAACCGCCATCGTAATTGCCATCGTATTTAGCGATGTCTTGAGGAAGGGCGTGCATAGGCCAGTGAGCGGAGGTGTAAGCGACGTAGTGGAAGAAAGGTTTGTCGGCGTGGCTTTTGAAGTGAGATTTAAGGTGTTTGACGGTGTTGTCTGAAATGGCGTCGGTGTAATACCAAGTCCCTTCTGGATCGTATTCCGGGTCGTTCTCAGGAGTGATTTGGGTGTTGCCTCGGGTGAGTGAGTTGGGGTCGAATAGGGAGCCGGCGCCGTGGATAGTGCCAAAGAATTTGTCGAATCCACGCTGGCGGGGCCAGTTGTCTTTAGGATCGTTAGCAGAGATCTTTGGAGTAACATGCCATTTCCCAGCCATATAGGCGCGATAACCAGCAGGTTTGAGCGCTTCAGCAATTGTGGCGCATTTCTTGTTTAGGTAGCCTTGGTATTGGGGAATACCGTAGTTCCCAGTCATGTGTCCGATCCCGGCTTGATGGGCGTATAGACCGGTGAGCAGGGAAGCTCGGGTGGGGCAGCAGCGGGCAGTGTTATAAAATTGGGTGAAGCGCATCCCCTTGGAGGCAAGACGGTCGAGGTTAGGCGTTTTGATTTCTCCACCATAACAGCCGATGTCGGAGTATCCCATATCATCTGCCATGATTATGATAATGTTAGGCCGTTCATTTGCCTGGGAGAGGAGAGGCAAAAGGATGAGGGTTGCGAGGAATTTTAAAAGCCGTTGCATATGAGGTTTACGTATGATCCGACTCGTATTTTCATGGAATCGGATTTGTGTCCTGTTTTGTGAGATCATCAGGGTAAGTCTAGTTGAGCCAGGCATAACCACCATTTAAGTAGGTCGCAAATGTGACCCAGAGGAGGTAGGGGATGAAGAGGTAGGCTGCGAACTTTGAGAATTTTTTAAATTCGAGAATCGTAAGAGTAATGAAAATCCACATCGAGATAAGGACAACTAGGGCGGTTCCGATTTGATGGAATCCAAAAAACAGGGGGGTCCACACGAGGTTGAGGATGAGTTGAATGATGAAGAAGACAGTGAGCCTAGTGTTTCCGATTTGGTCCGGGTTACGGTGCCAAATAATAGCGAAACCCATGCCGATCATAAAATATAGGGTGGACCAGACCGGGCCAAATACCCAGTTGGGTGGACGGCCTGGAGGGTGCTCTAGTGCTTCAAACCAGTCTTTCAGTGATGAGGAAGTCAGAAAACCTCCTGCTGAGCCCAATATGAGCATTGAGAGGACGCAGAGGATAATTTTCGAGGGGAGAGAGGAGAACATATTTGAGTGGTTTTAAGGTGCTTTCATACCAACTAGATCTTGGGAATGGTGATTATCAGAAAATGATGAGAATGTTGGTTATTGGCGATAGGTGTGATGTAAAAAGCCCTCGGCCGATCGACGGCAGAGGGCTTCATTAAAGAGTGTTGGAACGAAGCCTAAGCTTTCATCGAAAGGGGTCTTATTTATCAAAGCTCAGCCCACGGAATTCGTCGGCTGCTGCTGAGACGGCTTGTTCGATGGGGAGACGTTCGGTAGAGGATCCGGTCCAAAAACCGTGCCCGCTGGTATTGTTGAGCATGTATTGGGCGTCGGATGGAGTTTCCATGGCAGCACCATGAGCCACGAGAATGGTATCGGGGCTTAGCTCGCGACACTTTTGATAAACCTTTTCGGTTTGCTCTGCCGTCTCTTCGATTGTCATGCCGTTGTCGTAGCCTTTGATGCCACCTTTGGTTGTGCCTGCGTGGTAGCAGAAAATATGGGGCTTAGCCTGCTCGCAGATCGCATAGGAATCCTCTTCAGTAAAAGCGAGTCCGACAGAAACCATATCCATCTCTTCCTTAGCGAGAATGAGCATGTCGATTTCGTTTTGGATGGTGATACCGGCGGAAGTGATCACTTTAAAAATCTCGGAATCGTGGTCTACATAAGAAACTGATGGTCCGATATTTGAGACGGACTGAACGCCCATGTCTTTGCATTGTTGAAGAACCATGCGCATATCTTTGAGGGGATCGTTGGCATTCAGGCAGGCGCAGACGAAGGATTTACCACTGAGAGCTGGCATAATATCCTCGCGGGTATAGTCGAGGGTTTGCTTATTGGAATCGAGAATGGGCCACATCATGGACATGGTGCCCATCCCGTTGGCCCGAAGGCGGGCTCCGGAGAAAGTATTAATGCAGTCGGAACCGGCCACCTCTTGGAGTTTTGCAACAAGGCCTGATCCCGCCGAGGAAATCATGATGGGAATACGGGCGTCAACCTTGGCTTTTAGGTTGGCGAGAATTTGCTCAGTAGTGATGCGTTTGGTGATCATGAATTTAGGAATTAGTTGATGTTTTGATTAAGAGAATATTGGTCGGTTTGCGGCAAATGACAGTTCGCCGCGACGTGGGTAAGTTGAGAGTTTGGAAGGGCCTTGGCAATCGCGTAAGCAACAGATTCGGGTTGCAGACTGTCCCGCCGGTTAAATATAACCGGTGCAGGCCGCGAACCCGAAGCTTAGTCGGGGCGAGGGATTTTGAATTGATCGTTGGTGCGGGAATACCAATCGGGGGAGGCCATGCGAGCTAGTGGGTGATATTTTTCGTGCAGGAGATAGCCTTTTTTATCCATGAGACCGTCACGAACGTGAATATAATGGACAATTCCGACAACCAGCCGGTTGCTTCCAATTTCGATTGTTGAGTGCTCGGTGCATTCGAGCGCAACCGGCACATCGGCGATTCGTGGAACCGTGATTTTTTGAGAGGGCAGAGTGGTTAGATCGTTGAGATCGACCTCACTCTCGCCATGCGGAAGACTTGCGGAGGTAGCGACCATCACTTTTCCAAGCGGTTCGTCGACCATATGAATGACAAATTCTCTGGTTTCACGAATGTTCCGAGCGGTATCTTTTGGAGTCTTTCGGTCTTTGTTTCCTGGAGCAAATGCAACAAGTGGTGGATTGGATCCAAAGACGTTAAAAAAAGAAAAGGGGGCGGCGTTGATCTTGCCTTCGCGATCCTGAGTTGTGACCCAAGCGATAGGCCGAGGTGTGATCAGCGAGGCGAGAATACGATAGCGATCGCCAGGAGGAATGGCTTCAAGATCAAAGGTCATGGCGAGACAAAAAAGAAACGGTTATCAGCTCCTGGCTTGATCTAGCAATTTTTAGGCCGCTGGCTTTGGGTCCTCTTTCTTGAGAGCCGCTTTGGGCACCTCTTCTGGCTCAACAATCTCAACTTTGGCTCCTTCCGGAGCTGCTGTTAGCCTATTGGTAACCAGATACCAGCCTTCGATAAGATTCTTGCTGACGACGAGATTCTCAGGGTCGGTCCAGATAGGAGTAATCTTCTGCCGCTTTAGGGTGAACTCAGTCGGGTGGATGGTGAGAATTTCATTTGGCCGATATAGGGTCTTACGAGGTATGACAAAAACATCCGGAATAGTGGCTCCTTCAAGGATGGCCCGCACTGGCTGGCCAATTCGAAGGGGTTCGTTATTGCTTTTGTTTTCAGACCCCTCCAAGCCAAAGGGATCGTTTACCCGGGCGATCACAAAAAGTTTGCGTGATTTAGCGTCGAGAATCCCTTCTGTGCGAACAATTTCACCCTCCCAAGTTTTCTCGGATCCTTCGGTCAAGGCATCGACTAAAGTGACATCGACAGGTGGATCTTCTGGGTTATCGGGGAGCTTAACGTGGATCAGTTCCTTCGCGGAAAGAGATAAACGAACTTCCGCGAAGTCGGTGGAAAAAATTTCGCCGAGGACTGTCCCGGAGCTTACGGATTGTCCTAAGCCGACCAATCGTTGCCTTACTCGACCAGCATACGGAGCAATAACTTCGGTGCGTTCAAGATCACGAATAGCGTCATCGAGATCTGCTTGAGCAGCCTTTACATTTGCTTTTGCTTCCTTGAGTTGAGGCTTCCGAAGGACAAGGTCGGTGGGTGGTTCAGTGTAGCCGAGATCATTCCAATCAAGCAGGGCTTGCTTAGCACGTGCGTCTTCCTGAGCAAGGCTCGCTTCTGCTCTCGCAAGGCGGGCAAGAGCCGCCGTTTTAGCAGTCTGGAAATCGGTGGGGTCTAGAACTAGGAGGGTCTCCCCTTTTTTGAAAAATGATCCGCTCTCAAAATTTGGTGAGATTTCACGAACCCGGCCACCAACCCTTGGCGTTAAAGAGGTTCTATTGTGGGGTTGTACTAAACCCTGAGATTGTAGGACGACTTGGTAGTCTTCTCTCTGGAGGGGGTTGGCTTGGGCCTCAATGAGTCTTCGTTCACCGATGCGAGGAGGCGGCATTTCTTTTTCGTCAGAGAGTTGATGAAACGAAAAGTATCCCACGGCCAGAACGGCGATGGGAAGAATAATGCGAATCAACTGTGACATACGAGGTGTAAGGGTAGCCCTAATTACGCAAAAGGCGAGCAGGGTCTAACAATCGTTTTTGAACAGCTTCTAACCAGCTTGTTGGAGTGGATTGATCAAACCTTCGGCAATTTTCCTCAATTCGTCGATCGTCGGAATATCGCTCTCCGGTCCAAAGGAGCGATCTTTAAGGGATTTGATGGATTTTTGGATTTTTGCCCGCGCTTCTTTTGATAGCTGAGTATCACGGTGTAGATCTTCGAGAAAAGCTAACAAGCTGACTGGGGTGAGGGTGGCTGGAAGCTCCGGTCTATTCTGAAGGGCAATCTCCTCCCTTTTTTTAAAGAAGAGGAAGTAGGTTGAGATGCAGATCACAAGAAGTAGTGGGGTTAAAAGCAAGAGGTAGGGTGGAGATTTGGAGGAGCCACCCTGAATTGGAGTTGTTTGCTCCACCGCAACAAGATCAACATCCTCGTATTTTTGAAGAGTGAGACCTTCATCTTCTCGTGTCGAAAGATTGGCCAATACCTCAGGGAAGGTGAAGTTTTCAGGTAGATTTTCAGATTTTGACTCGAGGACGAGGCGCCATTCGTGAGTCGAGATGGGGGCTCCATCATCAGTCCGGGCATCGAGTTCATCGACTTGCAATTCGCGGTCGTCGGTAGAGGAGACCTCAAAGCCCTCGATAGGAAGCTTGATCAATTCTCCGATTGCGGGAACAAGCCCGTGTCCAGAGGCCCGGATTTCAAGGGTCACGGTTCCCTCCTTCCCCGTCTCGCGTTGGTCGAGAATCATAGCGAGCGAAAGGTCTCGGTAAGGACGTGCTGGAGTTTTGCCACTGGCATCGATCGGTATTGCGGCGGAAGCGATAGGGAGAACGACGTAGCCGGAGGTGTCTAAGAAATCGAGATCTATCCTGAGTGGTGGAACGGCATCGATTTCGGGGCCCTTTGGCTTGAGGAGGAAGTAAGCGTAAGGAGTAACAGTCCAACCATCTTGGGCATCAGTCCGGGAGGTGACCTTTGAGTTATGGAAGGTGAGTGAGAGAATCTCAAAATGCTCCTCAAGAACGCTGCGAGCGCCTTTTTCGAACTTGTCCCGGTAGTCCTCGGTAGGACGGCCGTAGTTGTATGAATACGGCGAGTTGTTTTGGTTGATAAGGTAGCGTTGGAAGCCGCCAGACTCACGCTCGATTTCCTTGGTGTGGCGGAGATTGACGAAAAGACCAAAAGGTTGATCAGCGTCAATCTGGTCAGGACCATCGAGGTGCACATCGAGCTCGATTTCGGTGACTAGATCTTGATAGTATTCAAAGACGCGCGCGGCTTCCTCGATGCGTTCGTGCTTGCCGGTGATTTGAAGGGCGGCTTCTAAAAAGCGGTATTTGAGATCTGCTTTAACGTTGGCGAGGCGTGAATTGAGCGTGTTGGCAAATTCGTCAAGGTGACGTTGACGGGAAGATTCAGGGATGCTTTCGAGTGCCGCTTTTATTTTCACGAATTCTGCTTGTATAGGTTGGTGCTCAGCTTTGAGGGCGGCAAGATCAGGGGAACCCAGTGCGGCATAGAACCAAGTGGTGAAGGCTTCGGTGGATTCCTCATCCTCGTCCTCAAGAGGAAGGGTGGAAATGTAATCTGAAGTGGCAGTGGCGAGGTCTTCAAGCGCGAAGCCCTTGGTGGTTGAGTGTTCGGGGTGTGAGGCAAGTCCCGCCTTGTAGTTAGACTCTTCATATTTAATTGAAGCAAGTTGTAACTTCAGCGCCCAGTTGTCGGGGTGCTGATCAAGTGCGTCGAGGCATAGGTTTTTGGCAGCGGCGTAGCCTTTGAAAATTTGAGCAATGAGTTCCTTGTCTTTCCGGTTGGTTTTAGCCTGCTCTTGTAGTTTGGGGTTGGGCCAGAGAAGAGCGAGATTTTGTCGCATGCGACGGAGGAGCGAGGTGGTCGTGCCGGCGTCGAGCTTGGAGGTTTCTCCAAAAACAGATGTAAGAGCTTCAATTCGCCAGACTTCGGCTTGAGAGTGAGCCCGAATGAAGGCGTCGGCAAATTCCTCTTGAAAGTTTTCATCGAGTCCAAGTGCTTTCACTTCCGAAACCATCTTAGCTAAAAGTTTAAGGTTACGTTCCTGCTTTGAGCGGGTGAGTGGGATGGTCTCGGCTCTTTGGTTGTATCCGTAGTAATAAGAGTAGCTTGATCGGTAGCGACTTTTTTGGTTTGGGTTGTTGTTCTCGGCCCACACTCGGATCATTTCGCGAACTAATTCCTTACTTTCGTCAGGCTTTATCTTTGCAAGTTTCTTGAGGATTGGGAATGCCTTCTCTTCTTCTTTTACTTTGAGGAAGAGCTTAGCGGAGAGAACGACGTTTTCGAGCCGTACTGCGGAATCGACCTGCGTGAGCCATTGCTCGCTGGGGCGAGTGCGAAGTAGGTCGCCGGAAGGAATTGCCGGGATGGTGCGGGAACTGCTTTGCTGAACCGGTGGCTTGTAGCGGGAGTAGAAAAGATTTCCATAGGCATCGACTTGGGCCTGCGGGCGCATCGAGTTTGAGGTGTCGAGTTGGTAGGAGCGTTTGGCTTCGGCATTCCAGTTACGAACGTAAAGAGTGAGGATTTCTTGCCATGGTTTGAGGTCGATTTCCTCATTGGAAGTAAGCGCTGCGACTGCTGCGGTTTGGAGCTTGAGTTGTTCGAGCCGGAAGTCAGGCGAGCGATGCTCGCGAACTTGGGCGGTCATAGTTCCAACGGTTGCGAGGATTTCAAATCCCTCAGTAGATGCGCTGGAGAATGTTTCGGTCAGCCAGTCGCTTCCGGTGCCGTCTTCGAGATTAGGGACGAGAGCGAGGGCTCGGTAAAGGGCCTCAGCCCGTTCGTTGAGTGGGGCTTTTTTGTCGCGAATGATTCCAAGCGAAATTTGCCAACCGTTTTCAAGATGCTCGCCATCACGACCCACGGAGTAAGATTCGGCATAGTAGCGACCAAGAAGGTTTAGGGCAGCGTGGTTTTTCTTTTCCTTGGCCACTTTGAGTGAGGGAAGAAATATGATGGTTTCGTCGAGATGTCCGGCCTCAATCAAGAGTCGAGCGGTACGGGATCTTGTTTCTTCGTCGCTAAGACCAAAATAACGAGTTCCTTTTGCGAGGATTGCAAAGAAGTCGGGTGGAGGCTTTCGCTCACCTTTGATTAAGGTGGCGAGCTGGGGAAGAACAGAGTTGTCTGGAGCCTTCTGTGAGGCGTCGGTTAAGGCAAGAAATTCTTCGGGCCGGAGATATTGTTGTTGCTGGTGTTGTTTAGCACCAAGGCTGGTAAGTTCTTTGCGCGGACGGACGGTGACTGGCGCGTTGAGTTGGGTGACCATTTGACGGAAGGCCAAGGTTGCGTCGCCGGAAGGGAGGCTTGCGAGGTAATCTTTGACTTTGATCCA